>JAZQQD010000121.1:0-18978 GCA_045628895.1 Faecousia sp.
AAAAAGAAACCACCCCATTGGGGTGGTTTCTTTTTGGTCTTGTGGAGATTCGAACCATTAAATGCGAACCTCCGGTGGCGGGTTGCTTGCCGCCAGTCTCGATGGCGGCAACACCTTAATTTTTGCCCCATTGGGCAAAAATGCAAACGAATCTCCTCAGGTCCTTTCTCCCCCATTTTAAGGCTAATTGGGGGGCTTTGTTTCGAAGAATTGGCCTCTTTTTTCACGTCCCTAATTGTAAAAATTTCTATAAACAAAAGAGGTTTCCCCTAAAGTGTAGGGGAAACCTAATTCTTAATGTAAAGGAGACATTTATGCGAGTAAATGCCGTCGTCACACGCAAAGGAGGCACGCTTGTTATGGACCTCCCCCATGTAATAATCAGAAAAATTTGAATTTAGGAGTTGCTTCCAATACCAGGTTTACCAGCTCCTCATCGAAGGCTTCCTTCAGCTCACTTACCTTATCGATAACCATGGTATTATGATGCTTCTCCGTATAAGGTTCCCATTTTGGCAGATAGTTGCAGTTAGGATCGCCATATTTGGTAAAGTTCAGAAATGCATTACTGAAGATATTTGCCATTTGCTGTCCATAAACCGCCTCATTGAGAACGAAGACCTTATCTTCGTTCATAAATACATAGCAAACATCGCCGCCGTGCCAAATTGGTGCATAGCCGTTCTCCGGGGGATTATAGGCACACAGATAATTCCATGTATTACCGCAGCCGTTTTCCGCTTTCTTGTTTAGTCCACGCAGGGCAGGAACGCGGAACATGGTATCGACATAGGCAAGGTCAATGATATCGTGGGTGGGATATGCCTTGCGGAACAGTTCCATAAGTCTATCGGCATGTACACCAAAACGGTTTTTCAGATAGGTGATCTTATCTTCCTCCGTCATTGACATTTTCCATTCTTCCGTCAGGTCATTTCTTGCGAATTCGCCGAGGACGGTACCGATCATCAAAGGCTTATCTGCGGACCAAGGTGCAAACCCGGTTTCTCCGGGAAGACCGTAGAAGTAGTCAGTTTTCATAGGAGACAAAGTAACGATCTTACCTTCTTTTCGTTTCTCGCTTTGAATCTTACGGAAGGAGGCAGCCAGATCCTCATAGGGAACATCAAATACTTTATCGATATTTTCCTTGGTAATGCCTAAATCATCCAAAACAGCCCTCACAACTTCGGTGCTATCCTGCATGTTGGATTCAGGGCCGCCGCCGATGATACCGCTCATACAGATACCGCGTGTGAAGTATTTTGCAGCTTCTTCGATCTGGTACATAGCCAGCACTTTTCCACCACCGCCGGAATGGCCGCAGATAGTTACATTTTCGGGATCGCCGCCAAATGCTTCGATATTCTCATGAATCCATTTCAGCGCAGCAACCAGATCTGCCATGCCTACGTTTACGGACTCCTTGAATTGCTCACCATACTCTGAAAGATTAAAGTGCGCAAGAATGTTTAGACGGTGATTAATGGATACAAAAACCACATCGCCGAAATGAGCCAGATTAAAACCATCAAAGGAGTATTCTTCTACTGCATTTCCTGCGGAAAAACCGCCTCCGTGCATAAAAACAAAGACCGGCTTTTTGGAACCGTTCAGAGTCTTTGGTGCCCAAATGTTCAAATTCTGGCAATCTTCGCTTTCCGCGTGAAGCAAATGCAGTCCTCTATAATAGTCAAAGGGATTGTGACCGTTCACAAGCTTGGAGACGGGACCGGCTCTATAAGCGTTTTTGATTCCTTCCCAGCTATCCTGCTCCTCCGGCATCATAAAACGTTTTGCTTTCGCATAACGAACACCCATGAAGATATTGACTCCGCCGTAGGTAACACCACGCAGTGCTCCGAATTTTGTCTGCACAACAGGTTTTATCGGCTCAAATACAAGTTGGTTCATAAAGATTCTCCTTTCAAGATTCCTCTAATTAAACAATAGTATTTTCCCGGAGAAAATCAATTAAAAAAGTATAATTATTTGTCAACTTTGTCATATGTCAATGGGTATCATGCATGCAGGAAAGATGGACACTATCTCCGCGCAAAAAACCGGGAAGGTTACCCTTCCCGGTTTTTTTATGGTACGAAATTCTCAAAAATGGGGATCCAGCCCTCAGAGGCCGCAGTTTCATACTCCTCGCGGCTGCGCAGCGTCCAAGAAACACCCGCAACGCCCCACAGCTTCCGCCAGATCCGGTTGCAGAATGTTCTGTTCCGGTCAGCATACTTGTAAGCCACGAAATCCGGCTGCGTCAGGAAATTCAGCAGATTGTACGTCAGCGCAAAAAGGAGCAACCGGCTTGCTCCGTCGGGGGAAGGCTTAAAATGCTCCGCCAGTTGGCCGCGGACGACATCCGGACGGTTCTGCTTCAGCCAACGGATACACCTAGGATCAAAAGATTCCACACAATAGGTTCCCGGGAACCGATCCAGCATCTCGCAGGTTGCCTTCGTCAGCGCAGCGTAGTTTTGGCCTGCGCTCTTGACCTCCACAATCATGGGGGTCTTTCCGTCAAACAACTCCAGCACCTGCCGGAAAGTGGGGATGGTCTCCTCCGTCCCGTTCAGGCGGTACTTACCCAGATCATCGGCAGTCAGATCCTCGATCCTGCCCATCTGCCCGGTAACCCGCTTTAGATCGGAGTCATGTAGGATCGCCAGCGTGCCGTCTTTCAGAAGGTGCACATCCAGTTCGATGCCGAAGCCGCCCTCCAGCGCGGCCCGGAATGCCGCCATGCTGTTTTCCGGCTTTGTTTCGTCATGCAGTCCCCGGTGGGCATACTTCCACTTCCGCAGTTCCCCCAGCGCAGGCTGGCCCCTTCTTCCCCGCTGGGACAGGAGCAGAGCGCAGACAAAAAGCATGATTATTGCAGCAGCAATCACCATGGAATCATCTCCCAAAATCAGTCATCCACATCGAAGGCCTCCAGACCGACCTTCGCTTCAATTTTATTGTCGCCGTGATTAACAAATCCCATGGTCACACAGGAGGCAAAGACAAAGATTGCGGCATAGGGGAACAGCGCACGGTAATCCACATTGCGCAGCAGGAAGCCGGCAACGATGGGTGTGACGATCTGTGCGGTCATGGAGAAAGTGTAGTAAAGGCCGGTGAACTTGCCCACCTCGCTGCCCTTGCACATCTCCACTACCATAGGAAGCGAATTGACGTTGATGGATGCCCATGCAAAGCCGATCAGCACAAACAGGACATACAGCACAGGCGAAAATGTGCCGAAGAATAGGGTATAGACAAAGCCCAGCGCAAAGCAGGAAGACAGCACGATCGTACCGAAGCGGATGGTCTTGCGGCGGCCGATCTTGCTCGCCACAATACCGATGGGGATATAGCTGACGATAGCACCACCGGTTGCAATGGTCAGGCAGGTATTGGCTTGGCCCAGACTCATGCTCCACATTTTCTCTGCGTAAACGGAGAACCAGGTGGTCACACCGTTGTAGCCGATGAACCACAGGGCAATGGAAGCCAGCAGGAACGCCAGGCTCTTCTTCACCTCGGTGGGAAGTTCCTCACCGTTTTCCGTCACGGTGACCAGGTTGTCCTCCGGATGGGCTTCCTCATACTTTTTCTGCCGCGCAACCAGCTTGGGCTCATCCACAAGGAACATGATGACTGCCAGCGCAGAGAGCATGATGCCGCCCACGATCAGAAACAGGGGCAGGTAGGTGATATAGGTTTCGCTCTTGGTCTTATACAGGAAGGTCGTCACCAGCAGATAGAGGATACCGCCCACGGCACCCATCAGATTCATGATGGCATTGGCCTTGGATCGCAGGGGCTTGGGTGTCACATCAGGCATCAGCGCCACCGCAGGAGAGCGGTAGGTGCCCATGGCAACCAGCAGCATACCAAGGATGAAAATGAACGCAGCGATCTTCCATGTCGCCGCTGCTGCATGGTAGCTGTCGGCAAGGAGGGGCAGTCCCATCATCAGTACAACGGCAGCGACGGTTCCGAACAGAATAAACGGACGGCGTCTGCCGAGCTTACTGGTACACTTGTCGGAGATCCCGCCGAACAGAGGCAGCAGGAACAGAGCCAGCACATTGTCCGCAGCCATGACCACGCCGGACAGAGTCTCATTCACGTGGAAGGTGTTCGTCAGAATCAGCGGCACCAGATTGTCATACATCTGCCAGAAGGCGCAGATGGCAAGGAAGGCAAAACCGACAAAGACCGTTTGTTTGTTGTTCAGCTTCATAAGCATTCTCCTCGTATGTATTTCATTTGCGGGGAAAGTACCGTTTCATTATAACACAGGCGATGCAAAAGTAAAGACCGGCATCCCAGAAAGCTGCAGGAACTGCTCTCTTAAAAACGGCGGCGGAGCGATTTCCTTGAATGCAGGAGTAAACTCCCTAGAAGTATTTGAGATTGAAAGAACCGTGTGATGAACTTACTATATGCGAAGTAATGCATGGACAGCGTAATCATCGGCGCGAGTAAGAATTCCCACGTGGTTCAGAATCTGGACATGGTTCAGAGAACCAAGCCTCTGAGCAAAGAAACCCTGGATGCTTGCAACGAAGTCTGGGATGGCCTGAAGGGGCACTATTCCAGCTACCACGCAAACGCAAAGCCTATTCCAAGACCGCAGCCTGCACAAGAATCGAAATAAAACAATCTCGCACCTTTTTTGTGCCCACATTTGTGGCATCCTTTGAGTTAATCAAATCTAGTACTTGAAAACGGGGATCATTTTGAGTCCCTCTTGCCAAAAATAACAGCCATCCCTTACGGGTGGCTGTTATTTTTGATTCAAGGAGATTCGAACCATTAAATGCAGGTTAACGTCGATATTACAAGCAAAGGAAATACCCTTATGATTCTCACAGCACTCTGCATCTGATTCGACTTATCGTAATTTTTTTCTCGCAAGCTCCACGCAGATCCGTATTCTCGGCTCCTCTAACCAAAGGAGTATCCTCATCAAATGAAGTCGGATAATTGACTTTCCACCCTTTACCCGTGGACATCACCCGCATTTTCCCGTTGTAGTACTCTTCTTTTGCCGTCTCACAATCCCACACAATTCCGCCCAAATTCTCTGCCGGACATCCGGGGAAATTTGCATTCCAGATCTCAGCCGGAGAGATCTCCATTTTTAAGAGGCGCGCAATGACATCCGGCAAATTTTGCTCCAGAATACTGTTGGTTCCATGCTCATCCCTGGAGAATGCAAAAGCCGGGATTCCCGCCATTCGCGCCTCCATAGCTGCAGCAACTGTTCCGCTATATGCAATATCGAAGCCTATGTTATATCCCCGATTCACTCCGGAAAAAACAGCATCCGGTTTTTCCGGAAGAATCGCAATTGCCGCACGAACACAATCTGCCGGGGTACCGTCTACGCTGTAAGCTGCAACATTTTCTACCGGAAAATCTACAGGTTCTACCGCGATGCTTCGGTTCAGAATAATTCTTTGGGACATTGCGCTGCATTGCTCCTTGGGCGCGAATACACATACTTTTCCGAACAGCTTGGCAGCACGAGCCAAAAGGGCAATTCCTTCCGCAGCAATGCCATCATCATTCACAATCAGAATATTCATAATCGCTCCTAATACAGAATCGTGACCCACTGAGTTTTGTCAACTTGAATATCCCCGTGAGAAACAACATAGTCCATAATCATCTCTGCAATCTCCGTAGGCTGCTCCCGTACTTTTTTACATTCCGCATAGAAGGGATAACCGCCGGTACCGGTAGAACGGTAATTGTTCATGCAGATCGTCAATTCCCTATCCTCAGCCAGTTCCTCACCCTGATACTTCACAGACTGTACGCGTTTCCCTTTCGGCTGCCGCAAATCCAGTACTACCTTCAAGCCGGAAATATAGTCAAAATTGTAATGCTCAACTTTTGGCTTCAGAAACGCTTCGCTGATGCACAGCCGTCCCTGTTCATCGAAGTCGTAATATTCCGCACTACGCTCCAGGGCCTGCACCAAAACCTTTCGATTCACCGCCAGGGTTTCCAAAGTATTGGGGTATACATAGGTTGCAACCACATCCCGGACCGTAACTTCCCTGTTGAACCCTTTGACTTCATTCGCAAGGGATGTGGCAGACAGGTCTGCCCCAGAGGCTTCCAGCTGCACCTGATTGAAGAAGTTCGCAATGTAAGAGCCCTCTACCGCCATAGTCAGAGGATCCTTCGGCTGCAGCGCCGTATCCAAATGGCCTACAGGCACATCCAGCCAGGCGGCAGTCTCCGCATCCGCAGGGGCAAGGATCTCTGCTGCCTCAGGATTCGTATGTGTTTCCGGCTCCATGAGCTTTGCTTCGGCAGTCAGAAATCCTGCAGCCACCTGGTTGCCGGCATCCGTCTTTCCGCTTACCATTGCTTCCAAACGAATATACTGCTTTGCTTTGTCCGGGGTTTGGCAGATGTACGTATCAAACAGACGCTTTCCCGGCATTGCAATATGCTGATGGCCGGTTAACAGAATGTCGAAATTCAAATCCCTGCAAATCTCATATCCCTGATTTTCTCCGGTATCGGAGAGCAATCTACCAGTATCCAAATCATTTTCAAATCCGCCGTGATAAATGCAAATTGTCAGATCCACATTCTGCTCGCGCAGCTGCCGAAGTGCTTCCTTTGCGCAAGGGATGGGTTCTTTCACAGTGAGTCCCTCAAGATTCTCCGGGCGCTCCCACAGGTTTACAAAGTGGGTCACAATACCCGTTAGGCCTACCCGCAAGCCGTTTTCCATGGTCACCACTGCCGTCTTTCGAATTCCTCGCAGACCCTCCACATTGGCACAGAGACAGACACCATCCAGCGCATCCAAATATTCCTGCAAATGCTCAGGGCCATAGTTAAAGTCATGGTTGCCCAAAGTCACAAAATCATATCCCCCACAATTCATCACCGCAGCGGGAATGAGAGAAGAATGCGCTTTATTCTTATGCAGATAATAGGTCAGTGGGCTGCCCTGGAGCATATCACCGCCATCGATAATGAGGGTATTGCCATCCTTCCGAAAAGCTGACAAGCAATTGGCCAACCCTGTTTCGGCCCGCTGACCAGTCGCATAGTTCACGGGAGAAAAATAACCGTGAACATCGCTGGTAAAATATACCGTCAATTTCTTATCCATAATGACCTTCCTTTGTATAAGAAGATACCTCCGGCCGAAAGGCGAGGAGGTATCTCTTTGCTTTGTTATTTGCCCTGTGCCAGCTTGGCGCGGACTTTCGTGGAGAAATACTCGATGATAACGACCAGAATCATCAGGCCCCAAACGAAGGAACCGACCATAGCCCAGCGGCGGCTGTTCAGACACTGCACCAGAGATGCGCCAATACCGCCTGCGCCGACGATACCGAGGGTAGTAGCGTCCTTCAGGTTAATATCGAAGCGGTAGATAGTGGTAGAAATAAAGCTGGCTGTCAGCTGGGGAATGATGCCGTAGCGAATCTTCTGGAAGGGGGTGCAGCCCATGGCATCCAGGCTTTCCAGAATACGGGTATCGATATCCTCAATAGCGGTGATGTACATCTTGGAGATCATGCCGATGGAGCACACAGACTGGGTGATAACACCACAAGCAGCGCCAGGGCCGGTAACACGGATCCACATCAGTGCCCAGACCAGGCTGGGAATGGTACGAATCAGCAGGATGATTACACGGAATACCACAGCAATCGGCTTGGGCATAATGTTATCAGAAGCCAGGAAAGCGAAAGGAATCGCAAGAATAGCGCCAAAAACCGTACCCAGAACAGCAATTGCGATGGTCTGCAGCAGCAGATAGGGCACATCGGTATCCGAAGTACCGAACATCAGGCCAAGATCCGGATTGAAAATACCGGAAACGACACCCTTTGCTACCTGAGATCCAGTGGTAGTGAGTCCGCTGAATTCCACACCGGAGCCAGACCAGCTCACCATTGCCACGATTATCAGAACGATCAGAAGATAAGCAATCCACTTTCTGGGTTCCAGAGCCAGAACCTCCGCAGGGTTCAGCTTCTTATTGTCCGCAGTAAGGATCTGATCAAGAGTCTTTTTCTTCATATAAGTCTGCCCTCCTCAGCTCAGCTTGGTACGCAAGTACTCGCTGAAGAATTCAATGCTCACAACCACGACGAAGAGTGTGAGCAGCACCATGCCAAGGCTGTTATAGTCACGCCAGCCAACGCATTCGTTGATGGTGATGCCCAAACCGCCGGCACCAACGTAACCCAGAATGGCAGAAGCACGGATATTCATCTCAAAGCAGTACAGGCAGTGGCTCAGATACACAGGCAGGATCTGAGGAACACAGGCAGACCAGAAAGAGCGGGTCTTATTAGCGCCCAGGGCTTCCATGGCTTCAAAGGGACCCATATCAATGGTTTCGATACTCTCATAGAGCATCTTTGCTACGATGCCGAAGGTAAAAGCTGCAATAGAAACCGTACCTGCAAAGGTACCGAGTCCGAAGATCAATGCACAGACCAGAGCAATCACCAGGGTAGGAACGGTACGAATCAGGCCAAGCAGTACGCGCAGAGCACTGACAACGGCCTTCTGATGGTTGATATTGCTGGAAGCCAGCACTGCCACGGGCAGAGCCAGCACGCAGCCGATAACCGTGCCCAGAATGGACATCTTCACCGTATCCACCAGAGGGCCAACGACCTTGGGGAAGAAGCTCCAGGTGGGCTGGAACAGCTGCTTCATAATGTCCATCAGCTTTTTGAATCGGCTGATAACCACAGAGAGTTCAAATCCAGTCATTTTGAGGGACCAGACGAGAACGACTGCCAGAACCAACAGAATGAGGGGCATACGGCTGCGGGGGCGAATTGTGCTGTTTCCGTTTGGCAAAGTAATGACCTGGGGCTTAAAAATCCGGTCAAACAGTGCCACCTTTGCTTTGGGGGGCGTATACTGTTCGCTCATGTGCCGCCCTCCTTATTCCTTGTCCATGGTAGGAACGGCAGTTCCGTTATACACATAGTCCAGCTGCTCCTGGGTAATGGTATTGGCAGGACCGTCAAAAACAATCTCGCCTGCTCTGACGCCGAGGACACGGTCACAATATTTGAGAGCCAGATCCACATGGTGGATGTTCAGCAAAATAGAAATGTTGTACTCTTTATTGATGCGAACAAAGTCAGCCATAACCTGCTTAGCGGTAATGGGATCCAGGGAAGCAACGGGCTCGTCAGCCAGAATGATGCTGGGGTTCTGGTTCAGTGTACGAGCCAGCGCAACACGCTGCTGCTGACCGCCGGACAGCTGGTCACAGCGGGTATAGGCTTTAGACAGAATACCGACTTTATCAAGGCTCTCCAACGCACGCATTTTCTGCTCCTTGGTGAACACACCCAGCAGTACGCGCCAAAAAGGCATATCAGGGACATCTGCGGTCAACACATTCTTCAGTACTGTGCTGCGGGAAACCAGGTTGAAGCTCTGGAAGATCATACCAACCTTCCGGCGGAATTTCCGCAGTTCTGCTCCTTTCAGGGTAGCAACATCCACGTCATCCACGATGACCTGACCCTGCGTAGCATCATGCATCCGGTTGATACAGCGAAGGATCGTAGACTTACCTGCACCGGACAAGCCGATGATGGCCACGAACTCTCCCTGCTCAATCTGGAGATTCACATTTTTCAATGCTGTAAAACCGTTGGGATAAGTTTTGAATACATTCTTAAATTCAATCATATGGAAATGTCCCTTTCTGTCTTTTCTGTTTTTTCCAAATTTCAACAAAAAACCCGCTGTTATTATATAACAGCGGGTTTTCTTTTGCAATCGCTAATTATAAAGAAATTCGGATTTCCGAATTACTTTACAGCCTCCAGAGCAGCACGAGCGCCGTCGTAGTCAGCATCAACAGCCTTTGCATAACCGGCATGGCTGTAAACATCAAAGATGGCCTTGCCTTCCTCGGTGGAAATGATGTTGATGAAGCAATCCTGCAGAGCAGCCTTCAGCTCGTGAGAGTAGAAGGGAGACTCCTTGGAGATAGCCACGGTATCGTTGTAGATGCCCTCGGTAACACCGATTACATTCACTTCATTCCAGATGGAATCTGCACGGCCCATACCCTGCTTGCCGGTTGCATCCTGCTCAGTGGTAGGCAGCATCCAGGAAGCTTCGTAGTCGTTACGGCCATCAGCATAGCAGACAATCACGTCGACAGACTCAGCAGCAGCGTAAGAGAAGGAGGTACCGTAGGAATCCAGGGTAACAACATTGGACAGGTCGGAGATCTTCTTGCCCTCGAAGTTGTTCATCAGCCACATGGTGGGGTAGATGTAACCAGCGGAGGAAGAGGTCTTCAGAACAGCCCAAGAAGCCTTGTCCAGATCATCCCAGGTCAGCTGCTCGCCGGCGTTAACCTTAGCAGCCAGGGTCTTGCCGTACTCAGAGGGAGTAGCGTAGATCAGAGAACGATAGTAGGTAACCTGAGGACCGTTCTTCTGGGTAGCATTGGCCTCGCCGTTCCAGGTAGCAGCATCGGTGGAGTCATTGCTCAGACCTTTACGGGTAGCAGTCAGGATAACCTCGGTATCATCGGAGTACAGAGCGTAAGTGCCGCCGGGCAGCCAGCCGATGTCGATGGTGCCTGCGCTCATAGCCTCGCCGGTAGCGTCATAGCTGGTACCGACAGTGATATCGACCTCGTCGATTTCGTAGCCCAGGTTAGCCATTTCAGCCTTAACCAGCTCAGGCAGGTTTGCAGTGCCGGCAATGATGACATCAGCGTCCTTGGAAGGAACGAACTCCAGAGTCAGCTTGTCGAAGTGAGCCTTAGCAGTCTCGGTAGCGGGCTCTTCGGCGGGAGCGGTGGTCTCTGCGGCAGGAGCAGTGGTCTCTGCAGCAGCGGTAGTAGCAGGAGTCTCAGCCTTGCCGCAGGCGCTCAGGAGCATCACTGCGATCAGTACCAGAGAAACCAGCTTCATCATGTTCTTCATTTTGGTTTTCTCCTTTTATAGGAAATAGTGTCACTTTCGTGCAAGAATAATTATATATGGAATTGCGTTCATTTTCAATGCGGAATAATAACCAAAAATCCTTGGTTTTATATGCTTTTTCGTGATTTCCGTCACAACTGTTTTGCCGTTTGATTATATATTTTTTGCACTCACCCTTCAGTCACATTTTTTCATAAATGTCTGTTTCAAAGCGGCAAATCATTTATCTGGCTATAAAATTCAACACTATCGAATTTATTGACATACTATTTGATTGCTTCATTTCATCGGATGCACATCGCAAATAACGTTTTCTCTTTCCATTCAGAAGCAAAAAGGAGACCACCCAATGGGCGGTCTCCTTTTTTGTAATCAGATTATGCTTTTACCAGGCTGCAGAACAGTTCCACATCCTCTTTGCACATTTCGAGAGAAGATCTCCAGAAGCCCACATCATGAACATCGATACCGACAGACATGCAGCAGTCATAGATGGACATTTTGCCGGTGGTGGACAGCAGCTTCTTATAGACCGGGACAAAGGATTCACCCTGCTCCACGTATTTTGCATACAGACCCTTTGCAAACAACTGACCGAAGGCATAGGGGAAGTTGTAGAAGTTACGGCCTGCGTAGTAATAATGGGGTTTCCATGTCCACATATAGGGATGACGATACTCGGGATCCAGGCCCTCGCCATAGCTTTCGATCTGGGCATCTTCCATCATTCTGCACAGCTCTTTTGCGCTGACCGCGCCGTTCTTTCTGGCTTCGAAGAGGGCGGTCTCAAACAGATAACGGGAGTAGATATCCACAATGACCTGGTTGCAGCCGCAAACCTCGGATTCCAGAACAGCCAGGGCTTCCTCCTTAGGCATGGAAGCGATTGCCGCCTTCTTGACCATGGTTTCATTGAAGGTAGAAGCTGTCTCGGCAAGCTGCATAGGAGAACCCAGATTCAAAACAGACTCATCTTTCGCACATTCATTATGGAAGGCATGGCCAAGCTCATGGGCCATTGTGACAACGGACTTGAAGGAATTGGAGAAGTTCAGAAGGACTCTGGACTGCTTCAGAGCAGGAACGGGAGAGCAGAATGCGCCGCCGACCTTGCCGGGACGGCTCTCCACATCGATCCAGTTTTCATCAATGGCACGGCATGCCATGTTGTACAGGTCAGCGTCAAAGTTCTTAAAGTGGTGCTTGATGAATGCGCAGGCATCCTCATAAGTATATTCCTTGGCTGCGCTGCTTACGGGAGCGTAGATCTCATAGAAAGGCAGACCGTTGGTATAGCCCAGAGCCTCCGCTTTTGTTCTCATGTATTTCCGGAAAACAGGCAAATATTCACGGATAGCGGTCAGCATGGCATCCAACGTTTCGGCATCCATTCTGGACTCGATGAGAGTCATCTCCAGAGGAGAATTGTAGCCGTGCAATTTGGAGGTGGTAAGCACTTCACCCTTGATGCCGCTGAGGCAAGCAGCGATATTGTTTTCCACCTTTTTATAGGAAGCGATCTCCGCTTCATAGGCAGCTTTTCTAATTTCCCTGTTGGGGCTGTAGGCCTTGTTCAGAACAACGGTCAGAGGCAGTTCCTTTTTCTCGCCGTCAACGACCATTTCGACGGTATGGGAACCGATCAGCTGGTTTTTCAGCCGTGCCCATGCATCGGAACCGGTCTGGCGCATGCTGGCAATGATCATTTCCTCTCTCTCGGAAAGCTGATGCTCCATCACCTTCTTGGCTTCCTTCAGGATGAATTCATGCTCCTTCAGAAGCTCAGAACCGCTGCAGGCAGCATCAAGATCACACTCTGCGATCCATGCGGTTGCCTTGGTATTGGCTGCAACGCAGCCGTTCAGAATGGTCTGCAGGACTTCGGACATCTTGTCCGCTTCGGAGTCATTGGTGTTTGCGCTGGTACGCAGATGACAATAACCGCTTAAGGTCCGGGCAAGCAGCGTCATTTCCTGCTTCAATTTGATGTATTTTTCCAGCTTCGCACATTCGTTTTCATGATCACCAGTCATTTCCTCTACGAAGGCGCCATACTGAGCAGCCATCTCACGCAGGGTTGCAACGTCATTTACGAATTTTTCATCCTCCAGCGAGGGATATAAGGGGGTAAGATCCCAGGTTTTCATTCTGTCAGCTCTCCTCTTTTATAAAACTGTATGTGCCGCGAAAGGCAGCGCATTTTTATTTATTTTACTCTATTTTTCTCTAAAATGGAATAGTTTTAGATTTATTCTCACACGCTTGGAGGCAATTTCGCATTTCCCCCGATACAGGGCAGACATGTGCCGGAAACTCTATTTTCAGTTGTGTTTGGCAGAGTTTTATGATAGACTGGGCTCAGAGGCAATAAGCGTATGCGATACGCCAATAGAAACCAGCAAGGAGGACTGACTATGGAGTATAAAAATATCAGAGGAACCGGTCTGAACGTATCAAGGGCATGCTTAGGAACCATGACCTTCGGCGAACAGACCTCTGAAGAAGATGCCTGCAGAATCGTCGATTATGCGCTGGACCAGGGCGTGAACTTTTTTGATACCGCAGACACCTATACGGGCGGCAGAAGCGAAGAAATTCTGGGCAAAGCTCTGGAAGGCAAAAGAGAAAATGCCGTCATCGCCACCAAAGTGACGAATCCCAGAGGCCCGCTTCCCAATCAGAGAGGCCAGGGCCGCAAACACATCATGAGCGGCGTTGAGATCAGCCTGCGGGCACTGCGCACCGACTACATCGACCTGTATTATCTCCATCATCCCGATCCCTCCACCCCCATGGAAGAGGTCATTGAAACCATGACCAATCTGGTGCGCAGCGGAAAGATCCGCTACTACGGTCTGAGCAATTACAGCGCCTGGGAATGCTGCTCTTTCATCCACAAGGCAAAGGAAATGCATGCTATCGCTCCCGTCGTTACCGAAAGTGTTTACAATCTGATCACCAGAGGTATCGAAGATGAAATGGTGCCGTTCCTGAAGGCATACAATATGGGCCTGACCGTTTTCAATCCCATTGCCGCAGGTCTGCTCACCGGAAAACACATCAACGGCAAACCGGAAGAAAACTCTCGTTTTGCAATCAACTACGGCTATGCCCTGCGCTATTTCACAGACCGCAACTTAAGTGCCGTGGACACACTTACGGAGATTGCAAAAAAAGCGGATATGAGCCTGCTGGAGCTGTCGCTTCAGTGGCTGCTGAATCAGCCGTGCGTGGACAGTGTGATCATCGGCGCAAGCAAGTATTCTCACGTGGTTCAAAACCTAGGTCTGGTGCAGGAGACCAAGCCTCTGGACAAGGAGACGCTGGACGGCTGCAACGCAGTATGGGACAGCCTGAAGGGACACTTTTTCAGCTACCACGCAAACGCAAAACCCATTCCGAGACCCAAGCCCGAGGAAAAGTAAAGCAGCATCGGCAAAACGCGGAGGATATATGACAGAATTGCGAAACAAAAAGATTGATGACTATGTTGCGGCACACCGGCAGGAAATTCTGGATGACCTTGCTGCCCTTGTCCGCATTCCCAGCGTTGCCGTTCCCGGCAGTCCGGATCCCTATCCTTTCGGAGAAAACGTGGCAAAGGTACTGGATCAGGCACTGGTTATGGCAGACGAAAAAGGGATGAGAACCGAGAACCACGGCTATTGGTACGGGCTGGCAAAAGCCGGAAACGGCCCTCACACCATTGGTCTGTTCTCCCATCTTGATGTTGTGGAAACAGACGACCGCTGGATCTACCCGCCTTTTGAAATGACCACCGAAGGCGGCTATGTCATCGGACGCGGTGTCAACGACGATAAGCTGGCTGCGGTCATCGGACTGCACGTTGGCAAAGCCATGCAAGAGTTGGACATCGGAAAAAACATAGAATTCCAGTTATATCTCGGCTGCTGCGAG
Source organism: Faecousia sp. (assembly GCA_045628895.1). GTDB lineage: Bacteria > Bacillota > Clostridia > Oscillospirales > Oscillospiraceae > Faecousia. Next base: position 14,880 of record JAZQQD010000121.1, read on the forward strand.
GAAAAAGGAATGTCCGATCTGGAGCGGTATAAAAGTGAGCAGGAACAACCGGAATTTTCCATGGTGCCGGACTTTCTGTTCCCGGTTTCCGTCAGCGAACCCGGCAGCCTGCGCTTCAGTCTGGCAAAAGAATTTGCATTTGACGAACTAAACGGTCTTTATGGGGAAACCAAAAATTCCCGTGTACCTTTGAAGGCCGGCATCCTTTACACCGGCAGCAATCAGGCAGAAATGGCTGAAAAAGTCGCCTCTAGCGAACACATTACCTGCGCAGAAGCGGAAAACGGACTTTTCATGGAAACGGAAGGCAGATCCCCTTCCGGTTTCGGTGCAACCGACGGCATAAACGCCATTGAGGTGCTTTTGGAATTTTTGTCTGGCTGTGGCCTTCTGCCCGATGGCGATGCAGCAAAAATCAAGGAACTGAAGGCGATCGCCTGTGGAAAGGTTGGCGATGCTTTGGGCATTGGGTATTCCCATCCCTTCTACGGCACTCTTTCCTGCAGCTGCATGAAAATTGCCTGTGAGGGAAACGCCCTCACCATGAGCTACGTTGCCCGGGTACCCGGTTCCTGCGATCCGAAAACGCAGGCAGAAACGCTGAAGGCATTTGCAGAAGCGCAGGAATATCAGCTTTCTATCACAAGCTGTAATCGCGGCAGCTGTGTTGACCCCGCAGATCCCCGGGTGCTGCTAGTGAATCAATGCTGTAATGAAGTGAGAGGCAAAAACGATCCTCCCCGCGTCGGCGGCGGAACCTACGCCGGAAGACTGAAAAATGCGGTTGCCTTCGGCCCGAAGGAAACGGATGCCGTCCCCTTCCTCCCTGCCGGTCACGGTATGCTCCATGGGCCTGACGAAGCCATGAACATCGAAGATGCCATGAATGCTGTCAGAATATATATTCGTGCCGTGGCCGCCTTGGATGAATTCTATGGCCGCAACTGATTATCAAAAGCAAAAAGACCAGCCTAAGGCTGGTCTTTTTTTGTGATTACTTCCGCATTTGTTTTTTTCGGAGGGCGATCTGCTTTTTCAGCTCACCGTTATGCCTGTTCTCATGGGACAGGCCGAGATACAGCGCATACCGCTCTTCGGACAGGGTACCCTCAGCAATGGCTCTCTTCACAGCACATCCGGGCTCCGTATTATGCTTGCAGTCCCGGAATCTGCACTGGGTTTCCAGCTCCTTGATATCCGAGAACATGTCATCGATACCCTCAGAGGCATGCATCATGCCGAGCTCCCGCATACCCGGAGTGTCGATCAGGGTAACACCGTTATCCAGCTCGATGAGGCGGCGGTAGGTTGTCGTATGTCTGCCCTTGGCATCCGCCTCTCTGATTTCGGCAGTCTTCATGACCTCTTTGCCCACGATGGCATTGATAAGGGTCGACTTGCCTGCGCCGGAGGATCCCAGCAGCACGATGGTCTTTCCGGGTTCAAAATAGGAATTCAGCGCATCCATGCCGATGCCCCACAGAGCGCTCACCGCATGAACCTTGACCTTCTCCGAAATGCCCGCCACCTCCGCAATATATTTCTCCGGGTCACCGCAGAGGTCTTCCTTCGTGAGGATCACCACAGGAACAGCATCGGCCTGGAGGGCGTAGCTGACATATCTGGCAATTCTGTTATAGCTGTAATCCTCGTTGAGGGAGGTAACGATAAACACATAGTCGAAGTTTGCGATCATAGGCTGTTCCACCATGGTCTTTACATAACCCATGGCATGGCCGGACTGATCCGCACGCTTCATGATGTTTTTCCGCTGGCAGATGGAGGTGATCAGGCAGTCCCCGATGGGATTATAAAGAAAGTTTACATAGTCGCCAACCACCGGCATTTCATCGTCATTCCGAAAGGAGCCTTTCAGCTTGGCGATTGTTTCCTGCCCGTCCCATCTGACATAAAAAATATTTTTTTGAATTTCACTGATACGACCGATTTTCTGATTATCCATTTTGATATCTCTCCGTTTCAAATATTTTTTCCCGAAAGAATATCGCATGGAGACACAAAAAGAAAAAACCGCAGCAAAACGCCACGGTTTTTAGAATAATTCAAAGAAAAATCTTAGAAAAAAGCAACCGAGGTCTCCATACAATATTCTGTTTTGACAATGTCCCTGTTCTTCAGAATCATATATTTCGTCCTCGCTTTCTTTTGGATTTGCCTTAACGGCATAGTTATTATATCTCTTTTCTGTTTCCATGTCAATATCCTCGTTTCCAAAAGCAGAAAAACTGCCCTGACCAAAGGGTCAGGGCAGTTCATTATGCCTTTTTCGAATTCATATTGGGTTTGATCTCAGGGGGAATCGGGCAGGCATAGGGCATGCCCTCGGTGGATTCCACAAATTCCTTCCGGGCATTTTCCGCGCTGTCGGGATCGTCAACGACCCGCTTCGCTGCCTCTGCCAGCACGTCGGCAGCATAGAGCATACCCTTGTGAGCAAGGCCGGTCTTACCCTGGGCAACCATCTGCCAGCTGTGGGCAGGAGTTCCGGGAGCGGCACAGGCTGCCAGGAACTGGGCTGTAGGCGTACAGAAGCTGCAGTCGCCCACATCGCTGCTGCCGGCAACATACACATCCAGATGCTTGTGATCGGCAACGAAATTGGCCATAGGCATTTCGCGGAATTTCTGCACCATCCGCTTCTTCTGACGGTTTTCCATGAATCCTACAGAGAGGTCTGCCGCACGGTCGGAATCCTGCAGGCCTGCCTTAAAGGCCTCGGCCAGGGCGATCTCTTCATTCGTGTAGGTGGGCAAAGGCACGGCGACCATGCTCTCATGGAGCAAATCCTCCACAACGCTGTTGCTGAGGATATTGCTGCAGGCCTTGTCGAACACGATCTCCACCTTGGTCTGGGTCATGAGGGCTGCGCCTCTGGCGATATCGCAAACCCGGTCATAAAGGGCCTTCGTTTTCACATTGTCCGTGGAGCGGATCAGATAGATGACCTCCGCGTGGTTCTGCACCACATTGGGAGAAATTCCGCCGGAATCGGTGATGGCATAGTGGATGCGGTCGGTAGGCTCGATATGCTCCCGCATATAGTTGACACCCACATCCATGAGCTCTACGGCATCCAGGGCACTGCGGCCCAGATGGGGAGATGCCGCTGCATGGGCAGAGATGCCTTTGAACCGGAAGTACACCTGGCAATTTGCCATCATGCTGCCGGTCATCACGGAGTTGCCGCTGGCGGGATGCCAGGCAAGGGCAAGATCCAGAGGATCGAAGATGCCGGCACGGGCCATGTAAGCCTTACCGCTGCCGCCTTCCTCGGCGGGCGTGCCGATGAGGACGATGGTTCCGCTTTTTCCGGATTCTTTCAGATAATCCCGCACCTTCAGGGCGCAGCCGACAGCAGCGGTACCCAGAAGATGGTGGCCGCAGCCATGGCCGTTATTACTGCCGGGGATGGGAGCAGGTTCGGTAACCCCGGCCTGCTGGGAAAGACCGCTGAGGGCATCATACTCCGCAAGGACACCGATAACGGGATGGCCGCTGCCATAGGAGGCGGTAAAGGCGGTGTCCATATCCGCAAGACCGATCTTTACATCGAAGCCTTCTGCCTGCATGAGGTCAGTGATGGCAGCAACGCTTTTATATTCCCGGAATCGGAGCTCCGCAAAATCCCAGATGCGGTCAGACAGATCGCAGAGCAGTTTCGAATAATCCTTCATTACTTGTTACCCTTGAAATCGGCACCGAAGAGCACACGGCTGGAAACTGCGGTGAAGACAATGGAAACAGCAGTCAGGCCGAAGGCCACCAGAGATGCAAACAGGGCACCGTTGGTGATGGGCAGAACCAGCATGGTATTCAGCAGCGCAAAATAGATGCAGCTGACAATGGTATAGCTCAGGGAATAGCTGCTCAGAGCAGGAGTCTCGGTATCGGGGTCAGCAACTCTCAGCAGCAGGACGCCGGTGATGAAAACGCCGGTAGCCATGCCAAAGGTGCCGATCATCTGCTCGAACCAGCAGCCCTTCAGATATCTCTTGGACAGGAAGAACAGAACGGCGGTGGTGGCGATGTAGCCCAGAACGACCATGACCAGAATGGGAACGATGTAAGCGGCGACAGC
>JAZQQD010000122.1:0-23899 GCA_045628895.1 Faecousia sp.
GATTTCTCTCTTGCTGCGACTTTGTCCGTGGGGGACGAGGAAATTACCATGGAAGGAACAACCCTTACTCTGCCAGCCTTCGGTGTGGCGGTGCTGAAAAAATAAATGTCCACAAAGCCTCTCTTTTGTAAGGGGGGCCTAAATGAGAAACCAGACAAAGATTGGTTAGAAATGGAGCATACTATGGCGGAACGGCTAAGCAATCATAGAACAGAATCTGTCGGCATTACCCGGAAAACCCTACGCCTTTGGGGTGTGATTTTGTCCATCCTTGGGGTGCTCAGCCGCGGCATCCTGCAAAACCGGGTTTTGGGCGTGGCTACCGGTACCGGGGAAGATCTTCTCCGAGTGCTGGATATGTCCGGTGGTATGTCTGCCGCGGCAGCTTCACTGGCACTGGAAGCGGTGAGCTCCTGTGCGGTACCCATCTTTGCTGTGCTGCTTACCGATGGCTTCACAAAGACCAAAAGCGTAAAGAATTACTTCCTGCGGCTGCTGGGCGTTGCAGCGGTCAGCGAGATCCCATATCACCTTGCCTTAACGGCTACTGTGTGGGGGAAAACCAGAAACCCGGTCTTTTCTTTGGTGCTGGCTCTGGTGATGCTGTATTTTTACCGCACATATTCCGGACTCTCTGCCAAAAATGTCCTTATCAAGGTGTTTATCTTCTGTGCCGCCATCCTGTGGTCACTAATGCTGCGGGTGGATTACGGCGTACCCATGCTTCTGATTGTTACTACCCTGTGGATCCTATGGAATCGCCCGGCTCTGCGTTATTTTCTGGCTGCTGCGGTTGCCATTTGCTGCTGTGTGGGCAATCCGCTCTTTATGTTTTCTCCCTTCGGCTTTCTCATCGTGGGAATGTATAAGGGAGAGGAGGGCTTTTCCCTCCGCCCCGTGCGTTATGCTCTGTATCCATTCCTGCTGCTGATGGTTACTCTCCTTGGTTGGATGATGTTCTGATTAGTTAAATTCGCAAATCCTTTATTTTGCCTCCCGAAAGGTATCTCGTATGAACACGATGAAAGAACACCGTTTTGATTCTGTGGAATTTGCCCGAAAATTTTATACCGATGCGCCCCTGGGCAGCTTTCCCGGAGAGAATGAAACCCTGTTCTCCCTTTGGGCTCCCACGGCAAAGAATGTCATATTGCAGCTTTACCATACCGGTCATGAGAAGGAAGCGCCCAGCGCTTATGCCATGACGGAAGGGAAAAGGGGCGTGTGGAGCCTGACCTTGCCGGGAAACCTTTCCGGGATGTACTATACCTATGCCGTGACCGTCCGGGGACGCACCGTCATTACAGCGGATCCCTATGCCAAAGCTGCCGGTCTTAACGGCCGCCGCAGCATGGTTGTGGACTTAAAGGCAACAGATCCCGAAGGCTTTTCTTCGGATTGCGCCCCGGCAAAACAGGCTGAAAGTATCATTTATGAAGTCCATGTAAAGGATTTTTCCTATGACCCGGCCTCTGGGGTGGAAGCCGGTTTGAGAGGGAAATACCTGGGGCTTTGCGCTGCTGGGACTACCCTCAACGGCGATGGGATTCACGCCACGGGTATGGACTACCTAAAAACCTTAGGCGTGACCCATGTAGAGTTGATGCCTATTTATGATTTTGGCTCCGTGGATGAGGGCGGCAGCGATGCCCAGTTTAACTGGGGTTATGATCCCGTGAATTACAATGTCCCGGAGGGCTCCTATGCCACAAATCCCTATGATGGCGCGGTGCGCATCCGGGAACTGAAAAAGACCATTCAGACCCTCCATGAAAACGGTTTCCGGGTCATCATGGATGTGGTCTATAACCATACTTACTCCGCAGATTCCTGCCTGGAGCGCACGGTACCCGGCTATTATTACCGGAAATACGCCAATGGCAGGCTGTCCAATGGCTCTGGCTGCGGCAACGATACCGCCAGCCACCGCAGTATGTGTGCCCGGTATATTTTAGATTCTGTGCTTTATTGGGCAGAGGAATACCATATGGACGGTTTCCGCTTTGACCTTATGGGGTTGCTGCCTGTGGAGCTCATGAACCGCATCCGTTCTGCCCTGGATGCCAAATTCGGCAAGGGCGAGAAGCTGATCTTTGGCGAGCCTTGGAGGGCAGGGAATACAGCTGTTCCTGAGGGAGTTCGCCTTGCGGACAAAGCACATCTTCGAGATCTTTCCACCGGGGTGGGGGCTTTCTGTGATGCAACCCGTGATGCTGTCAAGGGTAATCTCTTTTCCGCAGATGCCCGGGGGGTTGTCAATGGGGGAACATTCTCCTGCGGAACGCTGGCAAACTGTATTCGTGGCTGGGCAGGAACCCCCGGAGATTTTCAAGTAAACACCACGGAGCAAACCGTTTGCTACCTGTCCTCTCACGATGATTGGACTCTATGGGATCGGCTGGTGGATTCCATCCGGGGGAATCAGGATTATACAACCATGGATGCCGTAGTTTTGCAGGCCAACCGGTTGGCTGCTGCCATCCTCTTCTGCTGCCAAGGCAGCCTGTTTTTCCTCTCCGGCGAGGAGTTCGGCAGAACCAAATACGGCGTAAAGAATACCTACAATGCGTCCCTTTCCATCAATCAGCTGGATTGGCACCGGGCGTGGCAAAATGCGGATCTGGTAAACTATTACCGGGGACTCATTGCGCTCAGAAAGCAGATTCCAGCCCTTTGCGATAAGTCCCTGGGCGCAGCGGGGCATATCCGCTCTGTGTACGAACCCAGGGAAAAGACAGCAGCGGTGGAAATGATCAGTGAAGGAAAATGGCAGGAGCTGCTGCTTCTTGTGAATGTAGGCGACCGGGCACAGGAACTGAAACTCCCGGCAGGCGTTTGGCAGGTTCTTTTTGACGGGGAAGATTCCTTCCTGTGGCAGAAATCGCAGACCCGATTCGATGTGCTTCCCCTTCCTGCCAAAACCGCGATACTGCTTGGGAAAAAGTGAATACCCCACAAGGCTCCCACGAAAAGGGAGCCTTTGTCGGATTTTTGAAGGTGATACTATGAATTTTGTATATGGTAAGCAGGATTTTCGCACCGCAAACCGGGCACAGGAAAATTGCTTCCTTTTAACCAACGGTTTGGGCGGCTACGCTTCTGCCACCGCCGCCTTCTCTTTGACCAGAGGAGATTGCGGCTTGCTTATCGCAGCGAAAACGGCTCCCTGCGAGCGCATTGCCTTAGTCCACCGGGCTAAAGAGGTGCTTCGGATAGGAGATGCGGATTATTTTTTGTCTACACAGGCATTTTCAGGAAAAGAGACCCCGGAGGATGGCTGGCGATATCTTTCTGCCTTTTCTTTTGAGCAGACTCCGTTCTGGCGCTACGAGGTAGGGGGCGTTCTTGTAGAGCGGAAGCTGGAAATGGGTTCTTCGGTCAATGAAACGAAGCTATCCTATCGCGTGGAAAACCACTCGGGAAAAACAACAGCTTTGACAGTGACTCCCTTCTACCTGTTGTGTCCCAAAGGGGATTCCCGACAGCGAAAAGTAGGTGTTACCGTGCAAAATGGGAAAATCACCTGCGGAAAATACGCGGTTTACCTAAAAACCAATGGAATCTCCAGAGAGATTCCCCCAATTTGGCAGAGACTTTACTACCGGGATGATGCCGTGGACGGACGCAGAAGGAGCGGAATGTGCTTTGCGGTGTCGGAAACGAAAATCGCCGTTGCCCCGGGCGAAACCCGGTGCCTGACCTTGCAGTTTTCGGATAACGGTATTTTTACCGATCATTGGGAACGGAACATAAAAGCACCTTTCCGTTCCCAAATTGCCAATACCCTTGCCCAAGCTGCAGCGGACTTTATTTCCCATCGGGCATCCACCGGAGGGAAGACCATTGTTGCAGGGTTTCCTTTTTTCGGAGATTGGGGCAGGGATACCATGATCGCCCTTCCCGGCTGCACCTTGGCAACCAAGGACTATGACACCGCCAAAAGCATTCTTTCTACCTTCCTGCAATATGAGAAGGACGGCCTGGTGCCCAACCTCTTCCCGGAAGGAACGGAAGAGCCCAGATATAACACCGTGGATGCGGCTCTGCTCCTCATCAATACCCTTTGGCAGTACCATGAAAAGACCGGAGATCTGGAATTTATCCGGCAGGCTTTCCCCACAATGAAGCGAATCATCGCAGCCTATCGGGCAGGCACCCACCATGGCATCGGAATGGATTCCGATGGTTTGATCTTTGCCGGTCAGGGGCTGGATCAGGTGACCTGGATGGATGTCTGTGTGGAAGGGATTTTGCCTACACCCAGACATGGAAAGCCGGTGGAAATCAACGCCTATTGGTACAGCGCATTGCGTATTATGGAGAATTTCTCGGCGATTTTGGAAGAAAACGGAGTGGAATATGCCGCTTTGTCAGCAAAAGTCCAAAAGAGCTTCCGTGAAAAATTCTGGCACCCGGATGGTTTCCTTCGGGATGTGCTTTCCGGTACATCTGCCGATGATCAGATTCGGTGCAATCAGATCTGGGCGGTGACCATGCCCTTTACTATGCTTACTCCTGCGCAGGAGAAAAGCGTGGTGGAAACTGTATACCGGGAATTGTATACGCCCTGCGGGCTGAGAACGCTTTCTCCCAAAGATGCAGAGTTTCATCCTTCCTATGGCGGCACGCAGAAAAAACGTGATCTTGCTTACCATCAAGGAACGGTTTGGGTGTTCCCTCTGGGTGCGTATTACCGCGCTTATCTGAAGGTCAATCATGATAGCAGTGAGGCGGTTGCAGAGGTTAAGAAAGGACTAGCGGCTTTGGAGCCTATGCTCCGGGAAGGGTGCATCGGACAACTGCCGGAAATATATGACGGCGAAAATCCCACATCTTCCCGCGGCTGCTTTGCCCAGGCGTGGAGCGTGGGAGAAATGCTGACAGTATACGAACGATTGGAGAAGATTGAAAACGGAGATAAGGAAAATGAGAATGCTGGATAAATCCAAAAGCGGCTGGTGGAAATCTGCTGTATTTTATCAAATATATCCCAAGAGCTTTCAGGATTCGGATGGTGACGGTATCGGAGATCTCCCCGGTATCCTTTCCCGGCTGGATTATCTGGAAAAATTAGGTATCGACGGTATTTGGCTGTCTCCCGTTTGTCAGTCTCCCCAGGCAGACAACGGCTATGATATTTCCGATTATCGGAGTATTTCTCCTATGTTCGGAACTATGGAGGATATGGAAATTCTAATCCGGGAAGCAAAAAAACGGGGAATCTCTATCATCTTGGATCTGGTGCTGAACCATACCTCCGAGGAGCATTTCTGGTTCCGGGAGGCAAAAAAGAGCAGAAATAACCCATACCACGATTATTATGTATGGGTTGATGGGGACGGTGTGACTCCTCCTAACGATATGCGTGCCTGCTTCGGCGGTTCTGCCTGGACTTATGTACCGGAATTAGGTCAGTACTATTTCCATCAGTTCGCGGTGCAGCAGCCGGATCTCAACTGGGAAAATCCTGCGCTGCGTCAGGAACTTTATTCTATGATTCGCTTTTGGGTGGAAAAGGGAATCGAGGGCTTCCGGCTGGATGTGATCGACCAGATCGCCAAGGTTCCTATGGAAAAAATCACAGCCAACGGCCCGCGGATCCATGAATTTTTACGGGAGCTTTCCCGGGAAGCCTTCTGCGAAGAAGGCCTTGTGACCGTAGGAGAGGCCTGGGGTGCCGATGTGGAGCGGGCAAAGCTTTACAGTGCACCGGACGGTAGTGAGCTTTCTATGGTGTTCCAGTTCCAGCATATCGGTCTTGACCAGCAGCCCGGGGGCGAAAAATGGGACTTAAAACCCCTGTACCTGCCGGATCTGAAGCATTGTATGGAAGGCTGGCAGCAAGGCTTAAACGGCACCGGCTGGAACAGCCTTTTTATGAATAACCATGACCTGCCCCGGATCGTTTCTCGATGGGGAAATGACGGCGTTTACCGGGTGGAATCCGCCAAAATGCTGGGCACCTTCCTGCACGGAATGCAGGGAACGCCCTATATCTATCAAGGCGAGGAAATCGGCATGACGAATATCCGGCTACCCATGGAAGAGTATGAGGATATTGAGACCCGGAACCTCTATGCCGAGCGCAAGGCTGCAGGATTTCCGGAGGAAGAGATCCGAAATTCCATCTATGCCCGGAGTCGGGATAATGCCCGCACATGTATGCAATGGAATGACAAAGAAAATGCCGGATTTACCACGGGCAGCCCTTGGTTTCGTGTGAACCCGAACTATAAGGAAATCAATGCCGAGAAAGCCTTAAATGACCAGAATTCTATTTTCTATTATTATCAAAAGCTCATTTCTTTGCGGAAAAATCACCGGGTATTCCGGGACGGCAGCTTTACGCTTGTGGATGCGGAGAATGAGAAGGTATTTGCCTATCTTCGGGAAACTGACGAGGAAGCCCTTCTGGTGGTATGCAATTTCACCGGGGAGGAAGTGCCCTTTGCCATCCCCGACGGATTTGCAGACTGCATTCTGCAAAACTACCCGGATTTGACGGAGACCCTGCGCCCCTACGAAGCAAGAATGTATCTGAGGTGAAGGAATATGTTTGAAAACTGCATTTTTGACCTTTACGGAACCCTGGTTGATATCCATACGGAGGAAAAGGACCCTGCCCTCTGGCAGGGCCTGGCTGCGGATTTTATCGGCTGGGGAGCGAAATACACCCCTGAGGAACTGCGGGATGCCTATTTTTCTCTGGTAGAGCAGGAGGAACAGGCTATGGGAGCTGGAAAGGGCGATGACCATGAAGCGCACCCGGAAATAAAGCTGGAGCCGGTATTCCGTCAGCTTTTTGCCGCTAAGGGAATAAAAGCCGACGATGATCTGATCTTGACGGCCGGTCGGCGATTCCGTCAGCTTTCCCTAATCTTTATCAAGCTGTATGACGGCGTGCCGGAGATGCTTGCTTCGCTCCGCAAGGCAGGGAAGAAGGTATGGCTCCTGTCCAATGCCCAGCGAATGTTCACGGCTTTTGAGATGGATACCTTGGGTATTACTGATGCCTTCGACGGGATCTATCTATCCTCGGATTACGGGGTGAAAAAGCCGGATTCCCGATTCTATCGTATTTTGCTGGAGGAGCAGAAAATCGATCCCCAAACCGCTGTCATGGTGGGAAATGACGGGAAATGCGATATTTTCGGCGCAAAAGCCCTTGGACTTGCCACCGTGTACATCCATTCGGATATCTCTCCGGACGAGCCTATGCCTAATGCGGATTTCTGCCTCGCAGAAATGGATATCCCCAAGGTGCAGGAATATCTGCTGGGATAAAAACTCGCCTCCCTTTTCATAAGGGAGGCGAAATGAGATTATGCGTTTTCTTTTACTTCGTTTGCCCAGTTAAAGCGGCCGAAGCGGCGAGTGGTATTCAGAATTTCCTTCTGGAGCTTCGCAGTAAGCTGGTTGCCCTTGAGCCGCCAAGTCCAGTTGCCTACATCGGTGCCGGGAACATTCAGACGGCTCCGGTTGTCCAGGCCCAGATGATCCTGAATGGGGATAATGCACATCTTGGCGGAGGAACGCATGACTGCGGCAAGGAAGCTCTTGTAGAGTTCCTGATCCTCGGTAGCGTGATCGCAAAGATAATTGCGAACCAGCTCCCGCATTTCGTCATTCAAGCCGCTGAACCAGCCCACGATGGTTTCGTTGTCGTGGGTACCGGTGTAAACCACGCAGTTTTCGCCGTAATTGTGCACCAGATAGTCATTGCCAAAGCCGGTGTCCGCAAGGTCAAAACCGAACTGGAAGACCTTCATATTGGGGAAGCCGGATTCCTTCACAAGCTGACGTACCGTTTCGGTCATGGTGCCCAGGTCCTCTGCCACCACCTGCTTCTTACCCAGCCGCCATTCCAAGGTGCGGAAGAAGTCCATGCCGGGACCCTTTTCCCAATGTCCATCGGCAGCGGTTTTGCTGCCATAGGGGATGGAGAAGTATTCGTCAAAGGCGCGGAAGTGGTCGATCCGAACCACATCATACATCTGGAACATATACCACATTCTGGAGCACCACCAGTCAAAGCCGGTTGCCCGGTGAACATCCCAACGGTACAGAGGGTTCCACCAAACCTGTCCGTCTGCGGCGAAGCTATCGGGAGGACAACCTGCTGTGGCGGTGGGAACCCGGTACTCGTCCAGCTGGAAGAGCTCGGGATGTGCCCACACATCGACACTGTTTACGGAAACATAAATGGGAATATCGCCAACAATCTGGATATTTTTGCTGTTGGCATAAGCCTTCAGCTTGCCCCACTGCTGGGAAACCTTGAACTGCAAGAACTTCTGGAACTCTACTTCAAAGTACAGTTCCTTGTGGTAGTATTCTACGGCATAGCCCCAGTGCTGACGGATGTCCTCGGGCCATTCCATCCAGGTAGCGGTGCCGAAGAAATCCAGCAGAGCCATGAACAAAGCGTAGTCGGATAACCACCACTCGTTTTTCTGTAAAAATTCCTGATAGGCAAAGTCGGATGCGATATTGCTCCGCTCATAGGCCTTACGGAGCAGCTTCAACCGATTCTCGTGGAGCTTTTTATAGTTCACAAAGCCGGGTTTCTTGCCGAAGTCTGTTTTTTCGACTTCCTCAGCTGTGAGGGAGCCTTCCTCAACCAGAGTGTCTAGACTGATAAAATAGGGATTGCCTGCAAAGGCAGAGTAGGACTGGTAGGGTGAGTTGTCGGATTTGCCGTAGCTGGTGGGGCTCAGAGGCAAAATCTGCCAATGGGTCTGACCGGCACCAACAAGAAAATCTACAAAATCATAAGCAGCCTTGTCAAAGCAGCCGATGCCGTACTTGGAAGGCAGGCTGGAGATAGGAAGCAAAATACCTGCGGTTCGATTCATATTATCCTCCTCATGGTAGAAAAACCACCGTTTTTTACCATAAGTTTATCATTTTACAAATCGGATTTCTTGCACGATGCTGCGAAAAAAATAGCACAATCCCATCACCACAGAAAGGAGCATAACATGGACTATCAGAATTATCGAGAGGGAAAGATCCATGGGAACGCAGTGTTTCCCTTTAATATCTATCCATGTGCCATCCCGGAAATGTTCACGGGAGTACTGCCCCATTGGCATGATGAATTCGAGATCATTTATATCAAAAACGGCTCCGGAATCGTGACCGTGGGAAGGGAAAGCCGCAGCCTTACTGCTCCTGCAGTAGTGTTTGTCCTGCCGGGGCAGCTCCATGCCATTGGGCAAAGGGAGCAGGAACACATGGAATACGAGAACATCATTTTTCATCCGAGACTTCTTTCCGGGGAAAAGGGAAATTCCTTTGATATGGAGTATCTGCTGCCGCTGTTTGAAGGACTGGTGCAGATTCCGACCTTCCTGCCTGCTTCCGATGCTTTGTTTCCTGTTTTGACGGAACCTTTGGATGCCTGTGATGCGGAAGCGGAAAAACAGGGGAACTACTATCCCCTTTTTGTAAAAGGGCAGCTTCTGCTTTTGTGTTATCGCCTTAGAACCAACTTCCTTGTGGCTGAGGAAACGCTGCTTCAGCGAAGCTCTCTGGATCAGATCAAACCAGCCCTGACCTATATCCACTACAATTACACCGAAAAGATACGAATTTCCGATGTTGCCAAAAGTGTAGGCTTTTCCGAAGCGTATTTCATGCGCTTCTTTAAGGAGAATATGGGATGCTCTTTTGTGTCCTATCTCAATGAGTATCGCCTTGCGCAGGCAGAAATCCTTTTGCGAACTACCCGGGAAAGTGTGCTGGACATTGCGCAAGAGACAGGTTTTCCTAATTTTTCCTATTTTATTCGAACATTTAAGCAGAAATACGGCAGGACTCCACTAAAATACCGTAATGAATTTATCAAAGAATATGAAAAAGGAATCGAATAAGAAGGGAATCCTTCCAAAATCGATACCGACTTAGGATGTCACTTTTGTTATACTGCGTATGATGTCTGATATCAAACCGCTCTGATAACAAGTTGATTCACATTTTTTTTGGAGAACTGAGGCTTTCAAACATCAGATATGACAAAAACAAAGACGATAATGCGATTTGCATTTCCTCACCATCAATTTGAAAAAATAGTTTAATGGTCAATGAAATTAAAAAGATTCAAAGATGAGATGAAATTCTTTCGTAATACAGTGAACAAATACTTTTTAGTTGACTGATTTGGAAAACTATATGTTAGAAATATGTTAGACAGAGCCGAAGACCTGACTAATTTTGTTAAACATATTTTGAACTATCGGTCTCGAGAAACACAGAAATCTTAACACAAAATAGAGCATCCGTGATTGAAAATTTTAAAAAACGAAAATGATAGAAAAAGTGCCGATTCTCCGCTGACTTTAGCGGGAAATCGGCACTTTTAGTGGCACCCCAGAGAGGGCTCTAACCTCCGACCTGTCGCTTAGGAGTTGGAACGGTACACTTGTAGCATGTCCTAAATGTTCCGGAAATGTCCTGATATATACGGTAAAATCAAATTTTTCAATCCGTGTTTGTACGGGTGTGTACCCCCTAATACTATCCCGTTCTATCCCTTCTGTTAGACAGCTGTTAGACAGACTACGAAAAACGGTGGAAGGTTCGTTTTCCGAATTGTCCTGATATGTCCGCTGGTGTCTTTGCATATGGTTGATAAACAACAATGCCCCTCTGACCGCATGTGCACCTGCGGACGGAAGGGTATAAAAATAGCCAGGATTGATTTGTGGTCAGTTCTGGCTATGTAAAGTTCTATATTCGATTGAGAGATAAAACTGAAATTTTATGCGGGGTCTTCAGTGCGCTAAAGTGTGGATTTTTGCTATTTTTTCGGAATAATCAAGGGGACGCGAGTTTTCACTCGCGTCCCCTTGCGGATTGATTATTGTTGTAAAGTGGGAACACTTATCTATTATTTTTTTGAATCAAATTATAAGCCGATTATTTCTTTTTGCTAGCAATTAAGAAGCCTACAAATCGAAGATAAGTATAACCGGTGAATGCAACAGCGATGACGGTCTCGATCAGCACAACAATTTTCAGAGCCGGAATCGGACTCTCCATCTTTGCCAGACAAGCCATCGTCTGCTTGGATGCAATGGCACTGATGACGAAGGGGAAAGTAAATGCTGCGTAGCTGGGGAAAAAGGGGAATTTCAGATAGGAAACCGCTTTAACCAATGCAATAATATACAGCACGCTTGCAACTGCCAGCATAATCAGCAGAAACACCTTGGACTTGGGAGCAACGGACTGGACATATCCGGCGATACAAAGGCTCATGGGGGCGGCATAGATGCAAAACAGCGGCTTTGCGGGGTTGGGTACATCGGGATGCTTCACATAGCGCAGAGTTACCAAAACCAGCAGACAGGCAAAGGTAATCAAGCCAAACCAAAACAGCACTGTACCGAGGCTGGTCATTTCGTAAGCAGGAGCGGTAACGGATGCCACTACGATGCCGACATATACGATAAAATAGCTGGCAAAGACCTTCGGCAGCTGAGGCTTCAGCATGAATTTGCCCGTAAAATAAACGATTAGCACAACGTGCAACGCAATGGCGAACAGCCACAGATACAGAGCCGCGCCACCGATAAAGGGCTTCAAATAGGTACTGAGAAGCATCAATGCCATGGAAAACGTGCCGGAAACACTTGCCATGATGGGATTTTTCATATCCTCCTTCACCATTTCAGTGAACAGCACGGCTTTCAGGATAAACAGCACCATAAAAATGGCGGACAGAATGCCGCAAAAATAGCGGACTCCTTCGGAATAGCTTTGCAGCAGATTACCAAGGGCGGCACAGCCAAGAGCGACACCGCAGATAGGAACAGGAACTTTCTTAATAACTGACATAAGAATACTCCTTTACTTATACTCAGGAGCCTTGCGGATGATGGGGCCGTCCTCCAGGTCGGTGACCTTCAGGCCGTACTCCCGGGCGATCTGCTCTGCCACCTTCCAGGCGCAAAGGCCGGTGAAGTAGATGCACTGGGGCTTATGCTCACCTTTGCCCATGTTATACTCGCGGGTCAGAACACGGCAGCATGCGCTTTTCTTGCCGTTGGTCTCCATAAACCAGCTGTGCAGTTCATGGGTCAGCTGCATACACTTGATGCTCTTGGGATTGGTGGGGCCATCCTGCTCACTGCGGCCAAACAGCAGTCCCAGAGCCATCACGCCACCGTTGACGGCACCGCAGAGACAGCCGGATTTGCCAACACCGACAGCCATACCGGAGGCGAGAGCAATGACTTCCTTGGGAACATCCAGCTCAAACTCATCGATGATAGTTTTGACCAGTGCTTCGCAGCAGTAAAAGCCTTTTCTAAAGTTCTCCTCAGCGGCAACCTGAATTTGTCTCAGACTAACTTCCTGTTTCATGTGTATCTCCCTCTATATTTATATAATTTGTCGATGAAAACAAGCATCAACTTATCAGAGTATATAATAATTTTATTGATTTTTCAAATATCATGTTTTGATAATTGCAGATATCTTATTGGAAATGATAATAATTGCGCGTTCATCACGATTCAAATTAAAGCTGAACGATCTTATCGTCTTCCAAAAGCCTTTACCGCCCTTCGTAAGATTGTATTGTAAGGACTTCAACCTACCAAGGAAATGGTTTGCCGGGGAATGAGATGACTGAAAAGAAAGAGCCTGATACGCAGGCATCAGGTGCCCAGGAGGATAACCTTGCGCTAATTACTAAACTGTTAGGAAATCCTCAGACAGTTGAACTGCTTAAAGCAATTGTAAATCAAATGTGAAAAATGCCGGGTCATCCACGAGAAATGACCCGGCATTCTTTATGCGTAAATATGCGAAACAAGGCGGATGAAACCGGAAAAGGATTAAGCCGAACAAACACGGAAAAGAATCGCCACCTTTTTCTGTTAGCTAAAATTTGAAGTTCGGATTCGTTTTGTTAGCTAAACAGCCGTTTTTGTTAGCAATTTTCGGATTTTCCAGCTAACATGTTAGCTGGGACAATTCTGCCCTGACTGATATTACATTCATATTGGGTGCATGACGGCAAAAAATAAGCAAAAAATAGAAATAACAAAAAATGCCGCATTTCTCGTGATTTTGCGAGAAAAAACGGCACTTTTGGCACCCCAGAAAGGACTTGAACCTTCGATCTACCGCTTAGGAGGCGGGTGCGTTATCCACTACGCTACTGGGGCTTATGCAATTATATTCAGCTCAGTGAACGCCGAACCTTTCGCCTTTTGAAGGTGGGTTGACGGTCGAGCACGACCTTAGGAGGCGACCGCTCTATACGACTGAGCTACGTGGGCATAAGATTCACATGGCCTATTTTATCGGAAAGAAATTGACCTGTCAAGAAAAATTGGCACATTTTTCATCTTCTCAAACATATACTAGGAGAAATTGCTTTTGAGGAGGATTGGCTATGGAAGAGAAACGCGAACCCTTGGAAGATCTGGATGATCTAATCTTCCGTGATGAAGAATGGCACCCAAGTGAGCGATAAAAACAGGAAAAATGGGAAGTTTTTGCTTTTTCCTCTTTACTTACAGCTGTTTTTCGTCTATAATATCAAAGTTAAGCACATTAAGGAAATGAGAGACAATATATGAACATTGAATTTGATTCCTATAAACAGAAATTGAATGACGTTCGTCCTACTCTGGAGACTCTGGCTGATAACTTGAATATGGAAGGTCTGCGTAATGAGCTGGAGCGGCTTCATGCTATGCAGGAGGCTCCCGGCTTCTGGGAGGATCCCGAGAAGAGCCAGAAGATCGTAGTCAAGACTCGCCAGACGGAAACCAAGATCGCCAAGTATGAGCAGATGCTTTCTGCCTGGGATGATATGATGACCATCTGCGAAATGGCAGCCGAAGAGGACGACGATTCCATGCTTCCGGAGCTGAAGGATGGTTTTGCAAAGCTGGCGGAGGATATGGAAACCTGCCGTCTGGAAACGCTGCTGACCGGCAACTATGACGGCCATAATGCCATGATGAGCTTCCATGCCGGTGCAGGCGGTACCGAGGCACAGGACTGGTGCCAGATGCTGTACCGTATGTATACCCGCTGGGCAGAGCGTCACGGCTTTACCTACAAGATCATGGACTATCAGGAAGGTCACGAAGCAGGCCTCAAGAGCGCGGATATCCTCATTGAGGGTGAGAATGCTTACGGCTTCCTGAAGGGTGAAAATGGCGTCCACCGTCTGGTTCGCGTATCTCCCTTTGATGCCAATGCCCGCCGTCAAACCTCCTTCTCTGCAATCGAAGTCATTCCCGATATTGAAGATGACTCCAACGATATTGAAATTAAGCCCGAAGATTATGAAATGCAGGTTTATCGTTCCTCCGGTGCAGGCGGCCAGCATATCAACAAGACTTCTTCCGCAGTTCGTCTGATCCATAAGGCTACCGGTATTGTGGTTGCCTGTCAGACCGAGCGCAGCCAGTTCCAGAATAAGGAAACCTGTCTGCGTATGCTGCGCAGCAAACTGGTGGAAATCAAGGAGCGCGAGCATCTGGATAAGATTTCCGATATCAAGGGCGTGCAGCAGAAGATCGAATGGGGCAGCCAGATCCGCAACTACGTGTTCATGCCCTACACCCTGGTAAAGGATACCCGTACCGGCTGTGAGACTGCAAATGTCAACGCTGTTATGGACGGCGCACTGGATCCCTTTATCGATTCCTATCTGACCTGTCTGGCTACCGGAAACTGGGTCACAAAATAATCAGAAAATCACTTGATATTTTTACCTGCGTGTGGTAGAATATCAAAGAATATTGTGCCGTTTTGGCAGTTACCATAAATACCCATGGGGGGAGGTAAAGAAAAATGGAAATCGTTCTTACTGTTCTGGAGGTGCTGGTAAGCATCGCCCTGATCGTTGTTGTTCTGCTGCAGTCCGGTAAGGAGGCAGGCCTGTCCGGTGCTATCGCCGGTGGCTCCGATACTTATCTGAGCAAGAATAAGGGCAGCAGCATGGATCAGATGCTGGCATCTGCAACCAAGTGGATCGCTCTGGCTTGGATTCTGCTGACTCTTTCTCTGAGCCTGGTGTAATTTCAATTGCAAGCTAAACCACAGAACTTCGGTTCTGTGGTTTTTTCTTGTTTTTCGGAGGAAAATATGCTATGATGTCATAAAATCTTTCCCGAAAAGAGGAAAAAACTATGGATTTGATTGCTGCTCGCAGATATCTTCATACCATTCCCGAGCGGGCGTATGACCTGCCGAAAACGGCCGCCTATATCAAGGAACAGCTGGACAAGCTGAATTGTACTGTTACGGAAATTTTTCCCTGTGCATATGGCGCTTTCTTTGACTTCGGCAAGGAGGAAACTGTTGCCTTTCGGGCGGATATGGATGCTCTGCCCGTAGAGGAGAGAACCGGTCTGTCGTTTGCTTCTGAGCATCCCGGAATGATGCATGCCTGCGGCCATGACGGACACATGGCCATGCTTCTTGGCCTTGCGAATTGGGTGAATCAGCAAGACGATCTTCCCAGAAATGTGCTGCTGCTGTTTCAGCCTGCGGAGGAGACTGGCGGCGGTGCAAAGCCTATCTGCGACAGCGGGATCCTGCAGAAATATCATGTGGTGCGGTGTTTCGGCCAGCATATATGGCCGGAGGTTTCCCTCGGAAAGATTGCAACCCGTCCCGGTCCCTTGATGAGCCGTGTGACGGAGGTGGATATTGTGATAACCGGCCGGAGCTCCCATGTGGGCAAAGCTGCTTTGGGGCTGGATGCTATGAATGCCGCCTGTAAGGTGCACCAGAGGGCTTGGGAACTGGAAAAGAACATGCCGGAGGATGTTGCTCGGCTTTTGAAATTTGGCGCTCTGCAGGCCGGTACTGCCCGGAACATTGTTGCGGGGTCTGCGATTCTGAGCGGCACCATTCGCGCCTATGAGGATAAGTGGTTTTTCTATATGCTCCGAGAAACCGAGAGAATCTGCCGGGAAGTGGAAGAGGAGACCGGATGCACTGTTGAGATGAAGCATACGGAAGGATATCCTGCTATTTGGAATGATGAAGCTTTGACGGAGCTGGTGCTCTCTGTTGCTCCGGTGGAACGACTGGAAGCCCCCAGCATGATTTCTGAGGACTTTTCCTATTATGGGAAGCAGGTTCCCAGTACCTTCTTTTTCCTCGGCTGCGGCCCTTGCCCGGCCCTGCATATGAATGATTTTACCTTTGACGAGTCGATTCTGGAAACAGGTTGCAGCCTGTTTCAGACTCTGGCAAAATTAAAGTGATTTTTTTTTGAAAAACTGACAAATGAGTTTTTTGGAGGTGCAATTATGAAATGTCCCTATTGTGGAAATGAAATGGATAAGGGCACAATTCAAAGTCCTCACGAAATCGCCTGGGTAGAAGGCGAAAAGAGACTACATTCTACCTTTTATGGATTGTATGATGGCGCCATGGTTTTGTCTAAACGTTCTATGCTGAAAGGCTCAGCAGTCATAGCTTTCTTATGCAGAGAATGCCAGAAAGTATTGATCGATTATTCTGATGAGCATTCCGATTTGAATGCGAGATAAGCATCAAGCTCACGACAGTTTTTCTATCCGCTGAAGGAAATTTTCCTCCGGCGGATATTGTTATGCTCAAAAACTTTCTTATGAAAAAATAGCTTGTAAGAGCAGAGAAAAAATGTTATAATATCAGATACGAAAAAACATCCCTGTGGGTATTTAGGAGAGGAAAATGAACGATTTTATTCAGATTCGAGGCGCAAGGGAAAATAATCTGAAGAATGTGGATTTGACCATTCCCAGAGATAAACTGGTGGTGCTGACCGGCCTTTCCGGTTCCGGCAAATCCAGCCTTGCCTTTGATACCATATATGCAGAAGGTCAGCGTCGTTATGTGGAAAGCCTGAGCTCCTATGCCCGGCAATTTTTGGGCCAGATGGATAAGCCGGATGTGGACGCCATCGATGGCCTTTCTCCCGCAATTTCCATCGATCAGAAAACAACTTCCAAGAATCCCCGTTCCACAGTCGGTACCGTGACGGAGATCTATGACTATCTGCGTCTTCTCTGGGCCCGTGTGGGTATTCCGCATTGCCCCAAGTGCGGCAAGGAGATTCGCCGTCAGACGGTGGATCAGATTGTTGACCGCATTGAGATGCTGGGAGAGGGAACCCGTTTCCTGGTTTTGTCTCCGGTCATTCGCGGCAAGAAGGGCGAGCATGCCAAGGTGTTTGAGGATGCCAGAAAGTCCGGATTTGCCCGTGTGCGGGTGGATGGAATTCTCTATGATTTGAATGAGTCCATTTCCTGCGAAAAAAATAAGAAGCATAATATTGAGCTGGTGGTGGATCGTCTCGTAATCCGAGAAGGTCAGCGGCGCAGACTTGCCGACTCTGTGGAGACGGCCTGCATCCATTCTCAAGGCTTGGTTACCATTCAGATCCCGGACTCCGGTGAGGAACTGAACTTCTCACAGAACTATGCCTGTGACGACTGCGGAGTCAGTATGCCGGAGCTGGAACCCCGGATGTTCTCCTTCAACAACCCTGCGGGAGCCTGTCCCACTTGTACCGGTCTGGGCTTCCAGATGGAGCCGGATGCAAGCCTCATTATGCCGGATCAGGAAAAGAGCATTCTGGAAGGGGCCATTCAGGTATCCGGCTGGAACAGCGTCCGTACGGACTCTATTTTCCGGATGTATTTTGAGGCTCTGGCGAAGAAGTATCATTTTGATTTGAATGTGCCTGTTAAGAATCTATCCGAGGATGCAAAGCAGGTAATTCTTTACGGCACCGGTACAGAAAAGCTGCGGATGACCTATAACCGCGGCAACGGTATGGGCGTGATTGAACAGCCTTTTGAGGGCATCATTCCCAATATCCGCCGCCGTTTCCATGAAACCCAGTCCGATTCCGTACGGAAAGAGCTGGAAGAGTGCATGGCGGAAGCACCCTGTCCTTCCTGCCACGGTGACCGACTTTCCGATATGGCTCGGGCAGTAACGGTTGGCGGCATTGGTATTATGGATTTCTGCCGTATGAGCATTGTGGATGCCCTGGATTTCGTAAACAATCTGAAGCTGGAGGGCAACATGGCTATGATTGCCCAGCAGATCCTCCGGGAGATCCGCTCCAGATTGGAATTTCTTGCGGATGTGGGCCTGTCCTATCTGACTCTGTCCCGTGCTTCGGGAACCCTTTCCGGTGGTGAGAGCCAGCGAATTCGCCTGGCAACTCAGATCGGTTCTTCTCTTATGGGTGTCATCTATATTCTGGACGAGCCTTCTATCGGCCTGCATCAGCGGGATAATGATAAGCTGCTTGCGACCATGCGGAAGCTGCGGAATCTGGGCAACACCCTCATTGTTGTAGAGCATGACGAGGATACCATGCGGGCAGCGGATTATATCGTGGATGTTGGCCCCGGTGCAGGTGCCCATGGCGGTGAAATCGTTGCTGCCGGCAGCCTGCAGGAAATAATGGATTGTCCTCGCTCTGTTACCGGACAGTACCTTTCCGGTGTGAAGAAAATTCCGGTTCCAAGCGAAAGAAGAAAAGGAAACGGAAACTATCTGGAGGTATTCGGTGCCGGTGAGAACAATCTGAAAAATGTGGATGTAAAGATTCCTCTGGGGACTATGACCTGTGTTACCGGTGTTTCCGGTTCCGGAAAGTCCAGCCTGGTGGAGGAAATCATCAATAAAAATCTGGCGGTTCGGCTGAATCATGCCCATATGCGCCCCGGCGCCTGCCGGTGTATGGAGGGATTCCAGCACCTGGATAAGGTCATTGACATTGACCAGAGTCCTATCGGAAGAACACCCAGATCCAATCCCGCCACCTATACCGGCCTGTTTAATGACATTCGAGATCTCTTTGCCTCCACCAATGAAGCTAAGATCCGCGGTTACGGTCCCGGCAGATTCTCTTTCAATGTGAAGGGTGGACGATGCGAAGCCTGTAGCGGTGACGGCCTTGTGAAGATTGAAATGCACTTCCTGGCAGATGTCTATGTGCCCTGTGAAGTGTGCCACGGTCAGCGTTACAACCGTGAAACCCTGGAGGTGCAGTATAAAGGCAAGAACATTGCTCAGATTTTGGATATGACTGCAGAAGAAGCGGTTGGGTTCTTCGAAAATCTGCCCAGAATCCGAGCCAAGGCGCAGACCCTGGTGGATGTGGGCCTGGGATATGTAAAGCTTGGTCAGTCCAGCACGACCCTTTCCGGAGGCGAAGCCCAGCGCGTGAAACTGGCAACGGAGCTTTCTCGGGTGTCCACAGGCAGAACCATTTATGTTCTGGACGAACCTACAACAGGTTTGCACGCAGCGGATGTGCATCGCCTCATCGAGGTGCTGCAGCTGCTGGTTGACAAAGGGAATACGGTTTTGGTCATCGAGCACAACCTGGACGTTATCAAGACTGCGGATCATATTATTGACCTCGGTCCTGAAGGCGGTACCGGCGGCGGACAGATCGTTGCTACGGGGACACCGGAAGAGGTGGCGCAGGTGGCCGAAAGCTATACCGGCCAGTATCTGAAACAGTATCTGCAATAAAAATATGGGCCTGAATACTCAGGCCCATAAGGATTATTCATATAACTTGCTGGGGAGTACATCGGAAAGCTCCACTAGTCCGTGTTCCCGTTCTCCGGAGTAATCCACATGGAAACTGGGACTGTGCAGAGTAGTGCCTTGCGGTTCGTCCAGGCAGATGCTCAGGCAGGTGCGAATTTTTCGATCAGATTGGGTGACAAGCACGGTGCCTTGATGGGCCTTGGCGGCCAGTTCTACCAACACCATGCCCAGACCAATGCCGGACTTTTCATCCTTTAGAGCCGGTTCCCGGGTATAACGGCGGAACAGATTCTGCATAATATCGCCGGAAATCTCAGCACCTTCATTTTCAATCGTAAGGACAAGCTGGCTTCCTTTGCGGCATAGCGCTGCGTGAATATCACTTCCTGCCGGGGAGAATTTCATGGCATTGGAAAGAATATTAAACACGGCTCTTTCCAGTTTTTCGGAATCCAGCAGGCAATAAAGCCGCTCGGGCAGATTCTCAAAATGCAGAGGATAATTGGCGGATAAGAGCAGGGCGGAGGCTTTCTCGAAAATCTCGCCAAATACTGCCGAAGCGTCCTGACGGACACGGAAATCTGTCTGGCTGGCACGGTAGCGGGTTACGTCGGACATGTTGCTGACCATGCGAAGCAGCTGATAAACGCTGCGGTTCAGCTTGGCAAGCTGCTTCCGTCCTTCCTCATCAACAAGAGACTGAGAGATATTGTCTGCGGCCATAGTAAGGGTGGTCATGGGACTGCGAAGCTGCATGGCGGCCAATGCCAGAGCACGAAGTTCCGGTTCGTCACCGATGTCCTCCAGAATGAAGATCCGGTTGTTTCCTGCAGCGGCTACGGTTGCTCCGATGGGAGTTCCGTCGATGGAGAGAGTCAAATAGAGACTTCCTTCCTGCAAGTTT
Source organism: Faecousia sp. (assembly GCA_045628895.1). Classification (GTDB taxonomy): domain Bacteria; phylum Bacillota; class Clostridia; order Oscillospirales; family Oscillospiraceae; genus Faecousia. The sequence continues at coordinate 20,453 of JAZQQD010000122.1, forward strand.
GCGTATTCATCCTGGCCACGCAGCAGCAGTGGGACAATCTCCTGGGTCTCACAAAGGCTGTAGCTTTCTGCCATTTGATTCAACCTGCGGATTTTGCCGTCTTCAACAAGGAAGGCAGGCTTCTGCAGAAGAGAGAGCAGGGTATTAAAATCTGAAGTATCCATTGGGTCCTCCTTTGGATAGCAAAACTCTTTTTCCTATTTTAACGAAAAACTGACAAAATAGCAAGTAATTTCTAAGAGGGTGATTTCATGGGAATTCATGACAACCATAGACAAAGAATGCGCGAACGTTTCCGCAAGGAAGGCTTAAAAGATTTCCATGATGTGAATGCCCTGGAGCTGCTTCTGTTTTATTGCATTCCCAGAAGGGATACCAACCCAGTGGCCCATGCGCTGCTAAAACGGTTCGGTTCCTTCTCACAGGTTCTGGATGCATCACCGGAGGAACTTACGAAGGTGGATGGTATATCTGATGCATCAGCAACTTTTTTAAATCTGATGGGAGATGTCAGCCGGTTTTATTATGTGAGCCGTACCCAAACCGGAGTGATTCTGAACACCATGGATAAATGTGGAGAGTATCTCCATCCCAGACTCATGGGACTGAAAAATGAGACTGTGCATATTCTGTGTCTGGATGCAAAATGCAAGCTGCTTAGTTATCAGATGCTGGGAGAGGGCAGTGTGAATACTGCCGGCGTTCCGGTGCGGAAAATCGTGGAAGCGGCACTCAGCTGCAATGCATCCTCTGTGATTCTGGCGCATAACCACCCCAGCGGAATTGCGCTTCCTTCAGGAGAAGATATAGCGGTTACCCGAAAGGTTGCTGCGGCCCTTGCTCCGGTAGATATCACGCTGGTAGATCACCTGATTATGACGGATGATGACTATGTTTCTCTGGTAGAATCCGGCTATTATCATCCCGGTGATGTTTCAATATGAGGTTTTTTCATGGATTTTCAATTAGTATCGGATTATAAGCCTTCCGGCGATCAGCCGGAAGCCATTGAAGCCCTGGCGAAGGGCGTGGAATACGGCCTTCATGAGCAGACCCTTTTAGGTGTTACCGGTTCCGGTAAAACTTTTACCATGGCATCCATTATCGCAAAGCTGAATCGGCCGACATTGGTGCTTGCCCATAATAAGACCCTGGCTGCCCAGCTTTGCTCTGAGTTCCGGGAATTTTTCCCCAATAACGCTGTTGAATACTTCGTTTCTTATTATGACTATTATCAGCCAGAAGCATACATTGCCCATACGGATACCTATATTGAGAAGGATTCCTCTGTAAATGAGGAGATCGATCGGCTGCGGCACAGCGCAACGTCCGCTCTGTTTGAGCGCAGAGATGTGATCGTGGTATCTTCGGTCAGCTGTCTGTACGGACTGGGCGACCCTATTGATTATAAAAGCATGGTAGTCTCTCTGCGTGTGGGACAGGAGCGACCCCTGGACGATGTGCTTCGTCAGCTGACGGAAATCCGGTACGAGCGCAACGATCTGGATTTCTCCCGTAACAAGTTCCGTGTGCGGGGTGATACCCTGGAGGTTTATCCCGCTTATTGGACAGGCAGAGCCATTCGGATTGAGTTCTTTGGGGATGAGGTAGATCGGATTTCTGAAATTAATGCGGTTTCCGGCATGGTGGAGCGATATATCAATCATATTGCCATCTATCCTGCCAGCCATTATGTCACTTCCCGGGAGAAAATGCAGCGAGCCATGCTGGAGATTCAGAAAGAATGTGATGCCCAGGTAGAATATTTCCGGGCAAACAATAAGCTTATCGAGGCCCAGAGAATTGCCCAAAGAACGGCCTATGACTTGGAAATGATGACCGAGATTGGCTTCTGCAGTGGCATTGAAAACTATTCCCGGGTCATTTCCGGACGTGCGCCCGGAACGCCTCCGACTACGCTGATCGATTATTTCCCGGAGGATTTTCTCCTGTTCGTGGATGAAAGCCATGTAACTCTGCCTCAGTGCAGGGCGATGTATGCCGGTGACCGCAGTCGTAAGGATGCTCTGGTGAATTACGGATTCCGGCTGCCTTCTGCCTATGACAACCGTCCGCTGACCTTTACGGAATTTGAAAGCAAGATCCACCAGGCAATCTATGTGTCGGCAACCCCCGGCGAATATGAGGCCACCCGATCCGGCCAGATCGTGGAGCAGGTCATTCGTCCTACGGGTCTGCTGGATCCGATCGTGCAGGTACGTCCTATTGAAGGGCAGATCGACGATCTCATCGGCGAGATCAATGCCAGAACGCCGAAAAATGAACGGGTGCTGGTAACGACACTGACCAAAAAGATGGCGGAGGATCTCACGGTTTACCTCCAGAAGGCTGGTATTAAGGTGCGGTATATGCACTCGGATATCGGTGCAATGGAACGCATGGAGATCATCCGGGATCTGCGTATGGGTAAATTTGATGTGCTGGTGGGTATCAATCTGCTGCGTGAGGGTCTGGACCTTCCGGAGGTAAGTCTGGTAGCTATTCTGGACGCGGACAAGGAAGGCTTCCTGCGCAGCGAAACCAGTTTGATCCAGACCATCGGCCGTGCAGCCCGAAATGCGGAGGGCAAGGTCATTATGTATGCGGATGCCATCACCGCTGCCATGCGCAGCGCTATGGATGAAACGGAACGTCGCCGCAAGATCCAGGATGATTATAACAAAGCTCACGGAATTGTACCGAAAACGATTATCAAATCTGTTCGTGATCTCATCGAGATTTCCTCTCCGTCTGCTGAAAGAAAAGGCAAAAACGGCGTGAAGATGACCAAGGCAGAGAAGGAACGGGAAATCGCACGACTGGAAAAGCAGATGAAGGAAGCTGCCCGCATGATGGAATACGAGTATGCTGCCGTACTGCGTGACCAGATCGTGGAGCTGCGAGGCAACGGTATCCTATAAGGAAAACGCCTTCCGGGAGGAAGGCGTTTTCCTTATAGGATCGTTACAGAAATGTCCTCACGGGGCTTTTCCAGAAAAGAGAATCTCCAGGTGACGTTTTCCACAGGCTCGTAATGCAGGGAAGAGATTGCCATATGAAGACCGGAATCCTGGTCGTGATTAAATAGAATGGCGGTGGGACCGTCTTCTCCACCGATGATGCCGAAAGAATCGTCACTTTGGGAAATAGGCATCCGCAGCATGTCGCTGGGCAGCGTATCCTGCAAAAGGAATCGGTTGGCAGGTAAATCCGGAGTGATACGATAGGTCATTCTGATGCAATAGGAGGGCAGCGGTATCGGCTGATGCAGATGCAGAGGCTCACGATCTGTTTCCGTCACATCCAGAATAAAAGTCTCACCTGTGGAGGGGTGTGTGATGGAAATGGGAGCTGCCGGGGTCTCAAAAATTGCCGCGGTTACCGGAGAGAGACTGGCTGAAAAGCTAAGAGTAAGTGTTTGCAGTTCTTTAGGGTTCCGGCCTTTCC
>JAZQQD010000123.1:0-2141 GCA_045628895.1 Faecousia sp.
GTGTCCATCGTCATTGTGCAGAAGATTGCAAAGCGGCTGCTGAATAAATACTGGGGTCAGTATGCCGAACTGGGCGATAACTTTCTGGAAAATCTGCAGGGGCTGACCACGCTGAAAATCTATCAGGCGGACGAAGCACGGCACCGGGAGATGAACAAGGATGCGGAACATTTCCGCATCGTTACAATGAAGGTTCTGTCCATGCAGCTTAACTCTATCATCGTCATGGACATTATTGCCTATGGTGGTGCAGCGCTGGGCATTGCGCTGGCGGTGTTAGCTAAAAGTGCCGGGCGGATCGATTTTCTCGGCTGCTTTGTCATTATCCTTCTTTCTGCTGACTTTTTCCTGCCCATGCGGCAGCTGGGCTCCTTTTTCCATGTTGCCATGAACGGCATGGCAGCCAGCGATAAGATCTTCCGTTTGCTGGATCTACCGGAAGAGTCGGGCAAAAACGAGATCCCCGAATCCAATGAAATCAGCATTGACCACCTGCACTTTGGCTATACGCAGGAGAAAGAAGTCCTCCATGGAGTCAATATGGTGTTTCCGGTGGGCAGCTTCACCGCGCTGGTGGGCGAATCCGGCTGCGGAAAGTCCACCATTGCCGCCATCTTGATGGGCAGAAATAAGGGTTATTCCGGGAGTATCGCTTTCGGAGGAAAAGAGCTTTCTGCCGTTTTGGAAAAAGAACTCATGAAGCGTTTTACCCTCATCAGCCATAACAGCTACCTCTTCAAAGGTACTGTCCGGGACAATCTGTTGATGGGAAAACCAGAGGCTACGGATGCTGAGCTTTGGAGCGTACTGGAAAAAGTGAAGCTGGCGGATTTTCTTCGCAGCGAATGCGGTCTCGATATGCCGCTCACCGAAGGTGCCTCCAACCTCTCCGGTGGTCAGAGACAGCGATTGGCACTGGCAAGAGCGTTGCTGCACGACAGCCCCATCTATATCTTCGACGAAGCCACCTCAAACATCGACGTGGAAAGCGAAAATGACATTATGAACCTTGTGCGGGAGATGGCACACAAAAAGACGGTCATTCTCATTTCCCACCGCCTTGCGAACACGGTGGAGGCGGACAATATTTATGTGCTGGAAAAAGGCAATGTGGTTCAGTACGGTACGCACGAAGAGCTGCTGACACACGAGGGCGTTTACAAGACCCTTTGGGACGGTCAGCAGGCCCTGGAAAACATCACAAAGGAGGCAGCCCAATGAAAAGAAGCAATTTTCAGGTCATGAAACGCCTCCTTGCCATGATGACCCCTATGATGGGTACCGTCGTTCTTGCGGTGATTCTCGGTGTTCTGGGCAATCTGTGCGCCATCTTTATTCCGGTGCTTGGCGCATATGCCCTCCCCGGAAGCACCTTAAAGACCATCTGTATTGCACTGCCGATCTTGGCAGTTGCCAGAGGCATCCTGCACTATGCAGAGCAGAACCGGAACCACTATCTGGCATTCAAAATCCTTGCTCTCATTCGTGACAAGGTATTCGGTGCACTCCGTACCCTCGCTCCGGCCAAGCTGGAGGGACGGGATAAGGGCGATCTGATTGCTGTGCTGACAGCAGATATTGAACTGTTGGAAGTGTTCTATGCACACACCATCAGCCCCATCTGTATTGCGGCCATCGTCACAGTGATCATGGTGGTGCTGATCGGCTCGTTCCATCCGCTGCTGGGTGTGATAGCTCTGATCTCTTATGGCATTATCGGCATCGTTGTTCCTGTAATTGGCGCAAAGAGCAGCCGCAGCCATGGCGAGGGCTTCCGCAAGACCTTCGGCGAGCTGGATGCCTTTGTGCTGGACAGCCTGCGGGGAATTCGGGAAAGTATGCAGTATAATGCCGGAACCAAACGGCTTTCCGAAATTTATGATAGAACCGATGCACTTGCAGCGCAGGAAAAGAAGCTCAAGGGCGCAGGCAGCACAGCTTCCGCAATTACCAGCGGCATCATCCTCGTGCTGGACATCGGTATGCTGTTTGCAGCAGCGATGCTGTACAGCGCAGGCACTGTGGACTTTATGGGTCTCGTGATTCCCGTGGTCGCACTTATGAGCAGCTTTGGCCCCACCATCGCCCTTGCCAATCTGGGTACCGGCCTCCAGAACACCTTTGCCGCCGGAAACCGTGTG
>JAZQQD010000124.1:0-13725 GCA_045628895.1 Faecousia sp.
TCGTTTACACCGTGCTCCATGCAGGCGGTAGTTCGGCGGCGGCGGTTACAAGGTTTCCGGCGGTCTCCACGGCGTGGGCGCCTCGGTTGTCAACGCTCTGTCCGAGTGGCTGCGGGTTCGGGTTCACAAGAACGGCAGCATCTACGAAATGAAGTTTGCCCGGGGAGCCATCACCCAGGAAATGAAGATCGTAGGCAAGACCGACAAAACCGGCACCGAGGTTACCTTCCAGCCGGATCCCGAGATGTTCGATAGTCTTATCTACGATTACGACATCCTCCACACCCGTATGCGGGAGGAAGCCTTCTTAAATGCAGGCCTCACCATCACCGATGCCCGGGGCGAGGAAAAAGTAACCGATACCATGTGCTATGAGGGTGGTATCCGGGAATTTGCCCGCTGGTGTAACCGGAACAAGACAACTATCCATGACGATGTGGTCTACATGAGCGGCTCCAAGGGGGATGCCTCCGCGGAGATCGCCCTGCAGTATAACGACGGCTACAATGAATTCCTGCTGTCCTTTGCCAACGACGTGCACACCCCGGAAGGCGGCATGCACGAGACCGGTTTCAAGACTGCTCTGACAAGAGTGCTCAACGCCTACGGCGTGAAAAACGGCATCATCAAGGGCGAGGACAAGGTCTCCGGCGAGGACTGCCGGGAGGGCATCACCGCCATCATTTCCGTGAAGCTCACCGACGCTCAGTTCGAGGGCCAGACCAAGGCAAAGCTGGGCAACGCCTATATCCGTACCCTGGTGGACTCCATCGTCACCGAGCAGCTTGCCATCTTCTTTGAAGAGAACCCCAAGACCGCCAAGATCATCCTGGAAAAGGCCATGATGGCCAACCGGGCAAGAGAGGCAGCCAGAAAGGCAAGAGAGTCTATCCGCCGCAAGACCGCCCTGGGCGGTGCAGCTATGCCGGATAAACTCCGGGACTGCAACGAAAGCGATCCCACCCTGACCGAAATTTACATCGTCGAGGGTGACTCCGCAGGCGGCTCTGCCACCCAGGGTCGTGACTCCCGTTTCCAGGCCATCCTGCCTCTGTGGGGCAAGATGCTGAACGTGGAAAAGGCTCGTGAGGACAAGGTCATCGGCAACGACAAGCTGCAGCCTGTCATTACCGCTCTGGGTGCCGGCATCGGCGAGGATTTCGATGTATCGAAGCTCCGGTACCACAAGGTCGTCATCATGGCCGATGCCGACGTGGACGGCGCCCACATCCGTACCCTGCTGCTTACCTTCTTCTTCCGGTTCATGCGGCCCCTCATCGAGCAGGGCTATGTGTACTCTGCTGTGCCTCCTCTTTATAAGCTGACAAGGGGCAAGACCGTGAAGGTTGCCTACTCCGATGAAGAGAGAGACAAGATCTCCGAGGAAATGCGGGGCGGCAATCCCAACGTGAATATCACCATCAACCGATTCAAGGGTCTTGGTGAGATGGACCCGGAGGAGCTGTGGGAGACCACCATGGATCCCGAAAAGCGCACCCTGCGCCGAATCGAGCTGGACGATGCCGTGAGAGCGGATGAAATCTTCACCCTGCTCATGGGCGAAAAGGTAGAACCCAGAAGAGACTATATCGAAGAGAACGCAAAGTTCGCGGAGAATCTGGATTACTAAGGAAGCACCAAAAGGCTCCCCTGTGTAAGGGGAGCTGTCACCAGTTCGCAAACTGGTGACTGAGGGGTTGTAAGGTTGGTTCATGAAACGCGCTGCAATCAAAACCGTCAGTTTACACCCCCTCCGTCAAAACCTCGTACCTCGGTTTTGACAGCTCACTGCGGTGAGCCCGGTCGCGGCTCTGACAGTCCACTGGACTGTCATTCACTACCGCGACTGCGCTTCGCTTACCCCCTACACAGGGGAGGCTTTGTAACGAACTCAAAAAATCCAAGGAGGGAATTTCTTGGCAACACATAGAAAAGACTACAAGCCGGAAGAGATCATGTACCCGGATCAGAACATCGTATCCTCCGAGCTTGTCCACGAAATGAAACAAAGCTACATCGAGTACGCCATGTCCGTTATCGTCGGACGTGCCCTGCCTGATGTCCGTGACGGCCTGAAGCCCGTCCATAGAAGAATCCTCTACGCCATGTACGAGGACAACCTGACCTACGACCGCCCGGTGCGCAAAAGCGCTACCGCCGTCGGTGACGTGCTGGGTCGTTACCATCCCCACGGCGACGCATCTGTTTACGATGCTCTCGTCCGTCTGGCTCAGCCCTTCTCCATGCGGCACACCCTGGTGGACGGCCACGGCAACTTCGGCTCCGTGGACGGTGACCCCCCTGCAGCTTACCGTTATACGGAAGCCAGAATGTCCAAGATCGCCAATGAAATGCTGCGGGACATCGAAAAGGACACCGTGGATTGGGATCCCAACTTCGATGAGACCAGAAAAGAGCCCAGAGTCCTGCCCAGCCGTTTCCCCAATCTGCTGGTCAACGGCTCTTCCGGCATCGCCGTCGGTATGGCGACCAACATTCCGCCCCACAACCTGGGAGAGGTCATCAATGCCTGCATCGCCGTGCTGGATGACCCCGAGGTGACTCTGGCGGATCTCATGCAGTATATTTCCGGCCCCGACTTCCCTACCCAGGGCATCATCATGGGCAGAGCCGGCATCCGGGCCGCCTATGCCACCGGCAAGGGCAGACTGACCCTGCGGGCACGGACTCATTTTGAAGAATTCGGCCAGAACCGCACCCGGATCATCGTCACTGAGATTCCCTATCAGGTGAACAAGCGCATGATGATCAAGAATATGGCGGATCAGGTCAACGATAAGCGGCTGGAGGGCATCTCCGACATCCGGGACGAAAGTGACCGCAGCGGTATGCGTGTGGTCATTGAACTCAAGCGGGAAGCCAATCCCCAGATCGTGCTGAACCACCTGTTCTCCCAGACCCAGCTGCAGACCACCTTTGCCATCAACATGATTGCTCTGGTGAAGGATCAGCACCAGCCTAAGGTGCTTTCCCTGCGGGAAATTCTGGACGAGTACCTGGCATTCCAGCAGGAGATCATCATCCGCAGAACCAAGTTCGACCTGCGCAAGGCCATGGAGCGCCAGCATCTGCTGAAAGGTCTGCTCATTGCCCAGGATAACATCGACGAAGTCATCCGCATCATCCGTTCCTCCTACGACAAGGCCAAGGAAAACCTGATGGAGCGCTTCGGCCTTAGTGAAATCCAGGCTCAGGCAATCCTGGACATGCAGCTGAAGAGACTGCAGGGTCTGGAGCGGGAGAAGCTGGAAGCAGAATACAAGGAACTGGAAGAGCGCATTGCTTATTATAACCGGATCCTCACCGAGCCGGAGCTGGTTCGCTCCATTCTGAAGGAGGAGCTTACTGCCATCCGTGACAAGTATGCCACCGACCGCATGACCGAGATCCAGGACGTGGAGGACGAAATCGACATCGAGGACCTCATCGAGGAGGAGACCTGCGCCTTCACCCTGTCCTCCCACGGCTATGTGAAGCGTATGCCCGTGGACACCTACCGGACCCAGTCTAGAGGCGGCCGCGGCGTCAACGCCCAGAACCTGAAGGAAGAGGACTATGTGAAGTCCATCAACGTGGCATCCACCCATGACCACATGCTGTTCTTCACGGATAAGGGTCAGGTGCACCATAGAAAAGGCTACCAGATCCCCGAGGCCGGCAGAACCGCCCGCGGTACCGCCATGGTGAACATCCTGCCTTTGGATCCCGGCGAAGAAGTCACAGCCATGGTGGTGACGAGAGAGTTTGACGAAAATGAGTTCCTGGTCATGGTCACCCGGAACGGCACCGTCAAGCGCATCCCCTTCGTGGCGCTGAACACCAGAAGACGCACCGGTATCCGTGCCATTACCCTGGATGAGGGAGATCACCTCATCAATGTCATGCGCACCACCGGCAACGAAAATATCATTCTGGCCACCGCAAACGGCATGGCCATCTGCTTCAATGAAAACGACGTGCGTCCCATGGGTCGTGATGCCGCCGGTGTCAGAGGCATCACCCTCACCGGCGACGACTATGTAGTCGGTGCTGAGAAGATGGAAGAGGGAAAAACCCTGCTGACCGTCACCGAAAACGGCTACGGCAAGCGCACCGAGATGATCGAGTACCTGCGTACCGGCCCCGAGGGAGAGAAGATTCCCCAGAGCCGTGGTGGTAAGGGTCTGAAGAACTATAACCTCACTGCCAAGACCGGCAAGGTCGCCGGCTGCCGGGTAGTGGGAGAGAACGACGATGTCATGCTCATTGAGAGCGGCGGCGTCATCATCCGTACCCCCGCCAGCGCCATCAACGTGTACAAGCGTGACGTTATGGGTGTCATTGTCATGCGCATCGAGGAGGGCAACAAGGTTGTCTCCCTGGAGCGCGTGGAGAATGTGGACGAGACCGAAGCATGAAAACCGTAATTCTCTATACCGACGGGGCATGCTCCGGGAACCCCGGCCCCGGTGGTTGGGGCTGCATCCTCAAATTCGGCGAGCACGAAAAGGAGCTTTCCGGGGGAGAGAACAGCACCACCAACAACCGGATGGAGCTGACCGGAGTCATTGAAGGACTTTCTGCTTTGAAGGAAAAATGCATCGTGGAGCTGTATTCCGACAGCAAGTATGTCATTGACGGCTTGCAGAAGGGATGGGCCAAGGGTTGGCAGGCAAGAGGATGGGTAAAGAGCGATAAGAAACCGGCACTAAACCCGGATCTGTGGGAGAAGCTCTTAGAGCTCACCGACTACCACGAAATGCACTACCATTGGGTCAAAGGCCACGCCGAAAATCCCTATAATAACCGCTGCGACGAACTGGCGGTGAATGAATGGAAAAAACGGAAGTCGTAAGACTTCCGTTTTTTTATATGCACCGCAGGCACTTGCCTCCCCCTGTTAGGGGGAGGTGGACAATCGCCCTAAGGCGATTGGACGGAGAGGGTTCCCCGCTTGCCTCCCCCTGTTAGGGGGAGGTGGACAATCGCCCTAAGGCGATTGGACGGAGAGGGTTCCCATCTCTAACCTAGTACTATCTAATATAGAACATTGCCACCCTCTCAGTCATTTTGCTTTAGCAAAATGACAGCTCCCCCTGTTAGGGGGAGCCAAGGCGCTGCGGCGCGAGGTGGGAGAGCCAAGTGGGTGCGGAAAAGCTCCCCCTAGCAGGGGGAGCCAAGTTGGGTTGTGCTTCTATTTAAGCCGGTTTTGAATTTGCATATCGATATATTCACATACACCCTGAAATTCCCGGTCTATTTCCCGATTGGAAAACCGAAGAACAGTCAATCCATTCTCTTCCAAATAGTTTGTCCTGCTGTCATCGTGTTGATGCCCGGTATTTTCATAATGTTGACTTCCATCAATTTCTATGACAAGTTTTGCAGGTGAACAATAAAAATCCAGAATATAAGGACCAAATATCTTCTGCTTGTATATCTTTACGGGATAGTTACGAAGGAACAGATACCACAGCTTTCTTTCGTGGGGTGTCATATCTTTCCGCAGATTTTTTGCAAGCTGCAAAAGTCTTTTTTCCGGATCCATTATCTTTCCGTTCCGAAGAAGAACAGAGCCAGCATGCCGGGGCCTACATGGGCACCGGTGAAGGGTTCATGGGGACAGACAATGAGCTCGGCGGGTTCGGCAATCTCCCGAACCTTCTGGGCCAGGGACTCGGCTTCCTCGGGGACATCGCCGTGGGAAATGGCCACTCGGAAGGAACCGGGGGTCAGCGCCTTATCCTTATACAGCTGCAGGATGGTATCCACAGCCTTCTTCCGGCCCCGGGCCTTGGCCACGGAGGTGATATGTCCGGTTTCGTCGCCCCGGAGGATGGGCTTGATATTCAGCACCTTGCCGATGGCGGCGGTTGCGGCGGAGATTCTGCCGGTACGGTGCAGGAAGTTCAGATCGTCCACAATGAAAAATTCGCACAATCCCTTGCAGCGCTCCACCATGGTATCCACGGTTTCCTCGATGGTCTTGCCGGCGTTCCGCAGGTCAGCGCCCAGGCAGGCCAGCAGTCCGGTGCCGAGACCGGCACCCATGGAGTCCACAATGAAGATCTTCCGATCCGGGAATTTCTCCAGCAGCTCAGCCCTGGCGATGGTGGCAGCCTGGATGGTGCCGGAAATGCCGGCGGACAGGCCGGTATACACGATATCTCTGCCGGCTTCCAGCACGGGCAGGAAATGATCCAGGAAAGTCTGGGTGTTCAGCAGGGAGGTCTTCACCTCGGCACCGCTCCGGAGCAGGTCATAATATTTTTTTGCGTCGAAGGATTCCACGTCTCCGTCGTAGTTTACCAGTTCCCCATTTACGGTGTAGGTGCAGGGCAGAACCCGGATATTCAGGGACTTCAGCAGTCTGCCGGGGAGATTGGAGCAGCTATCGGTAAAAACATCAAATGCCATAGTTGTTTCTCCTGTCGTTTTTTCTTTCATTATAGCAGAGAATCGAAATTTGTAAAGAAATCTGTTGGGGAGTTTTCTCTACCCGCCGTCTCCGGCGGGTAGAGGGATTTCTACCGGCAGGAGAGAGGAAATTTGTAGGGGCGGATCGTATCCGCCCGTGCGATCTGGGATAACCGATGCATTTACGGATTTGCTGCCAACTACAACAAACTTGTCATTGCGAGCCATCGTGCGCGATGGCTCGCAATGACATGGTTAGTTTGGCTGGCTGCGTTGTTTTGTACTGCCATGCAAAGGGAAAGATTTTTGCGGGCGGATAATATCCGCCCCTACGGAGTCAAAGAATTTTGGCGCGGTGGGAGCCACAAGAATTTCGGGCGAGCACTGCTCGCCCCTACGGCTCAAAAGATTTTGGTGCCAAGCAAAATGCAAGGCTTGCGATTGTTCCCGTCCGGAATATCCATTTTTCTCCCCTTGCGTTTTCGAAAAATTCGGGTATAATGATAATTATCAGAACTATGCCCATTTTCATGGCTTTGGAGGGGCAAAAATGAAGAAAAAGATTTTACTTCTCACCACCGGCGGCACCATCGCCTCGATTCCCGGGGGCGAAGGTCTGGCTCCCCAGACATCCATGGTGCTGGAACGGGAGATCGGCTACCTGCGTGGCTACTACGATATCGACGTGCAGGATATTTTCTGCCTGGACTCCTCCAACATCCGCCCGGAGGAATGGCAGACCATGGCCCGGATCATCTTCGAAAAGCGGAACTTTTACGACGGCATGGTGGTGTCCCACGGCACCGACACCATGGCCTACACCGTTTCCGCCCTTTCCTTCATGCTGCCGGGCATCAATCTGCCCGTGGTATTCACCGGATCTCAACTGCCCCTGTGGGAACTGCTGAGCGACGGACAGGACAATATGCGCACCGCCTTTGCCATGGCAGCCACGGGAAAACCAGGCATCTTCCTGGCCTTTGACCGGAAGGTCATGCTGGGCTGCCGGGCAGTAAAGGTGAGAGCTTCGGCTTTTTCCGCCTTCGAGAGCATCAACACCCGGTATGCCGCCACGGTGAGCAGTCAGGGTCTGGTGGTCAACGAAAATGCCCTGCCGAAGATCACGACTCAGCCGACCCTCCGGGAGAGCATCAGCCAGGATGTGTTTCTGCTGAAGCTGACCCCGGGTCTGTCTCCCCGGATCTTTGAGGCCCTCTGCGACATGGGATACAAGGGCATCGTACTGGAGGCCTTCGGTCTGGGCGGCATCAACGTCATGAATCAGGGCCTTTCCGGCATCCGCAAAGCCGTGGAAAACGGCATCTCCGTGGTGGTCACCACCCAATGCCTGTACGACAGCGCCGACCTGCAGGTTTATCAGGTGGGCAAGAAGCTGCTGGACATGGGCGTGATCCAGGGTCGGGATATGACCACCGAGGCCGCCATGACGAAGCTCATGTGGGCCATCGGCCAGGGCTATAACCAGCAGATGATCTCCCAGATCTTCTCCATGAATCTGTGTGGAGAAATCACGGTGTGATTTTTTTCCAAGGCTCCCCTGTGTAGGGGGAGCTGTCAGCGAAGCTGACTGAGGGGGTGTAATCTGATGCCTTTGTATACAGCGTGTTTGAAGGTCAAACCTGACACCCCCTCCGTCCTTGCCGCTTTGGGCGGCAAGTCCACCTCCCCCTGCACAGGGGAGGCTTAACCCTCAAAAATTCTAAAAAGGAGCTATTTCTATGGATCCTATTTATGTGACCGGACACAGAAACCCGGATACCGATTCCATCGTTGCCGCCATGGCCTATGCCGCCCTGCGGAATGCCCTGGGTTATCGGGAATATGAACCCGCCTGCCTGGGCCGGGTCTCCGACGAGACTGCCGCGGTGCTGGAGCACTTCGGCGTCAATCCTCCCAAGCGCATCTACAATATGTACACCCAGGTTCGTGACCTGGAATACGATACCCCTCCGGTTATGAACGGCGCCGTTACCGTGCACACCGCATGGTCCGTGCTGCAGATGCAGAACGGCGGCATCGCCCTGCCCGTTGCCCGGGAGGACGGCACCCTCATCGGTATGCTGTCCCGTGAAAACGTGGCATCCTACAACATGGAGCAGATCGGCTTCTCCCGGTTGGAGAATGTGCCTCTGTTCAACGTGCTTTCCGTACTGGAGGGCAAGGTCATCAACGCCGCCGGCGAGGATGTGGACGAGCTTTCCGGCGATGTTTCCATCGCCCTGCCCCAGGAGCGGGAAAGCCTGCTGTTCAACTCCCCGGATTCCATCGTCATCTGCGGTCACCAGCCGGAGATGATCCGCCGGGCTCTTGACATGAACATTAAGTGTCTGGTGGTGTGCCAGGCCGAGGTTCCCGAAGAGCTGCGGCAGATTCCCTCCAAGACCATCATCATTTCTACCCCCTTCGATGCTTACCGGGCTGCCCGACTGATCTTCCAGTCCACGCCCATCGGCCGTATCTGCCAGCAGGACAGCATCATCGCCTTCCATCTGGAGGATCGGGTGGACGAGGTCAAGGAGCAGGTGCTGAAGCACCGCCATCCCTGCTACCCCATTCTGGATGAGAATGAGTGCGTGGTGGGTGTGCTGACCCGGTATCAGCTGCTGCGTCCCAGAAGAAAGCGGGTGGTATTGGTTGACCACAACGAGGCCGCCCAGTCCGTTCCCGGATTGGAGGAGGCCGCGATCCTGGAGATCATCGACCACCACCGCCTTGCCGATATCCAGACCGGCAACCCCATCTATGTCCGCAATGAGCCGGTGGGCTCTACCAATACCATCATCGCCAATATGTTCCAGGAGCGGGGACTGATGCCCTCGGCCAAGATGGCAGGCCTCATGGCTGCGGCCATCCTGTCCGATACCGTTATGTTCAAGTCTCCCACCTGCACCGCCACCGACCGCCGCATGGCAGAGCGCCTGGCAAGAATCGCCGCGGTGTCCCTGGAGGATCTGGGCAAGGTGGTGTTCTCCGCCACCGTGGATGGCAAGAACGCCCAGGATCTGCTGCAGACCGACTATAAGGAGTTCCATATCGCCGGCCACGACCTGGCCGTGAGCCAGATCACCTGCCTGGACAGCCAGTCTATGCTGGAGCGGAGAGACGAATTCCTGACCATCATGGAAAAGATCCGGAAGGAAAAGGAGCTTTCCATGGTCATCCTCATGATCACCGACGTGCTGGCAGAAGGCAGCCAGATCATCTATGTAGGCGACGACGACGTGGTGCGTCAGGCCTTCGCCGTGTCTCCCAAGCACAATACCGCCTTCCTGCCTAAGATCATGAGCCGCAAGAAGCAGATCATCCCCATGCTGTCGGCATTGTGGGGTTAATGCTCCAAGGCTCCCCTGTGTAGGGGGAGCTGTCACGGCCAATGCCGTGACTGAGGGGGTGTAATCTGATGATTTTATACGCAATGCGTTTGAAAGTCGAACTCGACACCCCCTCCGCCTGCCTTGTGGCAGGCACCTCCCCCTGCACAGGGGAGGCTTCAATTTGTGCAATCTAAAAAGAAAGGAGCCACCCTATGGGCTTTGAGTCGCTTTTGGGCAACCCCAGAATCAAGGAAAACCTGAATAGCAGCCTGTCCCGGGGCCGGATCTCCCACTTTTACCTGCTTTCCGGGCCGAAAGGCAGCGGAAAGCACACCCTGGCCAAACTCCTGTCTGCGGGCATCCTCTGCGAAAGTGGGGGAGACAAACCCTGCATGGTGTGTCCCGCCTGCCGGAAGGTCATGAAGGACCTCCACCCGGACGTCATCACCATCGACGACCCGGAGAAAAAGACCGTCCCCGTGGACCTGATCCGGAAGGCCCGAGAGGACATATTCGTTCAGCCCAACGAGGGCAATTACAAAATCTACATCTTCCCCCGGGGCCAGGATATGGGCATCCCCGGTCAGAACGCCCTGCTCAAGGTGCTGGAGGAGCCCCCCAAATACGGTGTGTTCCTGCTGCTGTGTGACAACCCAGAAAAGCTGCTGCCCACGGTGCGATCCCGGGGCACGGAATTTTCCCTGCAGCCTGTGAGCAGGGAAGTGCTGACAGCCTACCTGAAGAAAAAGTACCCCGATGCCGAGGAAAAGAAAATTGCCGGAGCGGTGAGCCGCAGCGGCGGTTTTACCGGCCAGGCAGAAGAGATTCTCAGCCGGGAGGACGACCCCACGCTTTTGCCCTTTGCCAGGGCCTTCGTGAAGGGAAGCCGCCTTGCCATGACAGAGCTGCTGGTGCCTCTGGAAAAAAAGAAGCGGGATGAGCTGATTCCTGTGGTGGATGGCTGGATCGAACTGCTGGAGGGAGCATTATCTTTCCGCAGCGGCGGCAGCGCCCCATCGATATTGGCGGAAAGAATCTCGGAGCGCATCGGCAGCCGGGAGCTGCTGACGGCCATCGAGAAGCTGAAGACCGCTTCTGAATATTTAAAGAGCAATGTTTCCCCCGCCGCCGTATGCGGATATCTGCAATGGTGGCTGGTGTAGCAAAAGGCTCCCCCTGTACAGGGGAGGCTTTGGATAGTGGATACAAATATGGACAGAAAAAGAAATGCGAATATTCTGCCTTTTGCAAAAGAATTGCGAAAAAACATGACCAAAGAGGAAAGACACCTCTGGTATGATTTTTTGAAAGACTATAATGTGAAATTCACCAGACAGAAGGTTTTGGGAAGATATATTGCGGATTTTTACTGTGCGGAAGCTAAATTGATTGTAGAACTGGATGGTTCGCAGCATTTTGAGGAAGCAGGCATGGAGAAGGACGCGCAGAGAACGGAATACCTCCAAAAATATGGTTTGGAGATTTTGCGGATTCCCAATAATGCTGTGAATCAAAACTTTTCCGGTGTCTGTGAATATATAGATGATATTGTCAAGAAAAGGATCCCGAAAGGCTCCCCTGTGTAGGGGGAGCTGTCACGGCCAAAGTCGTGACTGAGGGGGTGTAATCTGACACCTTTGAACGCAGTGCATTTGAAAGTCGAAGCTGACACCCCCTCCGTCCTTGCCGCTTTGGGCGGCAACTCCACCTCCCCCTGCACAGGGGAGGCTTTGAAAGGAGATACTATGGAAGAAATCGTAAACAATCCCCAGAAGCCGGTAACCGTTGTGGATATCCAGTTCCGGCCGGGTCAGAAAATATACTTCTTCGATCCCAACGGTATGGAGTTTTCTGCCGGGGATCATGTGATCATGGATACCGCCCGGGGTGCCGAATTCGGCATCTGCACCGGCGGCAACCACCAGATTCCTGCCAAGGATGTGGTGGCACCGCTGCGTCCCGTCCTCCGAAAGGCCACCAAGGCCGACGAGGAGATCGTGGCCGAGAACCTGAAAAAGGAAAAGAAGGCATACGAGATCTGCATGCAGAAGATCGCCGAGCACGGTCTCGATATGCAGCTGGTTTCCGCTGAGTGCGCCTTTGACGGCAGCAAGCTGCTGTTCTTCTTCACTGCCGACGAGCGGGTGGATTTCCGGGAGCTGGTGAAGAATCTGGCTGCCATTTTCCACACCCGCATCGAACTGCGGCAGATCGGCGTGAGAGACAAGGCCAAGATGGTCGGCGGCCTGGGCATTTGCGGCAGACCCTTCTGCTGCGCCAGCTTCCTGGATGATTTTCAGCCCGTGTCCATCAAGATGGCCAAGACACAGTCCCTGAGCCTGAACCCCACCAAGATCTCCGGCACCTGCGGCAGACTGATGTGCTGCCTGAAGTACGAGCAGGAGACCTATGAGGAACTGATCCGCATGAGTCCCAAGCCCGACTCCCTGGTGGATACCCCCGAGGGCCGCGGCACCGTTACCGAGGTGGAGCTGCTGCAGGAGCGGGTGAAGGTGAGCCTGGAGAGCGATCCCGAGACCATCAAACCCTTCAAGATCGCGGATATCGCCGTGCTGCGCAACGGCAAGGGCAAAAAGACCGATGCCCCCATTCCCGATGACTATGCACCCGTATCCGGCAAGGGCAGGACGGTAAAGAAGGAAGAGGAGGATGCCCCCATTCTGGATGCCATCCGCTTCCGCTATTCCACCGAGGCCGTTGCCGAGGAGAAGAGCGTCGTAACGGAAGAACCCAAGCGGGAAAAGGCAAGACCCGAGCGCAGAAGACGGGGGCCCAAGCCCCAGAAACCGGAAATGGGTGATGAAAAGCAGGAAACTCCGGGAAAAACCGAGAAGCCGGAAAGACCCCAGAAGGCTGAAAAGGCTGTGAAGGTCGAAAAAGCGGAAAAGGCAGAAGCCCCCCAGGAAACCGGAGAGGACAAGCCGGAGAAACGCCGCCGTCCCCACCACAGAAGATTCCACAAACCCAAGCCCAAGGCTGAATAAAAAATAGCACCCACTTGGCTCCCCCTAATAGGGGGAGCTGTCATTTTGTGTCAGCAAAATGACTGAGAGGGTGCCGATGTTCTATTTTAGATGTTACTAAGTTAGAGATTGGAACCCTCTTGCCTCCCCCTAGCAGGGGGGAGGCAAGAGGGTCTGTGTATCTTTTACTTTGCGTGCTTGGAATAGCGTACCTTTTCAATATCTTCCGTGCGGATCCATTCCTCAGAAAAGCCGCATCGGCCGCAGAGGTAGCGATCCACCTTCACATAGGAGAAGATGGTCAGTCCCACGGGGATATTGTTGCCGGTGCCGTAGGCACCGGCATTGCCTTCCACGACGATGATATCACGGCTGCCGCACTTGGGGCAGGTATGGGTGTTTTTCATAAAATTCCTTTCTGTCATAAAACGCAACCGTAGGGGCGAGCAGTGCTCGCCCTTACGACGGTAAAAGATTTGGCGCATTGCAAACCATTAGATTGCACGGGCGGATACTATCCGTCCCTACGGGGGAGCACCTTTACAGTTTCGGGGTGTGCCATGCACACCCCGATTGCGTGATCAGTTATTGCCGGAGAGGATCTGGGCCAGGGCGGAATCGCCGTCCAGGATGATGGTCTTTTCCTTGCCGGACAGGCTCTTCTTCAGAGCGTCCAGAGCCAGAGTGAACTCATAGAAGTCCTTCTTATCCTGGCTGTCGTAGGCCTCGCCCAGGAGGCGCATGTACTCGGCCTCGCCTTCGGCCTCCAGCTTGGCGGCTTCGGCCTGGGCATTGGAAACGATGATGTTTACCTTCTTATCCACGTCGTTGCGGATGATGGAGGACTCATAGTTGCCGTCGGCGGCGTACTTCTCAGCCATCTGGTTCCGCTCGGAGATCATACGGGAGTACACGGCGCTCAGGTTAGATTCAGGCAGGTCAAACTGCTTGATCTTCACATCCACGACCTTGATGCCGTAGGTGGCAGC
>JAZQQD010000125.1:0-8121 GCA_045628895.1 Faecousia sp.
CCCAGCTGATGGAGGACGTGAACGAGTGGAAGGAAAAGGTCCATCTGCCCGACCCCGCTACCTGGGAGTGGGAGCCCAAGGAAGAGCTCGACACCCGCTTCCCCAACGTGTGCACCTTCACCAACGGCTTTGCCTTCGAGCGCATGATCTCCATGATGGGCTTCGTCCCCGCCGCCATGGCTCTGCTGGATGAAGAGCAGACCGATGCCATCAAGGAAATGCTCCAGGCTTTCGCCGACTTCGGCTGCAAGTGCATCCGCAAGTACTGCGAGGAGTTCCCCTCCATCGACATTATCAACGTCCATGACGACTGGGGCAGCCAGCAGTCCACCTTCCTGTCTCCCGACATGTTCCGTGAGTTCATCAAGCCTGCTTATGAGAAAATCTACGGTTACTACAAGTCCCACGGTGTAGAGATCATTGTTCACCACTCTGACTCCTACGCAGCAACTCTGGTACCCGATATGATCGATATGGGTATCGATGTATGGCAGGGCGTTATGCGCTCCAACGACATCGGCAAGCTGATCAAGGAATACGGCGGCAAGATCTCCTTCATGGGTGGTATCGACTCCGCTGAGGTTGATAACCCCAGCTGGACTCCCGAGATCGTTGCTGAGAAGGTTGACCAGGCCTGCCGTGAGTTCGGCAAGCATTACTTCATCCCCAATGCTTCCCAGGGCCTGCCCATGTCCACCTTCAAGGGCGTTTACGAAGAGCTCACCAAGCAGATCGACATCTGCTCCAAGAAGTACTTCTAATTCCGTCTGTTTCGGCACCGCGTTAAGCGGTGCCGATTTTTTGCAAAAAAGAAAGGCACTGCATTTCGCAGTGCCTTTTCTGTATGTAAGTTAGTCCAGCAGGAAGCAGCTTGTGTAAGCGATGGTGCAGGGGCCGTAGTAGTAGGGCAGGTCATTTGCCTTGCATACCTGGAGCACCAGCATGCCGTAGGCTTCCATGGAGCTGACCATCTTATCCGGGAAGCGGCAGGGGGCGCCGGGATAAGTGCAGGTTTTGCAGATGGTGCAGCAGCCTGCTCCCATGGCAACAGAGCCGGGGAATTCCTTCTGAATGGTTTCCCACAGCTTTTCGAAATGCTCCTTGTGGGCAGCCTGAGCATCCATCATGCCTTCGCCGTCCAGTTCATCTTCCAGTTCACCGACAGTCTGCACCAGAATACCCCGTTTAAATCCGGCGGCTTTCTTGGCGCTGTCTTCCAGACTTCCGCAGCCGGGAGGGCAGCTCCAGCGCTTGCCATACTGCTTGCAGCCGTTCTGGCACATATCCCGAACTTCCTGCTTGAATTCAATGGTGGAAGGGGTCAGGGGGGCGGTGTGAGAGAAGCCAATTTCGGCAGCCAGGGCGGTCAATTCTTCAAAAGTCATATTAATCATCCATTCCGCCGCTTCGCGTCGGCATAAAGTGTAATGAATTAAGGCATCTTATCACGCGAAGCAAAGGAATGATAAGATGATTATTATTTTGAATCAAAAGAGTGTGAAAGGAACTTTCACACTATTCTTCCTCCTCAAAAAGTAAACAATCTACATAGCAATCGTTAAATTCATTCATGGAGGCTAGTTCCAGAAATTCCGTTCCGGCGGCTAGAGACTGGCTGTATGTAAACTCGTCTTCCCGTAGGGCTGCCAGTTTGGCACCTTCGCCTGCAGCATTTCCGATGGGCTGAATCCGATCCAGCAATACCGGGGGAATCATACCAATGGCACAGGCGGAAGCAGGATCCAAATAGTTTCCGAACGCGCCGGCAAGGAATACGGTTTGGATTTCCTCGACATTAACGCCGAGCTTTTTGCACATCAGCTCGATACCGGCTCGAATGGCGGCTTTTGCCAGCTGAACTTCCCGGATGTCCTTCTGGCTTAGGAAGACATCACAGCCTTCCAGCCGGTATTCACTGCCTTCTGCCAGATGACCGCTTTCTTCCAGATCTTCGGTTTTCAGCAGGGTTGCCACCAGATCCAGAAGACCGGAGCCGCAGATGCCGATGGGCTTTTCATCACCGATGACATGGTAGCAGACCTTTCCGTCCTTCAGGGTGACGCGGTCAATGGCACCGGGAGCGCCACGCATACCGTATTGGATCTTTGCGCCTTCGAAAGCCGGGCCGGCAGCGGTGGAGCAGGCGATCCGGCGGCTTTTGTTGCCCAGAACCATTTCGCCGTTGGTGCCGATATCGATCATCAGCGTCAGCTGCTCCAGTTGGTCAAATCGTGCGGAAAGCATACAGCCCACGGTGTCCGCGCCGACGAAACCGGCAATATTGGGCAGGATTCGCAGAATGGCGTCTTCGCCGATGGGAAGAATTTCCGTTCCCTTCAGAGTGAGTGCCTGAAACACATTGGGCATATAGGGGGGGACCGTCAGAGGTTTGGGATCGATTCCCAGCAGCAGATGGTGCATGGCGGTGTTGCCGACGATGGTGGCAACACCGATCCGCTCCGGGGAGATTCCGGCCTTTTCGGCAACCTCATGGGTCAGCTTTACAAGGGCAGCCCGAATGGTAGAGGACAGGGCTTCCGCGTTGCCGTTCATGGCATACTGAATTCGAGAAATTACGTCCGCACCGAATTGGGACTGGGGGTTCATGCAGCTTGCCTGAGCCACCAGAGCGCCGCTGTGGCCGTCCATAAGATAAGCAACGACTGTTGTGGTGCCCACGTCAAAGGCGAGACACCAGTCACTGGTGCCGTCAGGGACTACCTGAACGGAAAGAGAATCGGTGAGTATTTCTGCTTTTTGCTCCTTGGGCAGCGTTACCGTCATATTCCGGTCAACATGTGTCTGGCAGGAGAGCATCTCTTCTCCGTTTACCAGCACGGTGCATTTTTTGCATTTTCCGAAACCGCCGCAGGGTGCATCGGGATGCAGGTCGTGGGTTTGAAGTACATCCAGCAGCAGAGCTCCGGCGGGAACCGAAAAGGTTCTGCCGTCATTTTCAATGGTTACCTGATAGTTCATAGCATTTCCTCCCCCAGAAATGATACGGTTCTTTATATAGGAAGCAGCTGCTTCTCACGAAGGACGTATTGAAAAACGTCCCGGTTCAGCGCTTCAATTACGGTGCTGTAGGTGGGATTCCCTTCAAGGGAATGAGGATACTCGGTGTATAAAATCCAGCTGTCCTGAGTTTCGATGGGAATCCATCGCAATCCTTCTGTTTTCGGAACCAGACATTCCGGAATCAGCAGGGCGCATTTGCCGATGGAAACCAACCCCATGAGCCGAAGATAATCGTGTCCGGGATAACGAAGGCCCAGGCGGTGCTTTTCACAAAAGTCCCTCATCTGGCTGTCGTTGTGGCCTGCCAAAGGCAGCCAGGACAGGTCTTTGATTTCTACGGAAGGCAGCTCCGCCAGACTGTCGTGATCTTGAATCAAAATGCCGTAACGGGAGCGAAGTAGTTCATGGGAAACGAAGAGGGGATCCCGAATTTCCGAAGTGCTTACCGCAATGTCGGCTTTGCGCTCCAGCAGTCGGGAAAAAACTTCCGATTCGGGACATTCGATATATTCTATGTCCGCCAGTTCCTGGGTATATATGTAGTCCAGGAGCCTGGGTTCAAAAAGCTGCATGGCTCCGATGGAGAAACTGAGACGGATTCTGTGATGATTCCTGGACTGGTAGCCCTGCATCTCATTCTGCAGACCGTCAATGTCCAATATGATGGTCCGCACCCGTTCGTAGAAGAATTCACCGGCAGCAGAGAGGGCAGAACCGTTGGAATCTCGGAGGAAAAGTTCCACTTCCAGCTCACTTTCCAACTGACCGATGGCTTTGCTGATGGCCTGGCGGGAGATGTACAGATTGTTGGCTGCGTTTACGAAGCTCTTGGCTTCCGCAACTGCGAGGAAATAGCGAAGTTGCCTTAAATCCATGGGATTCCTCCTTTCGATTTTTGTTTTATTATACAATAATATTGTGCAATTTGCAACTGGGTGTTGCAGGGGTGCAACCAAAAGTTAGCAAAAAATGCAAATTCTTGTTGCTTTTTTTTTAGAATGGTTTATGATATATTTATCCCAAGGAAAAAACGACTAGGAGGTCATTCCGAAATGATTATTATCGGCGAGAAGATCAATGGTTCCATCCCCTCTGTTGCAAAGGCAATTGCTGAGAGAAACGAGGATTGGATCCGCCATCTGGCAAAGATCCAGACAGAAGCAGGTGCAGATTTCATCGACGTCTGCGCATCCGTTAAGGACAACGAAGTTGAGACCCTGCATTGGCTCATCGACCTGGTTCAGGAAGTAACCGATACTCCCATCTGCATCGATAGCCCCAACCCCGAAGCATGTGTTGCTGCAATGCCCTTCTGCAAGAAGCCCGGCATGATCAACTCTGTTTCCATGGAAGCTAACAAGGTGGAAGTCATTTTCCCTGCAATCGCAAATACCACTTGGCAGTGTGTTGCTCTGCTGTGCGCTAAGGGCATTCCTTCCTCCGCTGAAGAGCGTCTGGAAGTGTTCGATGACCTGATGGCAAAGGCAAAGGAGTATGGTATTGCTCCCAGCCGTCTGCACATTGACCCGCTGGTTGAGATGCTTTGCACCTCTGAAGACGGCATCGCAATGGTCGAGGAAGTTATTACTACCGTTAAGGAAAAGTATCCTTCCATCCATGTTACCGGCGCTGTCTCCAACATTTCCTTCAATCTGCCCGTTCGTAAGCTGCTGAACCAGGCTTTCGTGGTTCTGGCAATGAAGGCTGGCATGGATTCCGGCGTTCTGGATCCCACCAACCGCGACATGATGGGTATGATTTTTGCAACCGAAGCCATGCTGGGCTTGGATGATTACTGCATGGAGTACATCGGCGCATACCGTGAAGGCAAATTCGGTCCCGTAAAGACCAACTAATTTCGTAAAACCAAAACATATTTTAGGGGGATAACAAAATGTCTAAGATTGAAGAACTGGCACATGCCGTAGAAATCGGTAAGTCCAAGCTGGTACCCGGCCTGGTGCAGGAAGCTCTGGATGAGGGCAACGCTCCCATCGACGTCCTGAACAAGGGTATGATCGATGCCATGGCTATCGTTGGCGACAAGTTCAAGAGAAACGAGATCTTCGTTCCCGAGATGCTGATCGCTGCTAAGGCTATGAAGAAGGGCGTTGAGGTCCTGAAGCCCATGCTGGCTGGCGACGGCAGCGCAAAGATCGGCAAGATGATCATGGGTACTGTTGCAGGCGACCTGCACGATATCGGCAAGAACCTGGTCATCATGATGATCGAGTCCACCGGTTATGAAGTTGTCGACCTGGGCATCGACGTTCCTGTCGAGAAGTTCATGGAAGCTGCTAACGATCCCGAGGTTACCGTTGTTGGTGTTTCCGCTCTGCTGACCACCACCATGCCTGCTATGCAGGAGACCGTGGCTGCTCTGAACAAGCATCCTCGCCGCGGTGAGTTCAAGATCATGGTTGGCGGCGCACCCATCACTCAGGCTTTCGCTGATGAGATCGGTGCTGACGTCTACACTGAGGACGCTGCTTCTGCTGGTCAGGCTGCTAAGGCTCTGGCTAACAAGTAATTTAAGACTTTTTGTAATCCCCCGGATGTTCGTTCCCAAACATCCGGGGGATTTTTTATAGTTAAGAAGTAATAGTGAATAGTGAAGAAGTATTTGCGTTTCCCAAAGATCATGCTATACTGAAAGAAAAGGGGGGATATTCCATGAAATTCTTAAAGGAACATAAATTCTCTATTTTGGTGTGTTTGCTTGTGGTCGTTGCTCTTTGCTGGCGATTTATTCCAACACCCTTGTATTCTTTTCTGGATATACCGGTGCATGATGTTGACAGCATTTCTTTGGGTGCCATTGGATTCCGCTGGGGTGAGAACAGTCGGGAGATACCCCTGAATCGAAAACTGGAAACGGAAGAGGAAGCGCGGATTAAGGAAATCCTTGATTTGTTTTCTGATGCAAAGTTGACCCGTGATTTTCGTTCCCTCATTCCGTTTCGCATCAGCCGTGTAAGCAATGCCCAAAGAATTGTGACCGTATTTTATAGCTTTGACGATCATCATCAAGGGGATATGTTTCAGGTTTTGTCCGATGGAATGGTCTGGTATGGGAATCAAAAGATTGCCCATTTGTCCGATAAAACTCTGTGTGATCGATTGATTGCGTATCTGGATGTCAATGGGACGGAAGGACAGGTCGACTACCGCTATGACGATTCGACTTATGATACGGTCATAGATTCCTCAATTCCGCCTATTGCAGATAAATAACGAAAACCGGGGTCAATGACCCCGGTTATTTATTGCTTCCGCCGCTTTTTCAGCTCCATGCCTTCCTTACCGGTGATATGCTCCGGGGTGATCTCAATGACACCCAATGTCAGATTCTCATCTCCCAGTTCTTTATCTACGATGGGCATGCTGCCGCAGTATTTCCGGGCGACTTTCTCGGTAAGGCTCAGCATTTCTGCCCGATCCTCCACAAGTCTGGCTCTGCCGAAGACAACCACACTGCGGTATGCGGTGGTTGCCTTTTCGGGAATGACGGTATCCTGCTCGACCACACAGAAGGAGACCTTGTCGCAGTTCTTTATGGCATCGATCTTGTGGCCGGAGTTGGCTCCGTGCATCAGAATTTTTCCGTCCACATAGGCGTAATTCACGGGGATGGTGTAGGGATATCCCGCATCGCCCACCACCGCAAGAATACCGGTGGAGGCTTTTTCCAGTATTTCAATGGATTCGTTTTCGGGGATCAGCTGGCCGAAGCGACGCATTTTACGAAACATAGAATCTCCTTATCTTTCCTTTTTCGGAAGCGTGAAGTCGTAGGGCGTGGTCTGGTAGACAAAGTAGTTCAGCCAGTTAGAGAACAGCAGATGGGCATGGGCACGCCAGGTCACCATGGGGTACTTGGTGTCGTCATCGCCGGGGAAGTAGTTGGCGGGAACGGCAATGGGCAGTCCCTGGTTTTTATCCCGATCATACTCTTTTTTCAGCGTCAGAGGATCATACTCAATGTGACCGGTGAGGAAAACCTGCCGTCCTCCGGGTGTGAAGATGGCATAGATGCCTGCTTCCTGGGAGTCTGCGGCAATTTTTAGATCGGGATGCTTTTCCACATCCTCCCGCAGAATGGTGGTGTGCCGGGAATGGGGAACCATGAAGGTCTCATCAAAGCCACGAAGTAAGATCGGATGCTTCCGTGCCACCTGATGGGGGAATACACCGAATAGCTTCTGGGGCAGGGGATACTTGGGAATTCCGTAATGATGGTACAGGGCAGCCTGGGCACCCCAGCAGATGTGCAGGGTGCTGTGGACGTGGGTTTTGCTCCAATCCATGATGGTGCAAAGCTCCTGCCAGTATTCCACCTGTTCAAAGGGCAGATGCTCCACGGGAGCACCGGTGATGATCATGCCGTCAAAGAACTGATCCTTCACATCGTCAAAGACCTTATAAAAGGCCAATAAGTGCTCTGCCGAGGTGTTCTTTGCCACATGGGACTGGGTCTGCAGCAGTGTCAGATTCACCTGCAGGGGAGAGTTGCCCAGAAGACGGGCAAACTGGGTTTCTGTGTCGATCTTTGTGGGCATCAGATTGAGGATCAGAATGTCCAGAGGACGGATATCCTGGGTAATGGCCCGGGTCTCCGTCATGACAAAGATGTTTTCATTCAGCAGAGTCGTGGTTGCCGGCAGATCGTTGGGAATTTTAATAGGCATGAGGAAAAAACTCCTTAGATTTTTTCAAGTGCCTGCTTCAGGTCTGCAATCAGGTCGTCGGCATTTTCCAGGCCGCAGCTCAGGCGAACCAGATCAGCGGAAACACCGGCTGCAATGAGCTCGGCATCATTCATCTGGCGGTGGGTGGTGCCGGCGGGATGCAGGCAGCAGGTTCTGGCATCGGCCACGTGGGTCTCAATGGAGGCCAGTTTCAGATTGCCCATGAAGGCAGCGGCAGCCTCACGGCCACCCTTAACACCGAAGGAAACCACGCCGCAGGAACCGTTGGGGAGATATTTCTTTGCCCGCTCATAGTACTTGTCGCCGGGCAGACCGCTGTACTTCACCCAGCTGATCTTCTCGTGACCCTGCAGGAATTCGGCAACCTTCTGGGCGGTAGCGCAGTGCTGGC
>JAZQQD010000126.1:0-5778 GCA_045628895.1 Faecousia sp.
ATCGGTACCGGCAGAGGTGCCGTTGAAGTTGGAGAAAATGAAGGGAACCCGCTCGTTGGGGACCCGGCTGCAGTAGCCGCCCAGACGCTTGTTGGGCTTGGTCTCCAAATCGAAAAGTTCATGCTCTACCATGTAATCGAAGAATTCCTTGGTCTCGGGGGACAGCTCGCCGTACATCTTCTGGGCAGCAGCCACCATGAATTCCTTGTCACCGTGGGGATCGGAGTTGCCCTCGGGGAACAGCAGAGCCTCATCGTAGTAGTGCATCTTGTCAATGCCCAGACGGTCTGCCTGTGCCTTGCGGAGCTGAGCCACCAGGGGAGTCACGACCTCCTGAATCTGCTTGCGGAAGGCGGCTGCTTCCTTGGGGCCGTAGTCAAAGCGGCCGCGAGACAGATAGATGTAATCCAGATAGCTGTTAAATCCCATCTTTTCGGCCATCTTCTTGCGCAGAGCAACCATGCGAACCATGATGTCGTCCAGCTGATCGGCAACACCGGCGTAGAGCTTTGCCCACTCACGGAAGGCGGCCTCGCGGACGGTGCGGTCGGTGCTCTCCATATGTGCCAGCAGTCCGTAGAAGTTGCACTGCTTGCCCATGAACTCGGTGGTGCACTTGGCAACAGCCTTGGAATACTCGTCCACCAGCTGAGATTCTTCCACCAGCTCACCGGAGATAGCGGGATCCTTGACGCGAATCTGGTTCTCCAGCAGAACGAAGACCCGATCACCGAACTCTGCGGAGAATTCAGCCCGGAAGGGAGAAGCCAGCAGAGCCTGGTTCCATGCCTTGTCATAGACGATCATGCCGGGCAGAGTCCGGTTGAAGAACTTCTTTTCCTCAGCATAGAAGGGGTCGGCGGTGTTGATATCGGCACGAATGAAGCACACGGAAGCCATGGTTGCGGGTTCTCGCATAGCCTTCTGCTTCTCGAAGAACACTTCCTTCATCTCTTCGTAGGACTTGGCATTCTTCAGCCGCTGGGTGTACTGCTCCATCTGAGCAGCAACGGCAGTATAGTCCGGACGGACATAGGGGATTTCTGCAAAGGTTTTCATTGTCATCGACCTTTCGTATTTGTTTGAATGAACTAAGTATAGCATAGCATTTCCGGAATGTCAAAGTGATGCTTCCAGATACTTCCAGAATATGCCAATTTATTGCTGTAAAGAAAGCCCCAATCCTATTCGGATCGGGGCTTGATTCTCTATTACCGGATGCAGGTGCCTTCGGGAACCATATCGTCCACGAAGATGACCTTGCAGCCGCAGGCGTTGTTGGTGGCAGCCAGAAGCATGCCTTCGCTCTGCACACCGGTGAGACGTACCGGCTCCAGATTGGCGATGACGATGATCTTCTTGCCCTCCAGTTGCTCGGGCTTGTAGTAGTCCTTCAGACTGGAAACGATGACACGCTTGTCTTTGCCGTCGAAGAGGGTCAGCTTGTAGTTGTTCTTTGCCTTGCGGATCTCCTGGCACTTGAGGATCTTGCACACGCGCAGATCCATGGTGTTGAACTGCTCCAGGGTGACAGTGGGCTTGAAGTCTGCCACGGGATCGGGATCGCCGTAGACAATCTCCTGCACTTCCTCTTCTTCGGGAGCGTTCTTCTTCTCATCCAGGGCGATCTCTTCCTCGGTCTGGGGATAGGTGAAGTTCAGCAGCTCCAGATAGTCTTCTTTATCCACAGCGTCCAGGAACAGGTAAAGCCGGGGACCCTGCTCGCGGTCCAGCAGCAGCTTGTAAACGTTCTTGAAGAAGGGCATCTGTACAGCCTTCTTCTCCTTGTCGGTCATTTCTACCTGGCGGACTTCCAGAGGAACGGCGTAGATCATGGTGTTCAGGGCTTCCAGATCGTACTCGTTTTCCTTCAGGTGCTTGTACAGCAGATTCACTTCTGCCTGCTGCTCCTCGGTGAGGGTGTTCCATACCTCCCAGTTTCTCCAGGTGCGCAGACGGTAGACCTGGTCGGGGGCACAGACCTCCAGCCAGTACTTTGCCCGGTTCAGTCGATCCTGGAACTGGTCGTAGGTGTAGGGAGTGCCGTTCTTTTTCAGCACGGTCTCCAGCAGGGAAATATCGAAGTTTACCACGCTGCCCATCTGCACCAGCAGACTCATAGGCACGGGCTGGACCTGACGGCCGGCAATGGAGCAGGACTCCATGATGCCCTTCGTCACTTCGTCTGCGGTGCCTGCCTGATACTTGGTCAGCATCCGGTCGTATTCACCGTACTGACGGAGGATGCCCTCGTCGAAGCAGAAGTCGAAGGCCTTCATGGGCTCGGTCTTGGCGTACAGCCACAGGATTACCTCGGGCTGATAGATCTGCAGCAGAGCGCCGGGGGTCAGGTTGAGGCCGGAGGAGCCGGACATTTTGCCGGTGGTGCCGCGAATGCCGATGAACTCATAGCCCTGGAAGATGGGGGGCTCATAGCCGAAGATCTCCCGGGACACATCCTTGGAGGTATCATAGCTGCCGTGAGCGGTGGCATGGTCCTTTCCGCCGGGCTCGAAGTCAACACCTTCGTAGAGCCAACGCATGGGCCAGTCGACCTTCCAGTTGAGCTTGCAGTTGTGGTTGGTACGGAAGTCGAAGGTAGCAGTATGGCCGCACTTGCAGGTGTACTCTGCAACAGTGTTGTCCTCATTGATAGAGGTAATGGTGGTGGTATCTCTGCCGCAGCAGTCGCAGTAAATGCTCACGGGATAGAAGTTGTTCCGCTCCTCCTCGGTAGCTACCTGGGTTCTGTGGCGATCCAGCACGTCGAAGATCTCCTTGCGGCTGGCAATGGCTTTCAGCACCAGATCGGTGTACTTGCCGCTGCGGTACATCTCGGCCTGATGGCGGTAGTCCATCTCGATGCCGAAAGCATCCACGGAGTTCATGAACTCCTGCTCAAAGTACTCGGCATAGGTCTTGGCACCCAGCTCGTCGCCGAAGGGGTTGGGGCAATCCACATAGGGCTTACCGATGTAGGGATCAAAGTCATCCCGCACCTTGGCAACGTTGGCAGGTATCTTGCGGAGACGGTCGTACTCGTCCCAGCTAAACAGCAGCTTTGCCTTCTTGCCCAGGCCGCGCAGAGCCTGCACAACAAAGTAGCTGGTGGCAATATCGCGGAAGTTGCCGATATGAATAGAGCCGGAGGGGCTGATGCCGGCAGCGCAGACATACTCTTCTTTGTCGGGTCTGCGTTCAATGATCTGCCGGGCAATATTTTCTGCCCAAGTCAACATAAAAAACACCTCGAAATTCGTTTTTTCACCGGGTTATCCGATGAAAGCCCGCAAAAGGGCATAATAGATAGCTTATTATACCATGCTGTTTATGATACTGTCAAGCAGTATTCCTTTTTTACGACTGGTATTCATTAGTGGTTGTCAAAACTCTTTAGAGTGTGATAAAATGAAAAAAAGAACCTGAGAGGAGACATACTATGCAGTACCGTTCCGACCGCCACGGTAATCCCATTTCTATCCTGGGCTACGGCTGTATGCGCTTTACCCAGACCGCAGGCAAGATCGACATCCATAAAACCGAAAAAGAGATCCTGGAGGCTTACAATGCCGGTGTCAATTACTATGATACCGCCTATATCTATCCCGGCAGTGAGGCTGCTTTGGGCGAGATTCTGGAGCGCAACGGCATCCGGGAAAAGGTGAATATCGCAACAAAACTTCCCCATTATCTCATTAAAAAGCCGGAAAGCACGGAAAAATTCTTCCGGGAGGAATTGAAGCGCCTGCGTACCGACCATGTGGATTATTACCTGATGCACATGCTGACGGATGTGAAGACCTGGGAGCGGCTGCAGGGACTGGGCATTGAGGAATGGCTGGCGGAAAAGAAAAAGTCCGGTGCCATCCGCCAGGTGGGTTTCTCCTACCATGGCAACTCCGATATGTTCTGCAAGCTGCTGGATGTGTATGATTGGGATTTCTGCCAGATTCAGTATAACTATCTGGATGAAACCAGCCAGGCCGGTGTCAACGGACTGAAAAAGGCTGCGGAAAAGGGCATTCCCGTGGTGATCATGGAGCCTCTTCGGGGCGGAAGACTGGTGAACCTGCCCCAGAAGGCCAAGGAGCTTATGGAAAAATACCCTGTAAAGCGTACTCCTGCCGATTGGGCTTTCCGTTGGCTGTGGAATCAGAAGGAAGTTACCTGTGTTCTTTCCGGTATGAACTCCCTGCAAATGGTACAGGAGAATACGAAGAGCGCATCGGAAGCCCAGGTGGGAGATTTCGGTGCGGAGGAAATGCAGCTGCTTGCCGAGGTGGTAAAGGTCATCAATGCGGGCATGAAGGTGGGCTGCACCGGCTGCCGCTACTGCATGCCCTGTCCCAAGGGTGTGGATATCCCCGGCACCTTTGCTGCCTATAACCGCAGCGCCAGCGACGGCTATGTGCAGGGACTGAAGGATTACATCATGTGCACTGGTGTCCGCCAGGATTATACCGGCCCCGGCAACTGCATCGGCTGCGGCAAGTGCGAGCAGCATTGTCCCCAGCATATCGAGATTCGTAAGGAACTTCAGAATGCCAAGAAGAAGCTGGAGACCCCGGTCTACCATGTGGCAAGAAAAGCCATGAAACTGGTGATGAAGTACTGATCCTGTCGATTTTTCTTTACATTTCTTTTGAAGAATGTTTATGATTTCGTAAAATTTTCCCCAGCTTCCATGGTATAATAAAGGTGCACAAGGGAGCTGAGGCAGCCGATGCCGCGGAAATATCTGCGGATAACCCGACGGTGAACGCCCCGTGACACAGCGCCCGGACGGAAACAGACAGAATAATAAAACCTTCCCCGATTTTTCGGGGAAGGTTTTTGCTTTATTTTGCAGGCTTGAAGCTGTCCTTCAGGCTGACGGAGCGGTTGAACACCAGATGGTCGGGTGTGCAGTCCTTGCTGTCGGGGCAGAAGTAACCCAGACGCATGAACTGGTAGCTGGTGGGAGCCTTGGCATCGTGCAGGCTTGCCTCTACCTTGCAGCCGGTGAGCACTTCCAGAGAGTTGGGATTCAGGCAGGCAATGAAATCCTTGCCGGAAGCATCGGGATCGGGATCATCAAAGAGGTTGCTGTACTGACGAACCTCGGCATCATAGCAGTTGTTTGCATCCACCCAATGGATGGTTGCGCCCTTGATCTTGCGGCCGTCGGCGGGATCGCCGCCCTTGGAGTCGGGATCGTAGGTAGCCAAAACCTCGGTGACGTTGCCGTTTTCGTCAGTGATGCAGCCGGTGCACTTGATGACGTAGGCACCCTTCAGACGGCACTCGGGTCCGCCGGGATACAGGCGCCTGTACTTGGGGATGGGCTGAGCCAGGAAATCGTCAGCTTCGATCCACAGGTTCCGGGAGAAGGTGAGGGTACGGGTTCCATCCTCGGGATTGTTGGGGTTGTTCTCAATCTCGAAGGACTCGGACTGGCCCTCGGGGTAGTTGGTGATGGTCAGCTTCACAGGCTTCAGAACTGCCATGACACGCTGAGCGGTGGCATCCAGATCCTTTCTCAGGCAGGATTCCAGGAAGGCAAACTCAATGGTGTTGGGGGACTTGGCAACGCCGACCCGCTCGCAGAAATTGCGGATGGAGGCGGGGGTGTAGCCACGGCGGCGCAGACCGCAGAGGGTGGGCATCCGGGGATCATCCCAGCCGGAAACATAGCCGCCTTCGATCAGGGCTCTCAGCTTCCGCTTAGAGAGCACAGTGTGGTCGATGCCCAGACGGGCAAACTCGATCTGACGGGGATGGCAGGGAACGGAGACGTTT
>JAZQQD010000127.1:0-5637 GCA_045628895.1 Faecousia sp.
AGGCTTCCAGAAAAGCCAGCAGCAGGAACAGCACCAGCATCTGGGGAACAAAGCCCAGAACCGCGCCAACACCGGCAACGATACCGTCAAGAATCAAACCGGAAAGCCATTCGGCAGTACCAAGCGTCTCCAGCACATTCCCGATGAGCACAGGTACACCGGGAACCCAAACGCCGTAATCGGCAGGATCCGGCTCGCCGAAGCCATTTTCCGCAAAGTAATCCACGGCATCCAGATAAGACATACCGATAGTAGTTCCCTCATCGAAATCCTCCGGGACCGCGTCATAATAGACAGTCATTTCGGTAACTGCCAGGGTCTCTTCGTCTTCAACTTCCACAGCAGCGGTCTTTTCGCCTTCCACTGCCTGCATTTCAGCAAGAACAGCTTCGGCATTGAAATCCTCTGCTTCCACATCCAGCTCATAGAAAGCATTTGCAGCGTTCATAGCATCGCCGTACTCGCCGGAGGCTTCTTCGTATTGGCTGCTGCCAATACCAAGCAGGTGCCAGCCATCGCCGAAAAGACCGTCATTTGCCCAGTCCGTTGCGGCTGCGCCCACGCCGACCATGGAGATCCAATAAACAAGGAACATGATGACCGCGAAGATCGGCAGGCCAAGGATTCGGTTGGTGACAATCTTATCGATTTTATCGGAGGAGGTCAGTTTTCCAGCGCTCTGTTTCTTGTAGCAGGCCTTGATCACGGAGGCAATGTAGGTATAGCGCTCGCCCGTGATAATGGATTCAGCATCATCATCCATCTCGGCTTCCACAGCCTGAATATCCGTTTCGATATGTTTCAGAACCGCGTCGCTGAGATTACATTTTTTCAGTACCTGGCTGTCACGCTCAAACAGCTTCACAGCGTACCAGCGCTGCTGCTCCTCGGGCATATCGTGAACCACTGCTTCCTCAATATGGGCGATAGCATGCTCCACGGGACCGGAAAAAGTGTGCATCGGTACCGTTTTTCCGCTCTGTGCAGCCTTGATGGCTGCTTCTGCAGCTTCCATAATGCCGGTTTCCTTCAATGCGGAGATCTCATATACCGGGCAGCCCAGCTGTCTGGAAAGCTCCGCGATACGGATGGTATCACCATTTTTTCGAACCACATCCATCATATTGATGGCGATGACCACAGGAATTCCCAGCTCTGTCAGCTGGGTGGTTAAGTACAGATTTCGCTCCAGATTGGTGCCGTCAATGATATTCAAAATAGCATTTGGTCGCTGTTCCAGCAGATAATTTCTGGCAACCACTTCCTCCAGGGTATAGGGAGACAGGGAGTAGATACCGGGCAGATCCGTCAGAATCACGCCATCATGCTTTTTCAGCTTACCTTCCTTCTTCTCCACAGTAACACCGGGCCAGTTGCCAACAAACTGATTGGAACCGGTCAGTGCATTAAACAGGGTCGTCTTGCCGCAGTTGGGGTTGCCCGCCAGGGCAATTCTGATATCCATTTTGCTTTCTCCTTACAAGTTAGCACACGCTAATTTCTTAGTTTAGAAAAACAGGGATCTCTCCCTGTCCTTATTCTACCTCGATCATATCTGCGTCGGCACGACGCAGGGACAGCTCATAGCCACGAACCGTAACTTCCATAGGATCTCCCAGGGGAGCAACCTTTCGAACCGTTACTTCTACACCCTTGGTAATACCCATGTCCATAATCCGGCGCTTTACCGCGCCCTCTCCGTGGAGCTTTACAACCTTGGCAGTGCTGCCGATTGGAACCTGTTTCAGCGTATTCATATGATTTCTCCTCTCAAATCATGATTTTTCTGGCCATTTCAGCGCTGATCGCGATGCGGGATTCCTTGACATTCACAATGACATTTTCTCCCAAAGCATTGATCACAGTCACCTGTCCTCCTACGACAAAACCCAGATTCTCCAAGTGGCGTTTTACATCTGGATTACCGCTTATTTTTCGGATAATATTGGTCTCCCCTACAGAGGCAAACGCTAAGGGCATCATTGCATTCCCTTCTTTCTCTCGTTAGCGAAAGCTAACTCTCAATCATTTTAATGGTTAGCATCCGCTAACCATCTGTATTATAGAAAGTGAAGGAAATAAAGTCAATGCTTTCCACCACTGATTTTTAAATTTCATCGTTTTTCACAAATAGTTAGCATCCGCTAACCTCTGTATTCAGATAATTTCGCCTATGCTTTCCCGGATTTCTTGACGGCTTGCCCCCAAACTGCTAGAATAAACAAAACGGAAGGAGGTTCCGCTATGGAAAGAAAACCTGTTGTGCTGATAACCGGTGCCAGCTCCGGCATTGGTCGCGCTGCTGCCGAGGCCCTTGCCGCAAAAGGCTGTCGGGTTTACGGTATGAGCCGAACCATCGGGAATTTGGCCGATGTACTGTATCTCCAGGCTGATGTCACCGATGAAGTGCAGGTTTGCAGCGCTGTGGAGAAACTCCTATCCCAAGAGGGTCGAATTGATATTCTCATCAACTGTGCAGGCTTCGGCATTTCCGGTGCGGTAGAAGCAACTCCGACAAGTACGGCACAGCGGCAGCTGAATGTCAACTTTTTTGGCGTTGTTCGGGTAACAAATGCGGTGATTCCGGTCATGCGAAAGCAGAAATCCGGTCGCATCGTGAATATCAGCTCTGTTGCAGCCATGGCACCCATTCCCTTCCAGACCTTCTATTCCGCAGGAAAGGCCGCCATCAACAGCTTCACCATGGCCCTGGCCAACGAACTGCGGCCCTTTGGCATTACCGTCACCGCTGTTATGCCCGGGGATATCGCCACAGGCTTTACTGCCGCACGGAATAAGCTGCCGGCCCTGGACGAGACTTACGACGGAAGAATCAGCCGTTCTGTCTCCCGGATGGAGCAAGACGAGCGCAGCGGTATGTCCCCGAAAAAAGCCGGTGCCTATATCGCAAAGATTGCCCTGAAGGAGCATGTAAAACCTCTGTATGCCATTGGCTTTTCCTATAAAGTCATCTGTGTTCTTTTGAAAATCCTTCCCAGCGGTCTTGCAAATCGGATTCTATATCTCATGTACGCGAAATAAGGACAAAAACCATGACTGAAATAGCAGATATCTTGAAGCAGCTCCCCCTGGTATCTCCTGTAACCTACGAAACCATTAAGAATCAGGAAGATGGCTCTGACTATGCCGTTTGGAAAGTCACCTGCGCTCAAAAAAACTATATTCTAAAGAGGACAAATCTCCAGGAGGCTGATGTTTATAAAACCTTTTTTCAGCAGAAGGAATTGGGTGTCCCGAAAATCTACTCGACTCTAAAAACGGAAAACGATATTTATCTCTTGATGGAATATATGGAAGGAAACGATCTGAGAAAGTGCAATCGGGATGCAATTATAAAGGTTCTGGATGCTCTGATCCAGATACAGGATCTCTATTGGGAAAATTCGGATCTCGCGCAGGCTTGCTATCATGCAGAAAAAGGCTTCGCTTCCTGTCAAAAAAGAGGAACCTACCTGAAAGATTCACAAATTCAAAGCGCCTATCAGCAATTTCTGCTTCTGTATTCTTCCGTTCCAAAGACCCTTTGCCATGCCGACCTTCTCCCCTTCAATGTGATTGCAAACGAAGACAAAGCAGCCATCATCGACTGGGAATATGCCGGAATCCTGCCGTATCCGATTTCACTTGCCCGTCTCATTGCCCATGGCGAGGAGGATGAAAATGCCTTCTTTTATATGACAGAAGCAGATCGGCAATTTGCCATTTCCTATTACTATGAGAATCTGATAAAAAAGAAAGGGATTTCCTATGCCAATTACCGTGCCACGCTGGATTACTTCCTGCTGCACGAATACTGTGAATGGATTATGGTAGGCGAAAAATATCAGGACACCGATTCCGAACGCTATCGCTCCTACTGTCTTAAAGCAAAAGCACATATCTCCAACCTGTGTCCTGTCCCCTTTGCATAAAGAAAAACCGCCCAAATGGGCGGTTTTTTACATATCCTGTCTGCCTTCCAGAGCACGGGAGAGAGTGATCTCGTCAGCATATTCCAGCTGGCTGCCCACGGGAATACCGTAGGCCAGTCTTGTCACCCGAATCTCCATAGGGCGGAGAAGCCGGGAAATATACATGGCGGTTGCCTCGCCTTCGGTATCCGGGTTGGTGGCCATAATGACCTCCTGCACCTCCCCGGAGCCTACCCGAAGCAGCAGCTCCCGGATGCGGATATCATCCTGGGTCACATGATTCAGCGGGCTGATGACACCGTGAAGCACATGGTAGACTCCCTTAAATTCCCGGGAGCGCTCCATGGCAATGACATCCTTGGGTTCTGCCACCAGGCAGATCACACTGTGATCCCGGGTCTCATCGGCGCAGATGGGGCAGACTTCCTGATCCGTCAGATTCTGGCACACCGGGCAGGTATGAACCTTTCTCTTGGCCTCCACAATGGTCTCGGCAAAACGCTCCGCATCCTCCAGAGGCAGCTCCAGCACGTGAAATGCCAACCGCTGGGCGGTTTTACCGCCGATACCGGGAAGCCGGGCAAACTGATCTGCCAGATCCTGCAGCGCCGCGGGGAAATACTGCATACTTCCTCCTTAGAACAGGCCGCCCAGATTCAGGCCGCCGGTAAGACGGGACATATTGTTTGCAGCATCATTGTCAGCAGCACGCATAGCCTCGTTGACAGCTGCAATGACCATATCCTGCAGCATTTCCACATCATCGGGATCCACAGCCTCAGGCTTGATCTCCAGATTCACAAGGTTATGCTCGCCGTTGACGGTTGCAGTCACCATTCCGCCGCCGGTGGTGGCAGAATAGGTCTTAGCCTTCTGCTCCTCCTGCATGCGCAGCAGCTCCTGCTGCATCTTCTGTGCCTGCTTCATCATAGCAGCCTGATTCATTCCACCGGGCATACCCCGGAATCCACCCTTAGCCATAGTTTTATCTCCTCTTCAAATTAGTTTTTAATTCTAACGATCCCCGGATTTTCTTTTCCGAATTTCAACAGGGATTCCATGTTTTCATTGATTTTTCCACCAACGGAACCATCGGTCACCTGTACGCGGATAGGTTTCCCCAGCATGCCGCCGGCACGGCGGGCAACCCGCTCCAGGGTCTCGGGCCGATCAATAAAGCCCTTGATAAACTCGCTCTTGCAGCGCAGCTCCAGGATATTTCCACGGAGGAAAACATCCATATTTTCCTTGGTAAACCAGCCGGAATCCGCGCCGGAGCCTTCCTTTTTCAGAGCAGCGAACAGATCCGTTGCAAATCCGATGGGCAGATCGGACACCTCGGGAGCGGCAGGTGCAGCCTTCGGTGCTTCCGCCTGTTTCGGAGTCTCCACCGGCAGCACAGCTTCCTGCACGGCAGCAGGAGCCGTCATCACCACGCCGGAACGGATCTGATCCTCCAGCCGGGTCAGACGGGAATTCATAGCTTCCATGTCCAGAGTCAGTTCCGGCTGGCACAGCTTGATGAGGCACAGCTCGGCTTCCATACGGCGGCTGCCGCCCTTGGAAAAGCCCTGCAGTGTATCCTGCAGCACTGTCATCATCCGGGTCAGCTCTCCGGCAGAAAAGCGCTCAGCCAGTTTCTTGGCTACCGCATCCTCCGTCACTCCGGACAGCATGGAAATGCTGGTTCCGGGAGCGGTTCGCA
>JAZQQD010000128.1:0-2393 GCA_045628895.1 Faecousia sp.
CCCCTAGCAGGGGGAGCCAAGGGTAGAAAGCATACTCCCCTTCGACTTTCTTTTTCTTCCCTCTGTGATATCCTTTTCTTGACGAACCCGGCTTTTGCCGCTAAGATGGAGGTAAAGGAGGGGTATCTATGGACGAAACCTATATGCGCCAGGCCCTTGCCCTTGCCGCACAGTCCGCTGCCGAGGGGGAAGTGCCGGTGGGCTGCGTCATCGTGTGCGACGGAAAAATTGTAGGCCGGGGCCGGAACCGCCGGGAAAAGTGCCGCAATGCCCTATCCCATGCGGAGATCGAGGCAATCAATGATGCCTGCAATACGCTCGGTGGTTGGCGGCTGTGGAACTGCACCCTGTATGTAACCCTGGAGCCCTGCGCCATGTGTGCCGGTGCCATCCTCAGCGCCCGGATTCCCAAGGTGGTAATTGGCGCCCGGGATGAAAAATTCGGTGCCTGCGGGTCGGTATGCGATCTGTTTTCCATGGAATTCAACCATCACCCGGAGACGGTTTCCGGGGTGCTGGAGGAAGAAAGCAAGGAAATGATGCAGGAATTTTTCAAAAGGCTGCGGGTAGAACTGCGGACAAGACCCAAGTGGAAAAAGATAGGGCTGTCTTATTTGGAATAGTCTTCATTAAGAAAATAGACAGTAAAAAATAGCTGTCATTGCGAACCAGTGACCGATGTCACTGGTGTGGCAATCCGTATTCTCTAAAATAATGTCATATTTTAAACATTTTAAAGAGAACGGATTCCCACGCCAGTGTGCGCACTGGCTCGGAATGACGGCTTCTTTTTTTTGTGTTCCTGTATATCCGATTGTTTGCTTTGCGTAAGATGGCTTCTGATTGATGGGAAAGGAGGAAATATATCATGGACTGGCGGGAACGAACCTTGCGAACCGGGGCGGCGGCAATTTTCTTTGCCCTGACCCTGCGGATATTCACCGGAACTCCGGTTTTCTCCTTTCTGACCACCCCGGCGGCAGCCTCCGCCATTTTCTATCTGGAGACCGGGCGGATCATCCGGTTTTACCCGGAAGAAAGGGAAACGATGATCGAATCCCCACCTCCGGAGAAAGCGCCGGAAAAACTGCGGTTTTCCGAGGAGGATACGGCGGCGGTATTCAACGAGAGCAGTATGGACAGTCCCAATGGGGCAGCTCTTTTGCAGCAGAGTCTTGCCTGGAACCTCCGGGGGGACAGCCCCAGGGTGCTGATCTTCCACACCCACACCACGGAAAGCTATGCAGGCGGTCACGACGAGTTTTCCCCCTATCACACGGAAAATGAGGCCTATAATATGGTGGCCGTGGGGGATGCCTTGGCGGAAACCCTGGAAGCCGGGGGCATCCGGGTCATCCATGACCGGCAGATTTACGATACGGATTACGCTTCTGCCTATGATGCCTCCCTTTCCGGTGTGCAGGAGATTATGGAGGAGAATCCGGGGATTGTGCTGCTTCTGGATCTTCACCGGGATGCTGCCGAGGATGCCGACGGCAATCAGATCGTCACCACGGCGGAGGTGGATGGCAGGGAGTCTGCCCGGATCATGGCGGTCTGCGGCTCCGAGGGCGGGGGGTACGAGCATCCCTACTGGGAGGAAAATCTGGCTATCGCCCTGAAGATCCAGAGTTTACTCGGCAGGTTCAGCCCGGAGCTGTGCCGCCCCACGCGGCTGTGCAACAGCCGGTATAACCAGCAGTACTACCCCGGCAGCCTGCTCTTCGAGATCGGCACCGCGGGAAATACCCTGGAGCAGGCGAAACTGGCTGCGCAGTATCTCGGGAAAGCCATTCTGGAATTGGCGGATGGGTACGACCAAGACGGCTGAGACGCACTCCTTGGC
The DNA here is from genome assembly GCA_045628895.1 of Faecousia sp. Classification (GTDB taxonomy): domain Bacteria; phylum Bacillota; class Clostridia; order Oscillospirales; family Oscillospiraceae; genus Faecousia. Next base: position 1,847 of record JAZQQD010000128.1, read on the forward strand.
TCTCCCTAATAGGGAGAGCTGTCAGCGAAGCTGACTGAGAGGGTGACAATGTTCTATATTAGATGGTACTGGCGGTTACCCCGGAACCCCTCTTCGGCAAAGCTTCGTACCTCAGCTTTGCCACCTCTCCCCAAGGGGAGAGGCAAGAGAGGGGAGGCAAGTATCCACCTTCAGAACAAATGCGGCAGGGAGATGCTGTGGAGGTCGCTCATGCCCTCGGCCATTTCCGCCAGCTGCCGGCAGGCGGCGGCAAACTGGGAATCCCGGGTGCGGCAGTACACCTCCACCTGGGCAAAGAGCGCCTGCATTTCCTCCTGGGGCTTGTGGTCGCAGACCATGGCGGTCAGATCCTTGTATTTTTCCCATTGATTCTTGGCACGCAGAAAGGCGGCATCCGCCGCCTCCCAATCCTCCAGCAGAGCCTGCTCCGCGGCGGCTTTCAGATCCTGGGCCACCGGGTCGTGGAGCCGGGGCATGAGAATACTGAAGGTCACCCCCAGAGCCAGCATGGCCAGCAGAAGTCCGCAGCCCAGATACAGTTTTTTCA
>JAZQQD010000129.1:0-14055 GCA_045628895.1 Faecousia sp.
TGTAGTATGAACATATACTACATGCTGTAGTACGAAATGTCAAGCCTTTTTTCAGAAATATTTGGAAGACATGGAACCAATTAGTTGCGATGGGAACTTTTTTGAAACTCGATATTACCATTTTGAGTAGACAGAAATTACTGTTTGCAGTATAGTAATGTTGTTGATTATAATGTAGAAAGCTGGGTATATTCAATGGAAAAGCAAAATTCTCAGCGCAAAATGGTAAAGACTTATCTGGATGATATTCCATGGGGTCCCGAGGATGCGCTGGAACAGGATCTGAAAAAGACCAGAAAAGAAAGAAAGAAGCTTCCCGAAGGCTGCAAGACCTCTGTGCTGTATCAGGACATCATGCGAATCGCATGGCCTTCTCTGGTAGAGCTGATGCTGACCAGCCTGGTATCCATGGCGGATATGATGATGGTCGGCTCCATGCCCAATGGCGATGATGCCATTTCTGCCGTCAGCCTTGCTGCACAGCCCAAGTTCATCTTCGTATCTCTGCTCATTGCTCTGAACGTTGGCGTAACGGCGGCCATCGCCAGAAGCCGCGGCGCAGGCAACCACGAGGAAGCAAACCGGACCCTGTGCCAGGGCATTCTGATCTCTCTGCTGGTTTCCGTCTTTGGTTCTGTCATGGGTATCGTATTTGCAAAGCCTCTGGTTCGTTTCATGGCAACTGCTGCCCTGAGTGAAGAGATCTGCGATCTGTCCGTTCAGTATCTGGTGATCCAGATGGCAGGCTTTGTGACCATGGGTGTGACCACGACCTTTACGGCGGCCTTCCGTGGCACCGGCAACTCCAAGCTGCCCCTGTACTATAACATGACCGCCAATGTACTGAATGTTATCGGCAACTATCTGCTGATCAACGGCCATTTCGGTTTCCCAGCTCTGGGCGTTGTAGGCGCATCCCTGGCAACCGTCATCGGCCAGGCTGTGGCTATGGTCATCGCACTGTATTACATCTTCAGCGGCACTGCCTATTTCCATGTGCCTCTGAATTCCTTTGCCAAGAACTTCAAGCCCGACGGCAAGATCATGGGCAGAATCGTCAAGGTTGGTATGCCTTCTCTGGGTGAGCAGTTCATCATGCGAATCGGCGTTATCCTGTTCTCCCGTCAGGTGGCTTCTCTGGGTCAGCCTTATTATGCAACCCATCAGATCTGCATGAATGTCCAGTCCCTGTCCTTTATGCTGGGCCAGGCTATGGCCGTTTCCGCAACCACGCTGGTAGGTCAGAGCCTTGGCAAGCGCCGCCCGGATATGGCTGAGCATTATTCCCGCCGCTGCGCTTCTCTGGGCATTCTGATCTCTCTGGGACTGGCAGTGTTCCTGCTGACCTGCGGCAAGTTTGTTGTGGGCCTGTATAGTGATACGGCGGAGGTCATTGCGGCATCCGGTCCCGTGCTGCTGATCCTTGCGGCTCTGCAGCCTGTGCAGACACCTCAGTTCATCCTCACCGGTTCTCTCCGCGGTGCCGGTGATACCCGCTCCACTGCCATCATTACCCTGGTTGGTGTGCTGATTCTCCGCCCGGTGATTGCATTCTTTGCAATCAATGTGATGAACCTCCTGCTGATCGGCGCATGGCTGGCAATCGCCGCAGACCAGATCGGCAGAACTGCCCTGGTCAGCTACATTTACGGCAGGGGAAAATGGAAGAAAATCCGTCTGTAAGGCAGAAAAAAAGCATTTAGGCATTGACTTCATAGATATACAGAGTTATACTATGGCTCATAGGGATTATCCTTTAAGTTGGTATATTTATACATATCGGTCTTTCCTGTATAAGCAACTGTCCTTTGACTGAAAGACAAAATGGAAAAACTGCTGGGATTGCCGGCTTTTGGAAATCTCAATTTCATAAGGAGAGCGAAAAAGAATGAAAAAGATTATCGCACTGGTTCTGGTTGCTGTTATGGTTCTTTCCTTTGCAGCCTGTGGCAACAAGACCGCAGACAAGACTTATACCGTTGGCATTTGCCAGCTGGCTCCTCACCCCGCACTGGATGCTGCTACCCAGGGCTTTAAGGATGCTTTGACCGAAGCATTCGGCGACAAGGTGAAGTTCGACGAGCAGAATGCTGCCGGCGACTCCGCTACCTGCGCAAGCATCTGCAACCAGTTCGTTTCCAGCAAGGTTGACCTGATCATGGGCAACGCAACTCCCGCTGTTCTGGCTGCTGCAACCGCAACTGCTACCATCCCTGTTCTGGGCACCTCCGTTACCGAGTACGGCTGCGCTCTGGGCATTGAGAACTTCTCCGGCACCGTTGGCACCAACGTTTCCGGTACTTCCGATCTGGCTCCTCTGGATGAGCAGGCTGCCATGATCAAGGAGTGGTTCCCCGATGCAAAGACCGTTGGCCTGCTGTACTGCTCCGCTGAGGCAAACAGCAAGTACCAGGTGGACACCGTTTCCGCGTTCCTGACCGAGCTGGGCTTCACCTGCAATATGTATCCCTTTGCAGAGTCCAACCTGCTGGCAGGTACTGTTGAGGACGCTGTTAAGAACTGTGATGTTCTGTATGTTCCTACCGATAACACCTGTGCCGATAACACCGGTATCATCGACGGCATCGCCCGTCCTGCAGGCGTTCCCATCATCGCCGGTGAGGAAGGCATCTGCGGCGGCTGCGGCGTTGCTACCCTGTCCATCAGCTACTATGATCTGGGCTTTGCTACCGGTAAGATGGCTGCCAAGATCCTGAAGGGCGAGGCAAAGGTCTCCGAGATGCCCATCGAGTATGCTCCTCAGTTCGTGAAGAAGTATAATGCTGCTATCTGCGAGGATCTGGGTCTGACTGCTCCCGAAGGCTACGAGGCAATCGGCTAATTCTTTAGTTTTATATCCCGGGAGGAAAAGCCCGTCTTTTCCTCCCAATTTTGTTGTATCTGGGGGTAATACCATGTTTGACTTCATTGCGGCCCTGCCCGGAGCCATTTCTCAGGGTCTTATCTGGGGCGTCATGGCCATTGGCCTGTACATTACCTATAAGATTCTGGATGTGGCCGACCTGACGGTGGACGGATCCTTCTGTACCGGCGGCGCTGTGTTCGTTATGCTTTTTGTAAGCGGTGTCAATATTTGGCTCGCACTGCTGGCAGCATTTGTTGCCGGCCTCATCGCCGGTCTGGCTACGGGTCTGCTGCATACTTTCTGCGGAATCCCTGCGATCCTTTCCGGTATTCTGACGCAGCTGGGTCTCTGGTCCGTGAATCTTGCCATCATGGGTATGCGCTCCAATGTGGCAATTCCTGTTACCGATAATGAAATGCTGAATAAGCTGATGCTCTCTCTGCGCTTTGTCCAGGAGGTGGCTTCCGGCAAGCGTCCTATTTACCGCCATCCGATTTTCACCGTCCTCCTGTTCACCATAGCGATTGTGGCCGTGCTGTACTGGTTCTTCGGTACCGAACTGGGCTGCTCTCTCCGGGCTACCGGTTCCAACCCCAATATGTCCCGGGCACAAGGCATCAATACCAATATGACCACGGTTTTGGGCCTTATGATTTCCAATGGCCTGGTGGCTCTGTCCGGTGCGCTGCTTGCTCAGTATAACAGCTTTGCGGATATCAATATGGGCCGCGGCGCCATCGTCATCGGTCTGGCAGCGGTGATCATCGGCGAGGTGCTCTTCGGACGCATCTTCCAGAATTTTGCTCTGCGTTTGGCTTCTGTTTCTCTGGGCGCTATTATTTACTATATGGTTATCCAGGCAATCCTGTCTTTGGGCCACATGAATGCCAACTACTTAAAGCTGTTCTCTGCCATCGTGGTTGCCCTGTTCCTGTCTGTTCCTTACTGGAAGGGTAAGTACTTTAGAGGAAAACCACAGGCAGCCAAAAACGGAGGTGAAGGCCATGCTTGAGATCAAAAATGTGCATAAGACCTTCAACCCCGGCACCATCAACGAGAAGCATGCTCTGCAGGGGGTCAGCCTGACTCTGAATGACGGCGATTTTGTTACAGTCATCGGCGGCAACGGCGCAGGTAAGTCTACTCTTATGAATGCAGTTGCCGGCACCTGGGAAGTGGACGAAGGCTCCATCACCATTGACGGTGTGGATATCACAAACCTCCCGGAGTATAAGCGCGCACCCTTCATCGGCCGTGTGTTCCAGGATCCCATGATGGGTACTGCTGCCACCATGCAGATCGAGGAAAATATGGCTCTGGCCTCCCGCCGCGGTACCCGGCGCACCCTGCGTCCCGGCATTACAAAGGCCGAGCGTGAGAGCTATATCGAGGCTCTGAAGATCCTGGATCTGGGCCTGGAGGATCGTCTGACCTCTAAGGTTGGCCTGCTTTCCGGCGGCCAGCGCCAGGCTCTGACCCTGCTTATGGCAACGCTGAAGCGGCCTAAGCTGCTGCTCCTGGATGAGCACACCGCAGCTCTGGATCCCAAAACCGCTGCTAAGGTTCTGGATGCAACCGAGCGCATCATTTCCCGCGATCATCTGACCACCCTCATGATCACCCATAACATGAAGGATGCCATTGCCCATGGCAACCGTCTGATCATGATGTACAACGGTCGTATCGTCATTGATGTGTCCGGTGAAGAGAAGAAGAACCTCACGGTTTCTCAGCTGCTGGAGCTGTTCAACAAGGTCAGCGGCAGCGACGAGGCGGACGACAAGCTGCTTTTGTCTTAAATACGAAATTACAATATCCCCGTACTTTTGTGAATGAAAGTACGGGGATATTTTCGTATGATAAAGAAAAAAACACAGGAGGTTCTTTTATGGAAAATCGACTCGTATATGAACCGGATGCACCCATTGTGCAGACCGCAGAGGGCAAGCTCCGTGGCTTCTGCCTGGATGGGGTATATACCTTCCAGGGCATCAAGTATGCCAATGCAAAGCGTTTCCAGATGCCTACCCCCGTGGAACCCTGGGAGGGCGTCAAGGATGCCTGCAACTACGGTTATGTCTGCCCCATTGCTGCTGAACCCATGCCTTCCGGTGAGCTGTATATTCCCCACCGCTTCTGGCCCCAGAATGAAAACTGCCAGTATCTGAATGTCTGGACCACGGAACTGGATAAAACTGCTAAGAAGCCTGTCATGGTCTGGCTCCATGGCGGCGGATACGCCAACGGCTCCTCCATTGAGCAGGTGGCCTATGAGGGCAATGTGCTTTCCGAGTATGGCGACGTGGTGGTCGTATCTCTGAACCACCGCCTGAATATCCTGGGCTTCCTGGATATGTCCTCTTTCGGAGAGAAGTATAAGAACTCTGTGAATGCCGGTATGGCGGATATCGTGGAGGCTCTGCGTTGGATTCATCGGAATATCGAGGCCTTCGGCGGCGATCCTGATAACGTGACTGTATTCGGCCAGTCCGGCGGCGGTGGAAAATGTGAGACCCTGCTGCAGATTCCCGAGGCAGCAGGCCTGTTCCACAAGGCTATCATCATGAGCGGCATCCTGCAGATGGCACCTACCCCCGATGTGGATGTGGCAGCCAACCACCGCAGACTGGTGGAAGGTATGCTGGAGGTGCTGAATATTCCCGTGGAGCAGGTGGAGCGCCTGGAGAAGGTTCCCTATGATGTGCTGAACCGGGCATTTAATAAGGTGCATCTGAAGCTCATCGACGAGGGCATCAGTATCGGCTGGGGACCTGTTGCCAACGATTGGTATCTGGGCGATCCCATGGTGGTTGGTTTCAGCGATTATGCCAAGAAGGTTCCCACCATGTCCGGCACTGTTATCGCGGAATTTGCAGCCTTCGGCCCGCTGCCCAACCCGGCAACGACCTCTGAGAAGGAAATGAAAAAGCTGCTGAAGGAAAAGTACGGAAAGTACGCAGAGAAACTCATAGAGCAGTTCAAGGCAGCCTATCCCGATAAGGATCTGACCCGCCTGCTGGCCTATGATACTGTGGCAAGACTTGCCACTACCAAGTTCACCGAGGAGAAGTCGAAGGTGTCCTCTGCACCGGATTACCTGTATCTCTTTGCTCTGGACTTCCCGCTGAACGGCACCAAGCCTGCATGGCATTGCTCGGATATTCCCTTCGTTTTCCACAATACCCATCGGGTACCCTGCTGCGATATCGAGGATGTCACCGATGTCCTGGAGGATCAGATGGCAGGGGCCTGGGTGAACTTTGCCCGCCATGGCAATCCCAACCACGAGGGTATGCGCAAATGGGCACCCTACGGGGAAAAGACTCCTGTGACCATGGTGTTTGATCGGGATACCCGTCCTGAGGGCAGATTCGACCGGGATCTGGTAGAGACCCTGGCGGAAGCCGTCCCGGCTATGAACTTCTTTGCCGGTATGGCAGCCCGTGCCAAGAAGGCTGCCGAAAGCGACGAAGGCGGCGAGTGGATCTACTAAGTCAGTATAATAAATAGAACAAGGATCCGACGGGGTAACCCGCCGGATCCTTTTTTAAGCTGATATTTAAGGCAGGTCAGCGCAGCTTACTACGCTTTCCGCCATTTTGAGTAAGGTTTCCTGGGATAGTGTTTCGGAATAGATGGAGAACACAATGTTCTGCTCCGTATCGACCCACTTGACGGACGTTTCCTGCAGCGCACCGGGCATACCGTTTACGGTAATGTTTTCACCGCTGCCACGATACTCCAGAACAGTCTCAGCAGATTCATCACCACAGTGTTCATAGAAGAATGTTACTGTGTTATCCGTGGTCATCCCGTCACCGTAGTTTCTTCTCACATAGCCCCAATCTCCGGGATATGCGATGAAGCTGGTTTCCCGGAATCCCTCGGGAAGCTCTGTAATCCGGTAATCGCCGAGCTCTTCCAGCGCAATGGGATAGTTGGCAGCCAGCGTGGGAGTTAGCGGCTCCCCAACGGCAACGCTGTTGGCAATGGTAAGCAAATCGATATCCTGCTCGGAAGTCGACAGGATAAAACCGATGCCTGCTCCTTCATCCTGCCAGACGAGGACACGATCTCCGGACTGACAAGTGTAAAGCGTTCCGTCAAATCCGCAAACGGCAACCGATTCCTCTTTTACAACATCCAGCATGGTCATACTGTTTGCATCGTCGCCAAGCTGCATCGCAAAATCAAATCCGAAATCTCCGTTTTCCTTGTTATATACCAGCCGCTGAGAGCCGAGATCGGGGTCGGAAATGAAATCCAGGGCGTACCCTGCGGGGATTGTCTGGGGATACAGGGACGGCAGTTCCCGATAACCGTTGTCCGTAGGCAGAAAACGGATTTCAACATAATAGGGATCCGAATCGCCGGATACGGTCTCTTTTGTTGCTGTGGGTTCTGTTGGATCCTCATAGGGACCTAAAAGCTTTTCCATTTCCCAATAATCGGGGATTGCGGTGGTTTGCCGATGGATCCTTGCGCCAACAGCAGCAAATGCTGTGACGGCAAGCAGCGAGATCACCGCTGCCACGATCAGAACGGTTCTGCCGACCTTTTTTCGTTTGTTATGCATATTGGGTTCCTCCTGTTCATTTTGCAAGGAGGACAATTCAGCTGATAATTCACTTCTGCCCAGTCGGAAGCTTTCCACATTGCCGATGGCAGAAAACAGGTCTTCTGATTTCATAATTCATAGCCCTCCCGGATGAGATACTCTTTGAGTTTTTTCCTTGTTCGTGAAAGGCACCGCAATACCGCACCCGGTTTCATACCGTAGCGTGCGGCTATTTTTTCGGTATCTTCCACGAAAAAGTATCTGCGGAGGAAAATGTTCTGATCCTTGATGCTCTGGGTATCAAGAAATGTACGAATCACAGCGGAAAGTGCTTCCAGGTTGATTTGATCGTCAATCCTGCTCTGGGATGGAATGCAGTATTCCAGTTCCTCCAAAACCGCATCCATTTCACCGCCGCCCCGTTTTTGGGCAGAGTCTGCTCGCCTGCGGGAAAAAGCAAGGTTGCGGGTGATCTTTGCCAGGTACATACGAAAAACGGACGGCCGCTTCGGCGGAATCGTCTCCCATGCCTTTAAGTAGGTGTCGTTTACGATCTCCCGGGAATCCTCCCGGCTGCATAGGATCCGATCTGCCAGCGAGAAGCAGTAACCGCCGTATTTGTTTGCGGTTTCTGACAGGGCTTGCTCATCCCGTGCAAAATATAAATCCAGAATCTGTGAATCTTCCATTGGTTTTCCTCCGGTTGCTTGAAAGGCCTTTCTGTTATATAAGACGCAAACGAGCGTTTATTCGGACATGAAATATGAAAAAATATAAGCTGCCCCACGAATGTGTGACAGCTTATATAGAATACAGAGTTTTTGATTTGCCAACAAAATAGCCTGGATTATTTGATCTTGAATGTCCGCAGATAGTCCTTCTGCTCTGGGGTGATGCGGTAGCTCTCAATGGCTTTCTGGATGGTTTTGTTGTGCACCCAGGGAGAGAGACGCTTGTTTTCCAGATAGGGGACGGCGGCCTCCCATTGCTTTGCCAGGGCGGTGGCAAAGAACCAGGCAATCATCATATTGACATAGTATTCTTCGCTGCGTACTGTGGCGGGAATCTCCAGATATTCCGGCTCAAAATCGGCGTCCAGATAGAAACTCATGAGCATTTCCATGCCAAAACGGCAGGTATATACTTCCGGTGATGCTGCCCAGATACGGATGTGGGAAATGAGATCCTCCTTGTTCTTTCCGAAGACCTTGGGAGACATCAGATCGCACACAGCCCAGTTATCCACATAGGGCAGGAAGGCATTTACGGCAGCAAGGCAGGAACGGTAGTCCTTCATGAGGGAGAGAATTGCTCCGTGGAGAATGTTTTCGTCATAAAACCGGTGGGGAAGATCAGATAGGAATTCGGCATAGCCATTCTCTTTGATCAGTTCTTTTGCCAGTGCACGGATCTGGGGAACCCGTACACCGATGATGGTTTCCCGCGGGATACCCGGTGTTAGCTTATACTGAAAATCGCCATACTTCTCGTCCTGCAGGGCAAAGAGTTTTTCCTGTATTTCCGTCATGGATTACACCTTTCCCAGGATGTGCTTGGCAGCCAGAATACCGCTGCAGAAAGAGGTGCCCAGGGCAGCACCCTCATTATCATAATAGGGAGTGCAGAAGCAGCTGCCGTTGTCCACACCGGCAACATACAGGCCGGAAATGACCTGCTGATCGGCATCCAGAGCCTGGCAGAAAGCATTGGTTTTGACACCGCCGAAGGTGCACCATGCGCTGGGCTCGTACTCAAAGAGATAGAAGGGAGCCTTCTCAATGGGGATCAATAGGTAAGCGGCCTTGCCGAACTGACTGTCGAGACCTGCTTTGCACAGGGCGTTGTATGCCTTCACGCTCTCGACCAAATCCGTCAAGCCAAAGCCTTCGGCGGCTTCCTCCAGTGTGTCAGCCTTGATTGCTGCTCCTGCGGCAATATCCTTTTCCAAATCGTCGGGTTTCTGGAATCTGGGCATCTGGTTGAGAGTGTTCTTGCCGGTGAACCAGTCTTCCGGAGACCCGTAGAAAGCATAGGGGGTCATTTCCTGCATGCCCTGATACATGGTTTCGTCCATAACTGCGTAGAAAACACCTGCCCGGGCGGTGTGCTCGCCGCCGATAGAAAGGGGTTCGTCGGACTGATACTGCTCATTCATGAACCGCCGCCCATCCCGGTCTACCAGCAGACCGCCGGTTACAGCGAACCGCAGATTGGAGGAGAAGGGACGATTCTGAGCCAGCAGCTTGTGATTGGCACCGCCGAATTCATTGGCGCAGATTCCCCAGTTTCGGTCTTCTGTGCCGCCGGCAGCAACTACCATGTCGATGCCCTTGCCGTCGCTGGCTTTGTTGCCCAGAGGAACCACATGGATATTGCCGAAATGCTGATGTTTCTTCTCTTCACTGCCAAGATAACCGCCGGTGGCGACGATGACATGGGCTCCGTAATAGGTTTCTTCCGAACCAGTGTCCAAATCGGTTGCCTTTACACCTGCTACCTTTCCGTTTTCGGTCAGAAGGGAAATGGCTTCCCGCTGGAGCAGGATGGTGCCTCCATGGGAGGTGAAATCATCCGCCAGGGGCTGCCAGCGTTTTTCGCCGAAGCAGTCATAGAAATGCCGTGCCCGGAAGCCAACGCCGTAGGTATCCGGCAGCAGCTTCATGCCGATGCCGTTTCTAAGGAAAACATCTTCCACATCGGCACCCTGCGCTATGATGTTCCGCAGGAGGGCCGCATTTACGGTGCCGCGGCTGAATCGGAACATATGCTGATAGAGCTGTTCCGGGGTGAGGGGGTAGCCTTCTGCAGCCTGGGTCTTTGTACCGGCCAGGGCAGGGCCACCGGCTTTTGCGGCATTGCAGGAGGCAATGGATTTTCCTTTTTCCAGCATGAGGCATTTGAGCCCTGCATTGGCGAGGGTGATGCCTGCCATCATTCCGGCAGCGCCGGAACCCAAAATAATCACATCGTATGTATGCATGTTATTCTTTCCTTTCCATATGATCTTGATTGTCCAGCAAATAGATGGAGAAAATGATGTAGGTCCGTGTTTCCGGGTCGTCCAGATTCAGCTTCACGAGTTCCTGTATTTTGGACAGCCGATAGGTAAGAGTTGTTCGGTGAATGATGAGAGCTTCGGCGGTTTGCGGAATATTGCGCTCATGGAGCAAATATTCTTTTAAGGTATCATAATATCGGGTGTCATTGTCTGCGTCGAATTTCTTCAGCTTCAGCAGACCAGGCTCGCAAAGAGCAATGGGGGAAAGCTCCTTAACAGCGCTGCTTAATATGTAGTGCAAGGCGCAGGAAGAAAATGGGAGGAGCCATTGGCGGTTGTCCTCGTTCAGAATGTAATTCAGCGTTATGCCGGCCTGACGGAAGCCTGCGCAGATACCTGCGATGCCTGCAGCCGGATTGGAAATTCCGCCGTACATACAGCTGTCACGTACATAGGGGGCCAGATCCCGGCGTACAGAGCCGGTATCCACCATGCTTTGGGTCAGATTGATGACAATGCAGAGCCGCTGCCCCAGAAAGAAACTGGAAAAACTGGAGGCAATAGCGCCGATTTTACCGATGAGAGCGCTGTCGGAGCGGATGGAAACATCGTCCCGCTGGTTCTGAAGCTGCAGGCAGAGATAGCGGTCACTTTCTCCCCATCCGAGAATGCTCAGCATAGTGTGCAGTTCCCGATGCTCCACAAATTTTCCGGCCACCAGTTTGCGGAAGGTTTCCTCAAAAGCGTGGGGGGTGGCCCGGACGGCGTTTGCCTGCTGCATAAGCATAACGGCAAATCGGGCAAAGTATTCGATCATCTGGAACTGACCCGGCTGCAGGGAAGAGCTGAGCTCGTTTATAAGTACACGTCCCAGATATCGGTCGTTGTCCCAAAGATTCATAAACAAGCTGCGGATATTATGGGGGTATTGGTCGGTGCCCCAGATGGTTGCCTGCCGGGTTTCCATGGTCTTTCGGTATGCACCGTCGAATTTAAAATCGTCAATCAGCCACAGGGGAACATAGAGCTTCCCGGTACTTTCGTTGTACTCAAATTCCAGCATACCCTTTGCCCGGGTGGAAATACCGAGGACTGTGAACATATCGTCGTGGATGTAGACCGGGTTATGGAAAAAGTGACTTCCGGCGATACATAGTTCAGTAAGAGTGCCGTTTTGATTTAGCACATTGTTGAGGCTGGCTTCAAAATCGAGGTAATGCTGAAACACCTTCAAAATTTCATTAATGATTTGATGCAGGGGGTACTGCAGATTACGGATATGGGGCGCTTTTCCGGGCAGATTTTCGGCAGTCAGATAGCAATAGCTGTCCCGAGGGAAAGACTCACCCAAACCCTCCGGCAGAATATAGAGGATCTCCGGATTTAATTCTTCTTGGTTGGAGTAAAGCAGACAATGTCGGATACGGGGAGAGGGATCACCTGCGTGGAGGGTGAAGTCCCAGTTCAGCTCGTTCAGCGCATCGGCAATCATCTGCATATTCAGTCGAATGGAGGCTTCTGAATCGTGTATTTTCATTAGCAGATGCTCCTAACATAAGGGGTTACTGATAGTATATCCTAGAAAATGAGGAAAGGCAATATAGAAAACCACAAAAAACAAGGAATATTTCGTAATAGGAAAGTTCTGTTTGACAAAGGAAATTGCCCGTGATAGACTCGAATTATCAAAAATGCACAATCTGCGATATCGGGAGACAGAAACTTGCGGATTCTGAAATCCTCAGAAATGTGCATGGTGCCGAAAGCGCAACGGCAAATCTGCGCAGTATCATTATTAATGGGAGGTATTTTTCTATGAGTGAGAAAAATCCGACAACCAATAAGCCCAAGGGCTTGTCCACAACCCTGAAGTACTTCTTCGGTGTTGGCGACGCTGGCTTTACCCTGATGTCCAACATTGAAACCTTCTACTTCATGAACTTCCTGACCAATATTGCAGTTTTCTCCCCCGCAATTGCAGCATTGATCAACTCCGTATTCTCCATCATTGATGCCTGCCTGTCCTGGATCTACGGCGGCATCATGAACGGCACCAAGGCAAAGAAGTGGGGCCGTTATCGTTCCTGGCTGGTTATGGTTCCCTGGATCGTACCCTTCATCTTTGCATTCCAGTTCGTCCGCATTGGCGACAATGAAATTATTTCCGCTGCTCTGATCATTATTGCTGCTGTTGTTTCTCATGTACTGTGGAACTTTGGCTATGTTGCAAATGCAACCCTGATCGGTGTTGTTGCCAAGAACTCCGAGGAGAGAGCTGTCCTGGCTTCCTCCCGTGGTACCTGGTCCAATGTCGGCGGCCTGCTGTTTACTTGGATGGGCTTGCCCTTTGCAACTCTGCTGGCCAACTATGTCGGCGAGAAAAATCAGTTTGCTGCTGCTGCATTCTGCCTGGGCGTTCTGATGGCCGTGGGCTACTATGCACACTTCAAGATGACTGAAGGCTACGAAGAGATCGAGACCGAGAACGTTACTGCTGCAAAGCAGAACAAGGTTTCTATCCCCGATATGTTCAAGTCCCTGTTTGCCAACCCCCAGCTGATGATTCTGATGCTGGTTGACCTGGCAAAGTGGTGTGTGAAGTTCGTTACCGCTGCTTCCGCTATCTACTACTTCCGTGATGCTGCTCACAATGTCGGCCTGATGGTTTCCTACCAGCTGGCTATCGCCATTGCAGCTACCGTTGGTGCTGCAGCTGTCCGTTATCTGGCAGTTTACACCTCCAACCGCACCACTGCTATCATTTCTATGGTTGGCATGGCTGCTTCTCTGGTTGCTATCTACTTTGCATACGCCAACCCCGTCCTGGTTATCGCTTTGATGACTGCTGCTCAGTTCTTCTACGGCATTGCTTACTCTGCAACTCCTGCTCTGTATGCTGATACTGTTGTTTACACCACCTGGAAGACCGGCAAGAATGCCGCTGGCTGGATCATGGGTCTGCAGAACCTGCCCCTGAAGGTCGCTGTATTCCTGCGCGGCACCATCCTGGGCGCCTGCCTGGTAGCCGTGGGCTGGAGCAAGGATGCTGTTCTGGAGGGCACTGCCCGTCAGGGTATGACCGTCGCTTTCGCTCTGGTTCCCGCTATCTTCTGTGCTGTTGGCTTCCTGCTGCTGGTCTTCGGCTATAAGCTGACCCGTGAGAAGATCGCTCAGTGCCAGGCTGAGATCAACACTAAGGCCTAATTTATACTGAAATCTTGCGCGAGTCTGCTCAACATGGGCAGACTCGCTAAATAAAAAGATACGGGAAGACATAAATTTGATAATTTAACGAATTTCCTTTGACTATGGCAAAAAATGTGTTATAATCGTCTTGAAAAAAGCTGTGCTTTTTCGGCGATACACAAAAATTTTTTTGGAGGAGTTTACTATGCTTACTAAGAAGCAAAACTTTCTGGAAACCATCCACGGCGGCAACCCCGACCGTTTCGTAAACCAGTATGAGTACATGAACATCGTCATGGGCTCTCCCTTCGGCAAGCGTAACCCCAACCCCAAGTACGGCGAGCACAATGTTGTCAACGCATGGGGCGTTACCAAGTCCTGGCCCATCGGTACCCCCGGCGCATTCCCTGTACATACTCCCCATAAGATCGTCATTAAGGACATCGA
>JAZQQD010000130.1:0-55882 GCA_045628895.1 Faecousia sp.
GTAAAAAAAAAAAGCGCGGAACAAAGCATTCGGTGATTTTTTTAAGCAATATTGGCTTCCTTCACCACAACGAAACCATCCACAAGATTGGCTTCCTGCAGCTCGCCCTCGATGGCCATCTGACGGTCCATCAGATCGGTAAGGATCACCATTCCATCCTTGCACTCGATCTTCATGACATTGCGCATTGCCACGGTTTCAGGCTTTTTCTCATTCTTATAAACAGTAGAAAGGCACATAAGAAAACCTCACTTTACGTCCAGGCTTGCCAGAACGGTGGAAAGGCGCATGTTGCCCTTCTCAAAGTCGGAAACAGCAGCCATAACCTGCTCATAAGCCATGTGAGAACCGGCCTGCTCCAGCTGCTTAGCCAGATCTGCCAGCTCATTGGCATGGGCGGTATTGTGACCCACCATATACTTCATAAGAGCCATCAGCTCCTCCATGGGGGTGTGCTCGCAGGGAGTACCGCAGGAATCGCAGTTGTGAGCGCAGTCATGACTATGCTCGTGAGCGTGCTCGTGGTCGTGAGCATGCTCATGGTCATGAGTGTGGGGATGCTCATGGTCATGGCTATGGGTGTAGGTGTGAGTATGCTCGTGAGCGTGCTCATGACCCTCATGGTCATGCTCATGGGTATGGGTATATTCGTGGGTATGCTCATGGTCATGGCTGCCCACATGATCAGGATGAATGTGCATAAAGATCGCTCCTTTGTATTATGAGACACAGCAAACAGGCTGTATCAATATTTTTATACAGATATTATACCACAGATAGAGTATATGTCAAAACATTTATTTTTTCCGAAATATCCCCCCTCCCCCCTTGTATACCATGCAAAAAAGTTGTATAATAGTTAAATTAAGAGAGAGGTGGACCCAATGGATCACGAACACGAGCATTTACACGATCATACTCACGAGCATGACCACGCCTATATGCACGCCCACGGCATTGCACATTCTCACGGACATGTACACGAAAACCAGAAGGCAGTTATCAACCGCCTCGCAAGAGCCATTGGCCATCTGGAAAAAGTAAAACGCATGGTAGAGGACGGCTATGATTGCTCCGAGGTTTTGATACAGTTGGCTGCCGTACGCTCCGCTTTGGATAACACCGGAAAGGTGATCCTCCAGGATCATATGCGGCATTGCATGGTAGATGCTGTTTCCGCCGGTGATCAAAATGCGATTGATGAGCTGTGCCAGGCAATTGATAAATTTATGAAATAAAATACCGCTGTGCTTTATGGGGCACAGCGGTATTTTTTAGTTCAGTTCCAATCCGAAGATTCGGCTTCCGCGGGTTCCGATAATCACAGTATTTTCATACACACAGGGGGATGCCTCGATATGGCCTCCCAGATCGATCTGGCTTACCACTTCTCCGGTAGCACCGTCGATCAGATAGAAAATATCCGTCAGACAACCCATGAGAATATAACCCTTGCCGTCCTCGGTATACACATCTACCGGGGAACTCCAGCCATAGCTGTCCATGCGCAGTTCCCATACCGTCTCGCCGGTTTCGGTATCCAATGCCGTAATGATACCGGCCCAGGGAGAGGGATACCAGGAAACAGAGAAGAACACCAGGCCTTCCAGGTCGGTTCCCGGCTTGCCCAGAGCGGGAGAAGAGAGGACACCGCCGGGGACATCCTCTTCGGTATAGCAATAGTAGGGCTTCTTCCACAGGATTTCACCGGTCTGTGCATCCAGCTTGAAGATGTACAGATCTCCGGAATAGCCTGCGGACCATTTCAGCGCAGGAGAGGTATAGAGATAGCCATGGCCATCCTCGCCCCACTCAAAAACAGCAGTCGTATTGTTGTCATCTAGGGTATCCTGCACCCAGATCAGCTCCATGGTGTTGATATCTACGCAGAAGAACATACCTTCATTTGCTGCAATATACAGGTAGTTGCCCACCATGATGGCAGAGTCCTCCATGCCGAGAACATATCTGCCGGGGGCGGTACGGTTCATCTTATAACGGGCAACCGCAGCCATTTCCGGATTCACGGAAATCTGGCCTGCTGCCTTATTATACTGGGTATTGAGCTGGAAGGTGTAGAACAGGCCGTTTTCGCCGGGCCAGATCATGGTGTCGGTCTCGCCATAAATAAGGGGAGCACCGTCGTAACCGCACCACTGGCGGTAAGCCATGGAATCCAGGTTGCCGTACTGCCACAGGATCTCGCCGTCGATGAGGCTGATGATGTACATTCTGGGATGCTTTCCGGTGTTCAGGTCAATATCACCGGAACCCACATACATCAGAGGATAGCCTCTGGGGTCCAGAGAACCGGCACCCTTAAAGTTCATGCCCACGAAAATCGGGTCACGGGTCTGACTTCCGTCGTCCAGGTCCAGGAAGTAGATATGGCCATCCAAGGTCGCATAAATGACCTCCACCAGATCCTCCTTTTCCTTCTTCTCGGGATACAGGTTCATAATCTGCCGGGTCTCATCGTCCCACTTGGCAATCAACGGCTGGCCTGTCCAGCCGGAACCGCTCCAGCCGTTATAGCTACCGGTTTTATATCTCCATTTTTCCGTAATGGTCTGCTCTTCAATCTCGGTAATGCCATAAGTAGCATTGTTGCGGAAATTGTTTCCGCGGAAAGTAGAAACACCGGGAAGCACAGCAAAGTCCTCAGGCTCGCCGAAGGAAATCGTTGCCGGTCTTTCGTAGGAAGGTACCACTTCCCCATCCACCAGGATCTCCCACTGCAGATCCCAGTTCTTGGGGTCAGAGCTCTCCACCATATGAGGATGGAAATTATCCAGGTAGGAGATGATCTCCGGCTCCGTGGGTTCCGGCTCCGTGGGTTCCGGCTCCGTTACCGGTTCCGTCTCGGTAGGTGCAGGCTCGGTCGCCACTGCTTCGGTGGTGGCAGGAGGTGCAGAAATCACAGGCTCGGTATCTGCCGGGAGGACCTCGACAGGCGCTGTCTTCGGAAGGAAACTCACCGCCAGCAGCAGGAAAACCAGGGCATCCAAAATGCAGACAGCTGCATAGCCCTTGCTGCTCGACTTTTGCTTACGCAGCAGGAACGCAATAAATAAAATCAGATTCAGGATTCCCGCGCCGGCAAGAATATACAGAATACTCCCCTCCGGAAGCGCAGGAAGATTTTCAAAAAACACCATTATTCCTTCTTTCTCTTTCGATAATAGAATTATACTTCCGTCATTCCTAAAATGCAAGAACTAACAGAAAAACCGCCCTGCAAAGCAGAGCGGTTTTTGAATCAATCGTCACGGCTTACGCTGATAACCTTCATATCATAGGAGGTGAAGGGAGTCTTAACAGTAAAGATATCTCCGGGGCCCTTACCAACCAGAGCCTTACCGAAGGGAGACTGCTCGGAAACCTTGAATTCCATGGGGTTGGCTTCCTGAGAACCGGTAATATGGTACTCAGTCTGCTCGCCGGTCTCCACATCCTCTACAACGACAGTGCAGCCAAGGCTTGCACGGCCGGTTGCGGCATTCTCATCCACGATGAGAACAGCCCGGGACAGCATGTCCTTGATCTCGGCAATACGGCCCTGCACCTTTGCCTGTTCATTTTTTGCAGCATCGTATTCGGAGTTTTCAGACAAGTCACCGTAGGAACGAGCTTCGGCGATCATCTCTGCGACTTCACGCATACGGGTAGTTTCCAAATAATTCAGTTCCTTCTGCAGATCCTGCTGATAGCGAACTGACATCTTAATTTCTTTTGCCATATCTTAACATCCTTTCTGGATACATAATCAGCCTTATAGATTATAGTATATTTTTATGTCCTCGTCAAGGCTGATTTCTATTTTTTCAGCGCTTCAATTGCGGTCAAAACCTGAATATCCTCGGAATATGGCAAAGTTTCCGCATAAATTGCCGCCGCGGTTTCTTCATCCACTTCGACCAGAATATCCGGAGTAATTCCTACTCCTGCCAGGCTGATACCTTTGGGAGTATAGTACTTGCCCACGGAAAGCCCGATGGCAGAGCCATCCTTCATACGAAGGGTATTCTGGAAGTATCCTTTTCCCACTGTGGGGGTACCTACAATGATAGCCGCCTCATATTCCCGCAATGCGGCGCCGAAAAATTCCGCAGCAGAATAGGATTCTTCATTCTGAAGTACCACCATGGGGATATCCAGGAAGCCCTCGTCGGAGGAATCCGTGTAGCTTGCTCCGGTGTAATCCTTACTGATGAACAACGGTCCCTCCGGAAGAAGGTAATCCAGGATCTTCACCAGTTCATCCTTATATCCGCCGGGGTTATTCCGCACATCAAAAATGATTGCTTCCGCCCCTTCGATCATGGCTTCATCGATTCTTGCCAGAGTTTCTTCTGCGCAGCGGGAATCAAAATTGGCAATTTTGATTAGTGCAATATTTTCCGGAAGCATCTGCAGGGTGGCGACCTCCGTCTCAATCTTCCGCCGGGTCACCGTGATATCGGAGGCTATGCCGTCATGCACCACCGTCAGAACCACCTGAGTTCCCTCTTCACCACGAACTCGATTCTTGGTTTCTGCCAAGCCAAGCTCTGCGACACTCTGCCCCTCCACATGGGTAATCACATCTCCTGCCACGATTCCTGCTTCCAGAGCCGGACTGCCAGCAGAAACCAGAAGCACATTCAGGCCGGATTCATCCTCTTTCATGCTGATGGTGATGCCGATGCCCACATAGGCATTGGCCATCTGCTCGACATAAGAAGCATAGTCCTCGGCCGAAATATAATAGCTCCAACGATCCCCCAGCGCATCAACCATGGCTTCCGCTGCGGCATCCTCCATTTTGGTTTTATCCGTTTCTCCGATAAAGCGCTCTGTAATGATGTTTTCCATTTCCACCAGCTTGGAATAGGGAGTATCCGGTAAATTGTATACAATCACATAAAAAGTTGCGATGGATGCTGCCGCGGCAACCAACACATAGGAAAGAAAACGCAGCAATTTTTTGATCATGGGGCACCTCACAATATGAACATTTCCCACAGCCCGAAGGCTGTGGGAGAATATGGATTATAAATAGTAAGCAGGGTTGACCAATTCGCCGTTATAGTAGACTGTATAGTGCAGGTGGGGGCCGGTTGATTCGCCGGTGGAACCAACATAACCGATAGTCTGGCCCTGTCTGACGACATCGCCTTCGCTGACCGCACGGGACTGCATATGGGCATACAGGGTTGCATAGCCGTCGCCGTGGCTGATCACCACATAGTTACCGAAGCTCCAATGGTAAGCGGAGGTGGTTACGGTTCCGGATCTTGCCGCATAAATGGAGGTTCCGTAATCCGCAGCCAAGTCAATGCCGCTGTGGAAGGAATACTCCTCTCCGGTAATGGGATGCACACGGGGGCCAAAGGTACTTGTCACCATGGTATAGTATGCCATGGGCAGGATCCAGCCATCGCTGACCTCCGGAGTTTCGGGCTCGGGGGTTTCTTCCTCATAGGATTCCTCGGGAGGCTCCTCGCCGTTGGCAATTGCTTCCTGACGGCGCTGCTCCTCTTCCTCTCTCCGCTTCCGTTCTTCCTCTTCCTGCTGTCTTCTCTTTTCTTCCTGGACTCTCAACTGTTCCTGGTAGATCAGCCAGGCTTTTCTGCCTTCTTCTGCGGCAAGGCTCTCCTTTGCCTGTTCGATTTCCCGGGCAAGGGCCTCCTTTTCAGCGGATGCCTCCTCCAGCAGAGCCTCATATTCCTCATGCCGCTCCAGCAGAATATCGATCAGTTCCTGAGCCTCCAGCTGCTTTTCCTGCAGGAGCGCCTCGGATTCATCCAGCTTCTTTTTCTTTTCCTCAGCATCGGCTTTCTGGCTATCCATTCTTTCCTTTGCTGCAGAAATAACCATGGCCGCGTCATTCAGTTCCCGGATTCGCCGGGCATCTGCTTCAGCGATCTCCTGAATCATATTCAGACGATCCAAAAAATCAGAAAAACTGCTGGCTTTGAAAAGCACCGACCAATAGGAAAGCGTTCCCTCTTCCTCCATGGTGCGGATCCGATCCCTGTACTTGTCGTTCAGCTGATAGAACTTATCCGTCTCAATATCCAGTTCTTCCTGCATATTGGCGATTAGCTGGCTATAGGCAGAAATCTGCTCATTGATCACATCAATCTGCTCCAGAATCAAATTGATCTGCTGTTCAATGTTTACCTTCTGATTGACAACATTGATAATCTCTTCGTAATTCTGGTTCTGCTGATCCGTGAGATCCTGAATTTTCTCTTCCAGCTTTTCACTCCGGGATTGCATATTCTCGATTTTATTTTCCAGACTGGAAATATTTTCATTAATATCATCTATCTCACTTGCATGAGCCGGAATGATCGAAACAATAAGGCTCAGCAGCATCACCAGAGCAAGGAAGCCCGCCATAAGGGATACCCATCGTCTTCTATTCTTCATAAAACACTCCTAATTTATACATTCATCGCTTTTGAAGCGCCAGAATTACAGATATGCGGCAGGATTTACCGTAGAACCTCTGTAATAAACCACGTAATGCAGATGAGGGCCGGTAGATTCGCCGGTGGAGCCGACATAACCAATGACTTCTCCCTGAGAAACATAGTCCCCCACCTCTGCCGCACGCTCCACCATATGAGCATACAGGGTGGAATAGCCGTCGCCGTGGTTTACAACCACATAGTTGCCAAGGCTCCAGTTATACTGCGAGGTAGTAACGATTCCATCTCTGGCAGCATAAATCTCTGTGCCGGTATATGCAGAAAGGTCAATGCCGCTATGGAAGGAATATTCGCCGGTAATAGGGTGGATTCGCCAGCCGTAAGCGCTGGCAACCCGAATACAATATGCCAGTGGAAACGCCCAGCCATCCGTTCCGTCGCTGGGAACATAGTCCTCAGATTCATGGATCGTTGCCTGCAGCGCTGCCTGTTCTCTGGCAACTGCTTCGGTATATTCCGCTTCTTTGGCACCGATCTCATCGATCAGGGCATCCCATTCCTCAGCCACTTCCTGCTGGTAGGCTTCAAATTCTGCTTCCCGCTCCAGAAGCACCTCGATCAAGCTCTGTGCCTCACGATGCTTGGCATCCAGCAGCAGCTGGGTGTCGGCCAGGGCATTTTTGCTTTTCTCTGTCTGCGCTTTCTGGTCTGCAAGGATCTCTTTGGCCTCGCTGATGGCTTTGGCGGATTCATCTAATTCCCGGATTCTACGGGTATCGGCATCCGCAATTTCCTGGATCATATTGACGCGATCCAGAAGGTCTGAAAAATTGTTTGCCTTGAAAAGCACCGACCAATAGGAGAGGTTTCCCTCCTCCTCCATGGTGCGGATCCGCTCTTTGTACTTTTCATTGAGCTGCTGATACTTTTCTATTTCCACATCCAGTTTTTCCTGGGTGTCGGCAATCAGTCGGTTGTAGGCATCGATCTGATTGTTGAGCACATTCATCTGCGCCATAATCAGATTGATCTGTTCTTCAATATTATACTTCTGCTTGACCACGTCAACGATCTCATCAAAGTTTTCGTCCAACTGATCCTGCAGGGCATAATACTGCGCTTCCAGCTCGTCCGCCTGGTCTTCCAGATCATTGATCTCGCTTTGGATCTCGCTGGAGGAAAGGGCCCGGGCTTTTGTGGGAAGAATGGATATGATCAAACTCAGCAGCATCACCATGGCCAGGAATCCGGCCATGATGGATACCCATCGTTTTCTGTTTTTCATGCGGTACTCCTAAAAATCAAACGTTCATAAACTTCCGGATAGAAGTCCAGCTGCCGACAATGCCGACAAACAGGCCTGCTGCGCCAAACACCGTGATCATAGGCACCAGCATTTCCTGGAAACTGCAGAACGACAGCAGTCTCAGGGTATCCATAGCGGCAATCTGCACCACAGCGCTGTCATACAGCCACCACTCCAGGAAGAAGGCCATGGCTGCAGCAACGATACCCAGCAGGAAGCCTTCCACCACGAAAGGCAGCCGAATAAAGCCATTGGTTGCGCCCACCATCTTCATGATGGCGATTTCATCCCGGCGGTCATACATGGCAAGCTTAACTGTATTGGAGATGATCAGCAAAGAGACCACCAGCAGCACGCCGGTAACCACCAGAGTTGCCATCTGAACGATCTGCTGAATGGTAGAGAAGCCCTGAGCCAGCTCATAGGCGGCCTGAATATGGGCTACACCCTCAATTCCCTTAATCTGTACAATGGTCTGGGCCATCAGCGCATTATCTTCCAGGGTCACCACAAAACGGTGACGCAGGTCCTTGGCATCCACACCGGAGAAAGCAGGATCCTCATCATGATCCTTCACAAACTTTTCCAGGGCTTCCTCCCGGGAAACGAACCGGGAATTGCTGACATTGGCGATCCGGTTAATGCTGGTGCCGATGCTCTTGGCCTTGGCATCAGAAAGATCCGAATCCACATATACCATGATCTCATTGGTCTTATTGATGTCTTCCACCATGATATTCAGGTTGTACATCACAACCGAGAAGGTGCCCACAATCAGCAGGCAGGCAACTGTAACACAAATAGCTGCAAAGGACATAAAGCTATGTAGGAAAATACCGCGAATGCCCTCTTTCAGCAAATACCAAAAATTATTGATCCTCATACTTATAATACCCGTCCATTCCGTCACTGACTACCAGACCATCCTCAATCACAATGACCCGCTTGGCAAACCGTTCTACCAGTTCCTGCTCATGGGTAACCACCAGAATCGTGGTACCCAGATTGTTGATTTCCTGCAGCAGACTCATAATCTCCAGAGATCTTGCGGGGTCCAGGTTACCGGTAGGCTCGTCCGCAATAATGGTGGAAGGATTGTTCACCAGTGCTCTTGCAATGGCAAGACGCTGCTGCTCACCGCCGGAAAGCTCATTGGGATGGCGCTTACCCTTATTTTCCAGGCCAACCAGCTCCAGAACATAGGGTACACGCTCCTTGATCTCAGACTCTCTGGCTCCGTTGACACGCATGGCAAACGCCACATTGTTATAAACTGTCATATTATCGATCAGGCGAAAATCCTGGAACACGACACCGACGGTACGGCGCAGGAAAGGAATCTCACGCTTACGGATGCGCTCCAGAGAATAGCCGTTGACGTGAATCGCGCCGCTGGTAGGCTTGAGCTCGGCGGTGATCAGCTTGATAATGGTGGACTTTCCGGATCCGGAAGGGCCGACCAGGAAGGCAAATTCGCCGTCATCTATTTGCAGAGAAATGCCCTTCAGCGCTTCATTGCCCTGAACATAGGACATTTTCACATTTTCAAATTCAATCATAAAGTCCTCTCGCTTTCAAAAAGAGTAACAAAATTGTAACACATTTTATAGGCAAAGTCAATGAACAAATCATGAACCTTGGGCCGCACAAAACAGAGCCGTGCGGAAAGCACGGCTCTGATAGCGTCAACGGATATCCCGGGAATCCAGATACTTGCGTACCATCAAAGCCACCTTAAACACGATGGCATGGTCAAACTGGCGCAGATCCAACCCCGTCAGCTTCTTGATCTTCTCCAGTCGGTACACCAGGGTATTTCTATGTACGAACAGCTTTCTGGAGGTTTCGGAAACGTTCAGGTTATTCTCGAAGAACTTGTTAATGGTGAACAGAGTTTCCTGATCCAGAGAATCAATGGAGTTTTTCTTGAAGACCTCAGTCAGAAAAATTTCACAAAGGGTGGTAGGCAGCTGGTAAATCAGACGGCCGATGCCCAGATATTCATAATTGATGATGGTGCGCTCCGTATCGAAGACCTTGCCCACATCGATTGCTGTCTGGGCCTCCTTATAGGAGTCAGCCAGGTCACGGAGGTGCTCCGCAACAGTACCGATACCGATGACCGCCTTGAGAGAAAGCTCATTCTTCAGAATTCCGGAAATATGGCCAGCCATTTTCTCCAGATCTTCCGTGGTAGTCTTTGCAGTGATCTGCTTCACGACAGCGATATCGCTCTCATTAATACTGAGCACGAAATCCTGCAGGCGATCGGAAATCTGCGCAGACAGGACATCCACGGCTGCCACCTCTGCCCGACCGATCTGACGAACCAGGAAAACCGCTCTGGGAGCATCTGCCGTAAAGTGGAGTTCCTTAGCGCGAATATAAATGTCACCGGGAAGGATATTATCCATAATAATATTCTTCACAAAGGTGCTGCGGTCATGCTTTTCCTCATAGAACACCTTGGCATCATTCAGCGCAATATAGGCCATTGCGCAGAAGCTGCGGGCGGCATCATCATCGCCGGTGCAGAACACGGCATACTCAAAGGAATTGGCACCGCTGAGCATAGCCTTAAAGGTCTTCTGGGCAAAAGTCACCACAGACTCACCGGAGGAAGACACACTAACCGCGGCATCCGGCCAACGCTCACCCAAAAGAGCGATATTGGTGCAGGAAACCACGCATCCCTCGGAATCAATCACACCAAAAGTGCGGTCCGGGATGTCCTTCAATTGGACAATAACGCTTTGAAATACACTATTGGACATAGCAGTATCCTCCTCGAAATATTGAACAAATACATATTTCATAAAATTTCACGGTTATTATACATGGTTTTTGCACACATTGCAAGTACTATTTGACATTTTATCATAAAATATCTACTTATTTTTATGAATTATTCCAGTATTTCTGTTCTTACTCATAAATACTGCAGTATAAAGTATGGCATTTTGCCATTTCCTTACGGCTCCAGCTCCTGCACTTCCTCATTGGAAAGCTCCCGAACCTGTCCTCTGGGCAGGTCGCCAAGAGTCAAGCACCCTTCCTGACGACGTTCCAGATAAGTGACCGTCATCTCCCGGGAAGCCATCATACGGCGTACCTGATGATATTTTCCTTCCTGGACCGTGATCTCACTTTCTCCCGGGCCCAGAGGCTTCAAAACCGCAGGAAGGCAGCAGGTTCCGTCCTTCAGCGTGATTCCCTCAGAAAAAGCCCGGACGTCCTCTTCCCCGGCGCTGCCCTCATGCCGGGCATAATAAATCTTGTTTACCGCCTTCTTCGGAGAAATCAGCCTGTGGAGAAGATCGCCGTCATTGGTAAACAGAAGCAGGCCTTCCGTCATTTTATCCAGTCTGCCAATGGGCTTCAGATCCTGGTGCCGGTATTCCTCCGGCAGGAGCTCCATCACCGTTTTTTCCACAGGATCCTCCGTTGCGGTCACAAAGCCTGCGGGTTTATTCAGCATCAGCACGATTCTCCGTTTGCCCCCAAGGACTTCTCCGTCCAGGCAGATAGTCTGCCTCTCGGGATCCACCTTACGGCTGTTATCCCGCTCCGGTTTGCCATCCACAGTCACTCTTCCGGATTTGAGAATGACCTTCACCTGGCTTCTGGTTCCGACACCGCTGTCGCACAGAAATTTATCCAATCGTTCCATAGTTCCTCCGTTCTAACCCCGGCCGCCTGGGAATAGCTTAGTATCACCAATGGACAGGAGGGGTCTTTATGCTGGTAATGACCGCAAAAATGGATGTTCGAAAACTGGTTGTGATACTCATTTGTCTGGTTGCCGCCATCGCCATAATCGCTGCCGCTTCCCGGGGTGGGGATAAAACCGTAGCTACCGTCAATACCGATGCCGCCACCAATGATGACCGCGTAAGCTTTTTGAAGGGTTTCGGTTGGGATGTTACCGTATCCCCCACGGAATCCTCCCAGGTACGGATTCCCCAGGAAGCATCCGCCGTTTACGATCGCTATAATACCCTGCAGAAGCAGCAGGGATATGACCTTACCCAATATGCCGGGAAAACCGTCATGCGGTATGTCTACAAAGTCAACAACTATCCCGGTGCTTCTGAGCCGGTATATGCCACATTGCTGGTCTATAAAAATAAAATTATCGGGGGCGACATTACGGATACTGCTGCAAAGGGGCAGATTCGTACTTTCCAGATGCCAAAAGCGGAGGAAACTACTCCATCCTCCCTTCCCGAAGCAACAGGATCCGAATAAATTCTAACATAAAACCAGCCTATTGACAAGCAGGCAGGGATATGATATGTTTAAGCAAAGTTCATAGGTTGATCTTCAGGGCAGGGTGAAATTCCCGACCGGCGGTAAAGTCCGCGAGCGCTATGCGCAGAATCGGTGTGATTCCGATACCGACAGTAAAGTCTGGATGGTAGAAGATCGGATTTTCATCCGTATTTTTACGCCCTGGGTCTATCCTTAGGGCGTATTTTTTATTGAGGTGATTATCATGACCGCACTGCTTAACGAAGCGAAAAACAATCTGACCTTCCTGCTGGTCTGTATTCTGGTAGCCGCTGCCATCAGTCTGGTTGCCCATCTGGCAGAGAAAATGCTCCCCCACCGCAGAAACATTACCACGGCAAGAAGGGTCGCCATCATTGGTGTCTGCTCTGCCATTGCCGCAGTACTGCATATTCTGGACTTTTCCCTGCCCTTCCTGATTCCCGGCTTCTATAAGATGGATTTCTCCGAGCTTTCCGTTCTGATCTGCGGTTTCTTCATGGGCCCCTCCGCAGCCGTTGCCTGCGAAGGTCTGAAAATCGTTCTGAAACTGCTGCTGAAAGGCACCTCCACCGCATTTGTGGGCGATTTTGCCAACTTTGTAGTAGGCTGCACCTGGGTCGTGCCCGCCACCATTTTGTATCACGCAAAGAAATCCCGGGGCATGGCCATCTTCGGTCTCGCCCTCGGCACTCTGATCATGACGGTTTTCGGCAGTGCCTTCAATGCCGTCTATCTGATCCCCAAGTTTGCTGAGCTGTTCCATATGCCCATCGATGCCATTGTCGGTGCCGGTGCCGCCATCAACAGCCACATCTCCAGTGTTTCCACCTTTGTTCTTTTTGCAGTGGCCCCCATGAATCTCATTAAGGGTACCGTAGTTTCCGTGCTCACCATGCTGCTGTACAAGCGTGTGGAGAAGCCGCTTTTCGGAAAGAACGGCAAGTAACCCATACTATAAGAACGGCCGCGAAAGCTTTTCCGCTTTCGAGGCCGTTTTCTGTTACATTTCATTTTCCCTGCCAGGATGCCACTGAGGCTGACCGGGAATATCATAGCCCTTTCTGGGAGGCATACCGCCATCCTTATTGCGGACAGCAAACACAAAGAACGGAATCGTCACCGGGAACAGGATGCTGAGAACCAGGAACAGCACACAGTTATCCGGGGTGCAGGACAGATACAGATCGTAGTAGCTGATGTAGGTGAAGATCAGCATTACGAGACCACAGACAGCACCGATCAAGGACGGGATGGCAACAGCTGCAAGAATTCTAAGAATTGCAGCGTCATTTGCATCCGCCAAATTGGCCAGGACACCCATGCCATTGAGAACGCCCAATACACCGGACGCTCCACCGAGCAGCTTTGTTACAATGCTCAGGATCAGCAGCACAGTTCTGCGGTGTGTATTCTCATTTCTCGCAATATAGCGGTACTGGTCGGAAATACAGCCCAGAATCCAGCTTTTGCCGATGGGAATCCAGGCGAGCCAGGCATGGTGGATCCCTCTTCGCTTGGCAATACGGTAATGGCCAAAGCTGCCGAGAATATAGGAAACCAGGCCCCACAACGCTGTTAGTCCATAAATTGCC
This sequence comes from Faecousia sp., assembly GCA_045628895.1. Lineage (GTDB taxonomy): Bacteria > Bacillota > Clostridia > Oscillospirales > Oscillospiraceae > Faecousia. The sequence continues at coordinate 13,590 of JAZQQD010000130.1, forward strand.
AGAATGATCTTGCTTGCGATTTGGAACTGAGGATCTATAGGATAATCATATGCCATAGGTTTGCACCTCCTTATATTTCTATCCTAGCATATCACGACAGGTTTTGCAAGGAGATTACTGCATCAGTTTGCAGACCAATTCCGTATAGGCAAAGACATCGTCCATAGGGAGTCCCGCCATAAGCTCTGCCTGATAGCAAAGCACGGAAACATAATCCTTTGCCTTTACAGGATCAGACATCATGACCTGCTGCAGATTTTTAATGGTTTCATGCTCCGGGTTCAGCTCCAGGATGCGGCCCACAGGCATCACGAAGTCAGGATTCACCTTCTTCATGTACTTTTCCATTTCAAAGGAAACTGCGCCATCGGGAGTCATGCAGACAGGGTGGCTGCCCAGGTTTGCGGAGATGCGAACCTCTTTGACCCGGTCACCCAGGGATTCCTTCACGAAGGTCAGCATACCCTTGAGGTTTTCTGCCTTCTCCTCCTGCTCCTTCTTTTCCTCCTCGGTCTGGAGATCCAGTTCCTCGGTGGTAATGTTGCAGAAGGTCTTCTCGCTGTAGTTCATGAGAGTCTGGGGAATAAACTCATCCACTTCCTCGGTAAAGAGCAGCACATCATAGCCCTTCTTGTCCAGGGCTTCCACCTGAGGCAGCTTTGCGGTGTGCTCCTTATTCTCACCAGGAGCGTAATAGATTTTCTCCTGGCCCTCAGCCATAGAATCCACATATTCCTTCAGAGAAATCCGCTTGCCCTGCTTATGAGAATAGAACAGCAGCAGATCCTTGCAGGCATCCTTATGTGCGCCGTAATCCTGCACGGTTCCATACTTCATCTGCAGACCGAAGACATCGAAGAACTGCTCATACTTCTCCCGGTCGTTTTCCATAAGGGAAGTCAGTTCGCTCTTGATCTTCTTTTCGATATTTCTGGCAATGGCAGTCACCTGGCGATTGTGCTGCAGCATTTCACGGCTGATATTCAGAGACAGATCCTGGGTATCCACCACGCCCCGGACAAAACGGAAGTGCTCCGGCAGCAGCTCTTCGCAGTTCTCCATGATCATAACGCCGGAGGAATAGAGCTGCAAGCCACGTTTGAAGTCCTTGGTATAGAAATCATAGGGTGCCTTGCCGGGAACATACAGCAGAGCCTTAAAGGACACCATGCCTTCCGCGTTCATGTGGATGGTGCGGATAGGAGGATTGAAGTCATAGAACTTCTCACGATAGAAACGGTTATACTCCTCTTCAGTAACATCTTTGCTGTTCTTCTGCCACAGAGGAACCATAGAGTTCAGAGTCTCCATCTCCTTGTACTGCTCGTACTCGGGATGATCTTCGGGAGAGTCCTCTTTCTTCCGAGACTTGGTGACCTCCATGCGGATGGGATAGCGAATATAATCGGAATACTTGCGGATCAGCTCACGCAGCTTGTACTCCTCCAGGAATTCGCTGTAGGTTTCTTCCTCGGTATCTGCCTTGAGAGTCATAATGATATCGGTACCAACAGAATCTCTTTCGGCAGCTTCCAGGGTATAGCCGTCGGTGCCGTTGGAGGTCCAGCGATTGGCATCCTCATGGCCGTACTTCCGGGAAACCACGGAAACAGATTCCGCTACCATAAAGGCAGAATAGAAACCAACGCCGAACTGGCCGATGATATCGATATCCTCGTTCTTCTCCATGGCCTGCTTGAAGCCCAGAGAGCCGGACTTGCAGATGGTGCCAAGGTTCTCTTCCATCTCGGCAGCATCCATGCCGATGCCGTTATCGGAAACCGTAATGGTGCGATTTTCCTTATCGACGGTCAAAGTAATGGCAAAATCCTCCCGGGAAAGGCCCACCTTGTCATCGGTGAGAGCGGTATATGCCAGCTTGTCCATGGCATCGGAGGCATTGGAGATGATCTCCCGAAGGAAGATCTCCTGATGGGTATAAATAGAATGAATCATCAGATCCAGCAGTCGCTGAGATTCCGCTTTAAACTGATGCTTTTCCATAAATAAAACACGACCTTTGTATGAATTAGCACTCTCATCCATTGAGTGCTAATTCATTATAGCGCACTTCCACGAAAATGCAAGAGGGCAAAACAGAAATTCTCAAATAATTCATAATTCCTCTCTCATGAAAATAGCCAATCTTCCACAGGAATAACCCCAATTTTTCGACATAGGAAAAGGGAAACAAAGAAAGAAAAACCTTGCAACTTTCCATTTTTATGGTAGAATGATATCATGTGTTATTATGCGATTACGAAAGGAAAAAACTATGATTACTGTCAGCAATTTAGGTATGCAATTTGCAGGCCAGTGGCTGTTCCAGCACGCAGATCTGCAGTTCCTGCCCGGCAACTGCTATGGCATCATCGGTGCCAACGGCGCAGGCAAATCCACCTTTTTGAGAATTCTATATGGTGATCTGGATTCCACCACCGGCTCCGTCACCATTGCTCCTAACCTCCGTGTTTCCGTTCTGAAGCAGAACCAGAACGCCTACGACGAGTTTAATGTCATGGACACCGTGATCATGGGCAACGCCCACCTGTACGAGGTCATGAAGGAAAAGGATGCCATCTACGAGAAAGAAGATTTTTCTGATGAGGACGGCATTCGTGCTTCCGAACTGGAAGCGGAATTTGCGGAAATGGGCGGCTGGGAAGCTGAATCCGATGCCTCCCGGATCCTGCAGGGTCTGGGTGTTCCCACCGAAAACCATTACGACAACATGGCAGATACCGATCCCCGACTGAAGGTGAAGATCCTGCTTGCCCAGGCTCTTTTCGGCAACCCTGATATCGTTATGCTGGACGAGCCCACCAACAACCTGGACATTGAATCCATCAACTGGCTGGAAGACTTCCTGCTGGATTTCCCCGGCATGGTCATCGCCGTCTCCCATGACCGTCACTTCCTGAATACCGTGTGCACCCACACCGTGGATATCGACTACGGCAAGGTGAAGATGTACGTAGGTAACTACGACTTCTGGTATGAGTCCTCTCAGCTGGTTCAGGCTATGCTCCGCAACAAGAACAAGAAGAACCAGGAGAAGATTGAGGAACTGCAGCTCTTCATTCAGCGTTTCTCCGCCAACAAGGCCAAGGCCAAGCAGGCAACTGCCCGCCGGAAGCTGCTGGATAAGCTGACTGTGGAAGAAATGCCCTGCTCCACCCGCCGCTATCCCTTCGTCGGTTTCCAGCCCGAGCGGGAACTGGGTAAGGACATTCTGACCGTGAAGGATGTCTCCGTCACCGTAGACGGTGTCAAGCTGCTGGACAACATCTATTTCTCCGTGAACCGCACCGATAAGATCGCCTTCGTGGGTGAGAACGAGCTGGCACAGACCGCCCTGTTCCAGGTGCTTATGGGCGAACTGGAGCCCGATTCCGGTTCCATCAAATGGGGTGTTTCCACCTCCCAGAGCTACCTGCCCAAGGATAATACTCCCTATTTCGAGGGCTGCACCACCGAGCTGGTGGATTGGCTCCGCCAGTACTCCGCCAAGAAGGACGATGTGTATCTTCGTGGCTTCCTGGGCCGTATGCTGTTCTCCGGCGAAGATGCCTTCAAGCCGGTCAACGTTCTCTCCGGTGGTGAGAAGGTCCGCTGCATGCTCTCCAAGATGATGCTCTCCGGCGCCAATGTGGTGCTGCTGGACCAGCCCACCAACCACCTGGACATGGAATCCATCCAGGCCGTCAACAAGGGTCTGGAGGCCTTCCCCGGTGTTGTTCTGCTGGCATCCCACGACCACGAGATGCTGTCCTCCGTGTGTAACCGCGTCATTGCTTTCCAGCCCGACGGCACCATCGTCGATCGCTACGGCAACTACGATGATTATCTTGCCTGGATGGAAGAGCAGAAGGGAAAATAAGCATGGAAAGAATTCTGGAAATTATCACAGGGAAAATGCAGGATGCTTTTGTGGCTGCAGGCTACGATGCATCCTACGGCAGAGTCACCGTTTCCAACCGGCCTGACCTCTGCGAATATCAGTGCAACGGCGCTCTCTCCGCTGCCAAAGCCTATCATTGTGCTCCCATTCAGATCGCAAACAAGGTTGTGGAACAGCTAAACAAAGAGGATTACTCTCTGGTTGAGGCTGTCATGCCCGGTTTCATCAATCTGAAGCTTTCCGGAGCTTTCCTCCGGGACTATCTGGAGGGTATGCGCACCGCCCCCGATTTTGGTATTGAAAAAATTGGTGAGGGCAAGACCGTTGTTGTGGACTACGGCGGAGCCAATGTTGCAAAGCCTCTGCACATCGGCCATCTGCGTCCCGCCATTATCGGCGAAGCCCTGAAGCGGCTGTACAAGCATCTGGGCTACAACACCATCGGTGATGTGCATCTGGGTGACTGGGGCCTGCAGATGGGTCTCATCATTGCAGAGCTGCAGCTGCGTCAGCCTGACCTCCCCTATTTTGATGACAGCTTCACCGGTTCCTATCCCGAGGAAGCCCCCTTCACCCTCTCGGAGTTGGAGGAGATTTATCCTACCGCTTCTTCCCGAAAAAAAGAGGACGAGGCCTTTGCAGAGCGTGCCCATGTTGCCACCTTTGAACTGCAGCGGGGCAAGCCCGGCTACCGTGCTCTATGGCAGCATATTATGAACATTTCCGTTGCCGATCTGCGGAAAAACTATGACAATCTGGATGTCCACTTTGAAAAGTGGCTGGGCGAAAGCGATGCCGATCCCTATATTCCTGCCATGGTCGCAGATATGAAAGCAAGAGGAATTGCCGTTCCCTCTGAGGGTGCATGGGTCATTCCCGTTTCCGAGGAAGGTGACAAGAAGGAAGTTCCTCCCTGCATCCTTGTAAAGTCCGACGGCTCTTCCATCTATGCCACCACCGACCTTGCTACCTTGGTACAGCGTATGCAGGACTGGAATCCCGCCAAGGTTCTCTATGTCACCGACAAGCGCCAGAACCTCCACTTTGAGCAGGTATTCCGCGCCGCCAGAAAAGCCGGAATCGTTCCTCCCGATACTGAGCTGGAGCATGTGGGCTTCGGTACCATGAACGGCAAGGACGGCAAACCCTTCAAGACCCGTGACGGCGGTGTTCTCCGTTTGGAGCAGCTGATTTCCGACATGACGGACTTTGTCCGCACCAAGGTTGTGGAAAATCAGATCGTTTCAGCCGATGAGGTTGAGGAAACCACCCGGAAAATTGCTATGGCTGCCCTGAAATACGGCGACCTCTCCAACCTCCCCACTAAGGACTACAACTTCGATATGGAGCGGTTTGCTGCCTTTGAAGGCAACACCGGCCCCTATATTCTCTACACCATCGTTCGTATCAAATCCATTCTTTCCCGTTACGGCGCATGGGAAAATCTGCCCATTGCAGCCCCTGCCAACGAATTTGCAAAGGATCTGATGCTGTCCATTACCAAGCTGAATCCCACCCTGGAAATGGCTCTGCGTTCCTCCTCCCCTGCCGCCATCTGCGCTTACATTTATGAGCTGGCAGGAGCCGTAAACAAGTTCTACCATGAGACCCGGATTTTGGGCGAAGAGGATGAAACTCTGAAGGCCGGTTATATTTCCCTCGTCGGTCTTGCAAAAAACATCTTGGAAACCTGTATCACACTTCTTGGCTTCTCCGCCCCGGAAAAGATGTAACAAAAATGCTCCCCAGATTGGGGAGCATTTCTTTTTTTAGAAGTTTGTCAGCAGTTCTACCAGCATATCCACGCAGGTATCCATATCCTCGACGGGGATATACTCAAATCTGCCGTGGTAGTTCTCACCACCGGTGCAGAGGTTGGGGCAAAGCAGGCCCTCGTAGGATAGTCTTGCGCCGTCAGTGCCACCGCGAACAGGAACCACCTTGGGATCCATGCCAACCTTCTTCATGGCAGCCAGTGCACGGTCCACGATATACATGGCAGGCTCAATCTTTTCCCGCATATTGTAGTAGTTGTCCCGGAGGGCAACCTTTACGGTTCCTTCGCCGTACTTGCGGTTCAGAAATTCGGCTGCATCCTCCATAACCTTCTTCTTTGCCTGGAAGGAGGTCATGCTATGATCGCGGATGATATAACGCATGGTAGTCTTTTCTACGTCGCCGGTGATGTTGTGCAGCATGATGAAGCCTTCATATCCGCTGGTAAACTCCGGGCGCATCTGGGCAGGCATCATGTTTTCATACTCGATGGCGATCATCATGGAATTGACCATCTTATCTTTGGCAGAACCGGGATGGATGGAAAGGCCCTTGACCTCTACCAGACCGGAAGCAGCGTTGAAGCACTCATATTCCATCTCGCCGATGGTGCCGCCGTCGCAGGTATAGCCATAGTCGGCATGGAAGTCCTTCAGATTGAAGCGGTCAGTACCTTTGCCCACTTCCTCATCAGGAGTGAATGCAATGCGGATGGTTGCATGCTTCTTTTCGCTGTTCATGAGATAATCGGCAGCAGTCAGAATTTCGGCAATGCCCGCCTTATCGTCAGCGCCCAACAGAGTGGTGCCATCGGTAACAATGAGGTGCTTACCCACATTGCGCTTCAGGCTCTCATATTCGGACTCACGGAGATAAATATCCTTCTCCTCGTTGAGTAGGATGTCACCGCCCTGATACTCCACGATCTTGGTCTTGATATCCGCGCCGGAGGCATCGGGAGAGGTATCCATGTGGGCAATGAGGCCGATGGTAGGCAAACCGGGATCGCCGGGGACGGTGCCATAGACATAGCCGTTCTCATCCATGTAGGCATCGGAAATGCCCATTGCCAGCATCTCTTCTACCAGATGGGCACCCAGAATTTTCTGCTTGGCTGTGGTGGGGCAGGTATCGGAATAATCGTCGGACTGGGTGTCAAAGCTGACATAATCCAGCAGACGTTCGTATGCTTTTTTCATAGTGGTTCCTCCTAAAAAAGGGGCGGAGGAATCCTCCGCCCCGGTTGGTTGCAATATGATTACTTGCAGAGCTCAGCGGTATCCTGAGCGATCATCAGTTCCTCATTGGTGGGAACAACCCATACCTGAATCTTGGAATCATCAGCGGAGATGCATGCTTCCTTGCCGCGAACCTTGTTCTTCTCGGGGTCGATCTTGACACCCATGAAGCTCAGGTACTCGCAGATAGCAGCACGGGTCTTGGCGTCGTTTTCGCCAACACCGGCGGTAAAGGTCAGCAGATCAATGCCGTTCAGAGCAGCAGCGTAAGCACCGACATACTTGGCAACCTCGTAGCAGAACTTGTCCAGAGCCAGCTTGCAGTTTTCATTGCCGTTCTGAGCGCCGTTGTCCAGATCACGGAAGTCGGAGGAAACACCGGACATACCCAGCATGCCGGACTTCTTGTTCAGCATGTTCAGGCACTCGTCAACGCTCATGCCATACTTGTTGCAGATGAACTGCACAACACAGGGATCGATGTCACCGGAACGGGTACCCATAGGAACACCGGCCAGAGGAGACAGGCCCATGGTGGTATCCATGCACTTGCCATCCTTGATAGCGGACATGGAGGAACCGTTGCCCAGGTGGCAGTTGACCATCTTGAACTCTTTCTTGCCCATGATGTCAGCAGCGCGGCGAGCGATGAACTTGTGAGAGGTGCCGTGGAAGCCGTAACGACGGATGTCGTCATTCTCAAAGTACTCGGTGGGGATAGCGTAGCGATAAGCCTTGGGAGGCATGGTCATGTGGAAAGCAGTGTCGAACACAGCGACCTGGGGCTTGCCGGGCATAACAGCCTGGCAGGCACGGATGCCCATCAGGTTAGCGGGGTTGTGCAGGGGGCCCAGGGGGATGCAGTCCTCGATAGCCTTGATGCAGGCATCATCGATGATGCAGGAATCAGAGAACTTCATGCCGCCGTGCAGCACGCGGTGACCAACAGCATCGATCTCATCGACAGACTTGATAACGCCGTTGACAGGATCAACCAGGATATCCAGAACAGCAGTAATTGCCTCGGAATGGGTGGGCATGGGAATTTCCTTCTCGACCTTCTGATCAGCATACTTGTGAGTCAGACGGCCGTCGATACCGATACGCTCGCACAGGCCCTTAGCGGCGACATCGCCGGTTTCGGGGTTCATGAGCTGATACTTCAGGGAAGAGCTGCCGGCATTGATAACCAGAACATTCATTGGAATTGCCTCCTAAAATATATTTTCTTTTTTAGCGTTTTATGGTAATATAAACCTAGCCTTTATATTCTATAACAAAACTTACAATTTCTCAATAGGAAAAAGAGATTTTTTTACACAGGAGGGATTATTTTGAAGATTGCAGGCATTATTTGTGAATATAATCCCTTCCACAACGGGCATGGGAAACAGCTCCGTTTTGTAAGAGAAAATCTCGGAGAAGACTGCGGAATCGTCTGCCTTATGAGCGGCAATTTCGTGCAAAGAGGTGCACCCGCCGTTTTCGATAAGTCTCTTCGCGCCCGGACTGCCATTGAAGGCGGTGCCGATCTGGTGCTGGAGCTGCCCATTCCCTATGCTCTGTCCTCGGCGGAGGGTTTTGCTTCCGGTGGTGTCTCTATTCTCTCCGGAATCTGCACGCATTTGAGCTTCGGCTGCGAAACCGGAACACCTGAAACTCTGATGAAAACAGCGGAAATCCTGCTGCGTCCCTCTTTTTCCGATACACTCCGCAGGAAGCTGGATACCGGAATCTCTTTTCCGAAGGCCCGGCAGGAAGCACTTGCTGAGCTTGGAGGAAGCTCCGATCTGCTGTCCTCCCCCAACGACATTCTGGCTGTGGAATACTGCAAAGCCATCTTGGGTCAGAACAGCACTATGGAGATTCTGCCCGTCATTCGAAACGGCAGCTACCACGCAGCTGTCGCCGAAACCGAAAACCCCTCTGCCACTTCCCTGCGAAATCTCATTTTCCAAGAGGAATCCATCGCCCCCTATGTCCCCGCAGAAATTGCCGGTGAGCCTCATTTTTTGGAATACGGTGAAAGGGCAATTCTGGCAAAGCTTCGCACCATGACCGACGAGGAATTTGAAGGTCTTCCCTATGGATCGGAAGGCCTCTGGCGAAAGCTCATGCACAATTCCCGATCCTGCTCTTCCCTGGAAGAGATCCTGGAGGCCACAAAATCCAAGCGTTACACCCGCACCAGGCTGGATCGCATGGTCATATGTGCCTTTCTGGGCATTACCGGCAAAGATATGCAGGAAACTGCTCCCTATACAAGAGTTCTGGCCATGAATGACCGAGGCAGAGAAATTCTGAAAAATGCAAAAAAGTCCAACCCTTTCCTTAACCCCGGTGAAAAGGCAGACGGACGGTACGCAGCACTCGAAAGCAGATGCGGCGCTCTATACGGTCTTTTTGCAAAAACTGACCCAGATAGTCCGGATTTAGAGGAAAAGCGCCGGATTTATTACAAAAAAGGAAATTAGGACTTTACAAAAGGTCAAATTTATGATAACATAAACCTGTTCAATTTGGGTTGAGCAGATTTATGGCCCGGTGGTGCAGTCGGTTAGCACGCCAGCCTGTCACGCTGGAGGTCGACGGTTCGAGTCCGTTCCGGGTCGCCAAAGAGAAGTCACCGAGAGGTGGCTTCTTTTTTTGAATCTGTAATTTATTTAAAGGAGTATATACAATGGAAGATTTGGAACAGCTGAATGAGGAAGAAAGCAACATTCTGAGCCTCACCGATGAGAACGGAGAAGAAGTTGAATTCGAGTACCTGGATTCCGTTGAGCTGAACGGCAAGGAGTATCTGGTTCTGATGCCCGCAGAGGAGGATGCAGAGGAGATCGTCATCCTGGAGGTTGAGCCTGTGGATGAAGAGACCGAGAACTATCTGTCCGTCAGCGATGAGGAGATCCTCAATGCCGTTTACGGCATCTTCAAGGAACGCTACAAGGATATTCTGACTTTTGAAGACTGATTCTGCGCATGACCGGTAACCGCCGGTCATGCTTTTTTACGGAGGAAATTACCATGTACCAAAACATCGGCTTTATCGGCTCCGGCAACATGGGCGGTGCCCTGGCCATTGCCGCTGCCAAATACACCAAGAACATCACACTTTCCAACCGCACCCCGGAAAAAGCCAAGGCTTTGGCAGAAAAGCTGAGTGTCAGCTACGGCACCAACGAAGAGATTGCCCGGAACTGCGATCTGATCTTCCTGGGCGTGAAGCCTCATCTTGTTGCCGGCCTTATGGATTCCATCGCTCCGATTCTGGAGGCAAGAGCAGATTCCTTCGTGCTGGTTTCCATGGCTGCCGGTGTCACCATGGACGCGCTGCAGGCCATGACAGGAAAGCCCTATCCCATCATCCGCATCATGCCGAACACTCCTGTGGCTGTAGGAAAAGGACTGGTTCTCTACTGTGAAAAGAATACTGTCGGTACCCAGGTTTCCGATTTTCTGGAGCTGATGCAGCACGCAGGACAGTTTGACATCATCGACGAAAGCCTCATGGATGTAGGCAGCGCCCTCTCCGGCTGCGGCCCTGCTTATGTATATCAGTTCATCGAAGCCCTGTCCGACGGTGCGGTGGCCTGTGGTCTGCCCCGGGCAAAGGCCATCCGGTATGCAGCCCAGACCCTGGTAGGCGCTGCCTCCATGGTGCTGGAAACCGGCACCCATCCCGGTGCGCTGAAGGATGCAGTCTGTTCCCCCGGCGGCTCCACCATTCAGGGCGTGCGTGCGCTGGAAGCTCACGGTCTGCGGTCTGCCGCTATGGAAGCCGTCATCGCAGCCTGCGAGAAGAACAGCAAATTGGGTAAATAAAAAAATCCCGTTGGAGATTTCCAACGGGATTTTTTAATTCAATCTTTGCCCCATTTTTACCGGGTACTCTTCCCCTTTTTGGGTCGTCTCCCAGATTTCAGGTCTTATGGTCACAGCATCCTTTGGGGCAAGCACAACGATCGTGGAACCACCGAACTCAAACCGACCCTTTTCTTCACCACGGGAAAAGGTATGGGTTCCATGGTAGTTACAGATCCTGCCCACCAGCATGGCGCCGACTTCCATAAACAGCAGGTCTTCAAAATGATCCGTATGAAGCAGGGTGTACTCCCGGCAGTTCTCTGCAAAAACCGGTCTTGCATGAACTGCCACCGGCTGCACCGTGTGCAGCACGCCGGGAATAAACACATTCTCGTCCTTGGATCCGCTGTCCGGGTAAATATACCGATGATAGTGGGTCGGTGTCAGTCGGAACACCATGCAGGTGCCGCCGCGGAACTCGGACGCCAAGGCATCATTGCGGAGCAAATCGCCCAAGGTATAAGGAATCTCTTTGATGGTAAAGGTTTCTTCCCCGGTGATCTCAAAAACCTGCAGGAGGCCGTCGCAGGGAGCGATAAAGGCCTCCCCATCCATATCAACGGGTCGGCTTTCTGCCTTGATCCTGCGGACAAAGAATTCATTGAATGAATTCCAATCTTCCGTGATAAAATCGGAAAGATCAATGCGATTTCTGCGGATAAACAGAGAAATCAGATGTTTTGACACTTTATGATCCAGAAGCTTCCCTGCTGCCACTGAAAGAGGCCGCCAGGTCAGAAACTTCAGAATCAGTCTCCCTAGATAACTGTGGTAGAGACAGGCAAGCATGTGATGGCTCCTCCGTAACGGAATACCAGATAGAATACGACCGCGCCGATCAGCGCAAGAGCAAGCAGACCGTGGAGATACAGCTTTTTGACCTTTGCCTTGCTGACAAACGCTGCCGCCAGAATCAGCAGACCAACGCTATAGAATCGCACATAGGAACGCTTGGTAAAAATATCAATGACCATAACACCGGGAATCAGCAGCGAAGAGCTGGTTACCGGCAGGCCGGTATAATGGGTGCGGCTTCCCTCGTCATTCTGAACCCGATTGATCTCCTGCACATTGAAATAGCCCAAGCGAATGACCGCTGCCAATACATACAGGAACATACAGGTATAGCCGAAGAGAGAACGGATACCCAGACCGTAGCCGATCATAGCAGGAAACACGCCGAAGCACACCAGATCACACAGAGAGTCGATCTGAATACCAAAGCTCTTGGCATCCTCACTGCGCTTGCAGGTACGGGCAATGGTTCCGTCAAAGGCATCGCAGATTCCGCAAACCATGAGGCACAGCAGAGCCATTCGCGGATTGCGCTCCATTGCCTGAATCATGCCGAAAACAGCTGATCCGAGGCCGATATAGGTCAGAATAACGGAATAATTATAATAACCGATCATAACAATATCCTCTATATTTGTACGGACATCTTACAGCGATTCTTTCATAAGAATCGCTTCGTATTTGCTTCCCAGCCTAAAGCATTTCGCAATCAGAAGTCCCAGCTCTGCAACAGCAACAGCGGCAACGATATCCACAATAACATGCTGGCCTGTCAGAAGTGTGGAGGCAAAAATCGCAATTGCCATTACAAAGGAAAACAACCAGGTAACTTTTTTCAAATGCTTCTGTCTGAAACTGCCCCGAAACACAAAATAACTATCCAGGCAATGGATCGACGGAAACAGCACATTGGGTTCATCCAGCAAATAAACAAGCTTCAAAAGCTGATCCGTGGGACTGCTGCCGGTAATCTCCGGCAAAGCCTTCTGGGTAGGGAAGAGCACAAAGATCACAAGGCACAGAGCCTTTGCAACCAGCTCCCCTGCCATAATATAATAATAATGCTTTTCATCACCTTTTGCAATATAAAAAAATCCGATGATCCAAAATGCGAAGGTTGCCAGATATACGATAACCGCAGGAGTCCAAATCGGAATCTGACGATCCAGGGAAGTTGTAAAATCAAAGAATACTCTTCCCCGGGTTAGTATTCTACCCCCGTAATAGGCCAGAAGATTTGCCGCAAACCAAATGGCTATGGGCAGCAGCTTTCTGTCCCGAAGAAATATTCCTTTTTTCCGCATACTACTTCTCAACCACCTGAAGGATCTTCCGCAGCAGATCCTCCCTGCCATTACCCTTTTCCGCAGAGAACGGGATAATGGGTACATCCTCCGGAAGCTCCAGATCCTTTCGGATCACTTCCAGATTCGGGGCAAGCTCACTCTTTTTCAGCTTGTCCATCTTGTTGGCAACCACCACAAAGGGGCAGCCGCTTTCCAGGAACCAGTTTGCCATAGTGCAGTCATTGGCTGTCGGCGCATGGCGGTAGTCCACGATCAGCACGCCAAGCGTGATCCGCTGGGCCGCAAAATAGTTTTCCATAAGCTTGCCCCAGCGATCCTTCTCACTCTGGGAAACCTTTGCAAAACCGTAACCGGGCAGATCTACAAAGTAGCATTTGCTGTCCACCGTGAAATAATTCACGTGAATGGTCTTTCCCGGCTTTTCACCGACCCGGGCGAAATTTTTTCGCTGCAGCAGGCAGTTAATGACTGAGGATTTGCCCACATTGGATTTGCCGGCAAAGGCGATCTCCGGCAGGCGGTTCTTGGGAAAATCTCCTGTACCCGCCGCAGAAATCAAGAAGTTTACATTGTTTAAATTCATAGGATTTCCTCACAGGCTGCAGACCGGTTCCCCCTGCTTCTTTGCAAAGGGAGGCATTGCGGTCTTCAGCACCGTATCCACGGTTTCGGCCGTGACAAACTCCAGGTGACTGCGGACAGTCTGGTCGATTTCCTCCAGATCCCGCTCATTCTCCTTAGGAATGATCACCGTATGCACACCATGACGCATTGCTGCCATGGTCTTTTCCCGCAGGCCGCCGATGGCCATGACTCTGCCGCGGATGGAAATCTCACCGGTCATCGCAACATCCCGCCGTACCGGCGTACCGGTAAGGGCAGAAACCATTGCTGTGCAGATGGAAACACCGGCGGAGGGGCCATCCTTAGGCACGGCACCTTCCGGAAAATGTACATGGATATCTTTGGTTTTATAATAGTCGCCGGGAATTCCCAGCTCGCCGGAATGGGCACGGATATAGCTCATAGCAGCATGGGCAGATTCCTTCATAACATCGCCCAGATTGCCGGTGAGCTCCAGCTTTCCTGCGCCGTCCATAACATTGACTTCCACTTCCAGAGTTTCTCCGCCAACGGAAGTCCAGGCAAGGCCGGTCACCAGACCAATCTCGTCATTATCGGAAATCTTATCCGGGCGGAATTTTCGCACGCCCAGGTATTTTTCCAGGTTTTTCTTATTGACAGTCTGCTTCTTCTCTTCTCCGGATACCACTTCCATGGCAGCCTTTCGGCAGATCTCCGCAATGCTGCGCTCCAGATTGCGGACACCGGATTCCCGGGTATAACCGGAAATGATCTCCCGAACCGCCTCCTCGGTGATGCGAAGCTGGCTGCGGGTCAGACCGTGCTTCTTCAGCTGCTTGGAGATCAGATAATTCTTGGCAATCATCCACTTCTCTTCATCGGTATAGGAGCCGATTTCGATGATCTCCATACGGTCAAGCAAGGGTCTGGGCACAGTATCCAGGGTATTGGCAGTGGCAATAAACACCACACCGGAAAGATCAAAGGGAATTTCCAGGTAGTGATCCCGGAAGTTCTTGTTTTGTTCGCCGTCCAGGACTTCCAGCAGGGCTGCACTGGGGTCTCCCCGATAATCGCTGCCCATCTTATCCACCTCGTCCAGCAGGAGGACAGGATTATTGGTGCCCGCCTGGGAAATTGCGGAAATGATACGGCCGGGCATAGCGCCTACATAGGTCTTGCGATGTCCGCGGATATCGGATTCATCATGCACACCGCCCAGGGCAACTCTGGCAAGCTTACGGTTCATGCTTCTTGCCACGGAATAGGCAATGGAAGTCTTGCCAACACCGGGAGGGCCCACCAGACAGATGATCTGGGTCTGGGATTCCGGTGTCAGAGTCTTCACAGCAAGGGATTCCAGGATTCTGGCCTTCACCTTCTGGAGACCGAAGTGATCCTTTTCCAGAATCTTTCTGGCTGCTTCCACATCCACGCGGTCCTTAGAAGCTTCCCGCCAGGGAAGATCCAGCACCGTATCCAGATAGTTGCGCAGCACCGCAGCCTCTTGAGAGCCGAAGGGCTGACGCTTCAGCCGGGCAAGCTCCTTCAGCAGCTTGGTTTCCGTCTCTTCCGGAAATTTCAGAGCAAGGATCTTGGACTCGTACTGGTAAAACTCATCCTCATCATCGTCTTCGCCCAGTTCATTGCGCATGACCTGGATCTTCTCCCGGATATAGTAGGATTTCTGACCCTGGTCCATCCGCATGACAGTCTTGTCACGGAAGTCGGCTTCCATCTGCACCAGCTGAACCTCCAGATCCAGTCGGGTAGCCACATCCTCCAGTCTGGCAGTTCCGTCCAGCTCATTCAGGAAGCCTGCCTTCTCCTCATAGCGGAAGCTGACCTCCTGGGCAATGGCATCTGCCAGTACGCCGCAGTCCTTCATGTCCATGAGCCGCTTCATAAGATTGGGTTCTACCCGCTCGGACAGATCCAGGAACAACTTGAACCGGCGCAGAGTCTCCCGGCGCATAGCACGGGTATTCAGATCATCCGCTCCGGGGATGCTGTCCACGCTGGACACAATGCCGGTCATGGTTCTGCGGCTCAGCAGCTCGTCCACGCGGCCACGGTACAAGCCCTGTACCTGCAGGCGAAGCTTATCTTCATAAGCAATCAGAACCTGGCTAACCTTGATCACCGTACCAATGGGATAAAGCTCCTCCAGGGTTTTGGGTTCTGAAGAGGTATCTTTCTGGGCTGCAAAAAACAGCATCTGGTCGGCATCGCTCATGGCTGCATGGATGGCTGCCATGGCATTTTTGCCGGATATATCCACAATTACCGTCTGCCCGGGGTAAACAACCGCATCCGGCAGGGGTAAAATTGGTAATTTCAAAGTAATCGATTCGCTCATAAGGGTCTCCTTTCCAGGGATAATGGAGCAAATGGGGGTAGTTTCCTACCCCCAGTAAAATGCTTTATTTGCCGCTGATCTTTGCACGGGGCTTTGCGGGGTCCCGAACGATCTCCGGCTGGCCTCCCTCGACACATTCCGGGGTAATAATTACCTTCTTAATGGTCAGATCAGAGGGAATTGTGTACATGATCCGGGTCATGACACGCTCCATGATGGCACGCAGACCTCTGGCGCCAATCTGGCGATCCAGAGCCTTCTGTGCAATCGTTTCCAGAGCATTGGGCTGGATTTCCAGCTCCACATGATCCAAATCAAAGAGTTTCTTGTACTGCTTGGTGATGGCGTTCTTCGGTTCCACCATGATCCGGATCAGATCCTCCTTGGTGAGGCTCTGGAGGTTGGTGATCACGGGAAGTCTGCCCACAAGCTCGGGAATGATGCCAAATTTCAGCAGATCTCTGGGCTCAACCTGACTGAGGATCTTGCCCACATCCCGCTTCTTCCGGCTGGATACCGGTGCGTCAAAGCCAATGGCGCTCTTCTCGGTTCTGGCTTCGATGATCTTATCCAGACCGTCGAAAGCACCACCGCAGATGAAGAGGATATTGGTGGTATCAATGGGGATCATTTCCTGTTGGGGATGTTTTCTGCCGCCCTGGGGAGGCACATTGGCAACGGTTCCCTCCAGGATCTTCAGCAGAGCCTGCTGAACACCCTCACCGGAAACATCCCGGGTAATGGAGGTATTCTCGCTCTTACGGGCAATTTTATCCATTTCATCCAGATAGATGATGCCGTGCTCTGCCAGCTCCACATCGAAATCCGCAGCCTGCAGAAGACGCAGCAGAATATTTTCCACATCGTCGCCTACATAGCCGGCTTCCGTCAGCGTGGTTGCATCCGCGATGGCAAAGGGAACATTCAGAATTTTGGCAAGAGTCTGGGCAAACAGGGTTTTGCCGCTGCCGGTGGGTCCGATGAGCAGAATATTGCTCTTCTGTAGCTCCACATCGGAGTCCTCTGCCATATAGATTCTCTTATAGTGGTTATACACCGCCACAGCCAGGGCGACTTTTGCATCCTCCTGACCGATGATATACCCATCCATGAAGTTCTTGATCTCCACGGGGGTAGGAAGTCCCTCACCTAAGGCGGAAGCTCCGACCATTTTCTGTGCATCCTCATGCAGCAGATCGCTGCAGGCCTGAACGCACTCGCTGCAGATACACGCTTCCGGTGCGGCAATGAGTCGGTTTCTGGGAGATTCCGCCCGACCGCAGAAGGAACAGCGGAGAACCTGCTCGGTTTTCTTAGACATGAATCCGTTTCCGCCTTTCTAAAATCAATGCTTGGTAAGAATCCGATCCACCAGGCCAAAGGCCAGAGCTTCTTCGGGGCTGAGGAAATTATCGCGCTCGCAGGCAGCGGTCACTTCCTCAATGCTTCTGCCGGTATTCTCCGCCAGAATGCGGTTCATACGATCCTTCACGGTCTGCAGACGCTTCAGGTGGATGGCCATATCGGTGACCTGCCCCTGGGTGCCGGCAGAAGGCTGATGGATCATGACCTCGGCATTGGGCAGCACCATACGCTTACCCTTGGTGCCGGAGGACAGCAGAAATGCGCCCATGGAGGCAGCCATGCCCACGCAGATGGTTGCGACATCGCACTTGATATACTGCATGGTGTCATAGATTGCCATACCGGCAGTCACGCTGCCGCCGGGGCTGTTAATGTAGAACTGAATATCCTTATCCGGATCCTGAGCCTCCAGATACAGCAGCTGTGCCACGATCAGGCTGGCTGTGGTATCGTTGACCTCTTCGGACAGGAAAATGATGCGATCGTTCAGCAGACGGGAGAAAATATCATAGCTGCGCTCACCGCGGCTGGTCTGCTCAACAACATAAGGTACCAAACTCATAGTAATTCTCCTTTCATGGTTTGAAACATTCTAACCAATCAGAGAAGGAATTATTCCTCAGTAGCCTCTTCCTGCTTGGGAGCAACAGCAACTGCAGAATCAGCGATGACCTTCAGAGCCTTTCTCTTGGTCAGGTCGCTCTTAACTTCCTCAACGGGAACCATGGACTTGATCTTGTCCAGCTCCAGCTCATACTGCTTGGCCAGGTTCTCCATCTCAGCATTGATCTCATCCTCGGAGACCTCGTTGCCTTCGACTTCCACGATCTTCTCCAGCACGACCTTGGTCTTAGCCTGCTTCTCTGCGCCGGGACGGAATGCATTGCGCATGGTGTTCAGGTCGCCGCCCATCATCTTTGCATACTGATCCATGGACATTCCGCTCATCTGCAGCTGATAACCAAACTCTTCCATGCTGCGGTCCAGCTCGGACTCGATGAGGCCGTTGGGCAGCTCGACAGTTGCATTCTCCACAGCCTTCTCCAGAGCAGCATTCTCAAAAGCGGACTGAACATTCTTCTCAGCCTGCTCCAGAGCCTTTGCGCGGATGTCAGCCTTCAGCTCTTCCAGAGTCTCAAACTCGGAAACGTCCTTAGCAAAATCGTCGTCCTTCTCAGGAACATTGGTCACAGTGACCTTGTTGCACTTGACGTGGAACACAACGGGCTTACCGGCCAGATCCTTAGCATGGTAGTCCTCGGGGAAGGAAACATTGATATCCTTCTCTTCGCCGGCGGACATGCCAACAACCTGCTCCTCAAAGCCAGGGATGAAAGAACCGGAACCCAGCTTCAGGTCAAAGTTCTCGCCCTTGCCGCCCTCGAAGGCAACACCATTGTCGAAGCCCTCAAAGTCGATGTTAGCAGTGTCGCCCATCTCGGCAGCACGCTCAACAGTCTCGGTAGAAGCAACGTTCTGAGCCATGCGGTCCAGCTCGGCCTCAACCTGAGCGTCGGTAACCTCAGCGGCAGCCTTCTCAACTTCCAGACCCTTGTAATCGCCCAGAGTGACCTCGGGATATACATCGGTGGTCAGGGTCAGAGTAACAATATTGTCCTCGCTGATCTGCATGTCGGTCAGACTGGGACGGCCAACAGCCTTAACACCCTGGTCGAGCACTGCAAACTGATAAACCTGGGGGAAGATTTCTTCCAGGCCATCATCATAGAAAACATGAGCGCCGTACATAGCCTCGATCATCTTCCGGGGAGCCTTGCCCTTACGGAAGCCGGGGATCTGGATGTTCTTGCGAGCCTTGGCATATGCCTTGTTCACGCCGGACTCCATGAGCTCCTTATCGATCTCCACTACGATAGTGGTCTGATTGCCATTTCTTTCAATATTCTTGACATTCATTTGGTTGTTTCCTCCTAAAATAGCTGCCAGAGGGCAGACTTTCTATTTATAAATCAATAGCCGTATTATTTTATCAGAAAAAATGCAAAATGTCCACACTTTTCTGAAAAAAACTCAGTCAATCACTTTGTATGGGCAAAAGTTCAGATAGTCGGCCGAAAGAAGCCGAAACTCCGTTCCGTCCCACCTGCCCTCCTGGGCAAGCTTATGGCTACCCCCGTGGAGGTGACCGTAAAAGCAGCGCCGAACGCCGTACTGCTTCAGAAGCTCCAGGATTTCCGGACACACATACCCCTTATATCTGGGCGGGTAATGGAGAAATACCAGCTTTTCTCTGTCTCCTGCCGCCTTCAAAGAAGCTTCCAGACGGATCAGTTCCCGTTTAAAAACCTTCTCATCGTGCTGGCCGCTGCGTTCTTCCTCAAAGAACCATCCCCGGGTACCGCAGATGGCATAATCGCCGTAAAAGAAGCAGTTGTTGTGAAGAATTTCCTGGTTGGAAAATCCGTTTTTTTCGCAAAACGCCCGGAATTTTGCCGCCGTGCTCCACCAATAATCGTGGTTGCCTTTCAGCAGGATCTTCTTTCCGGGAATGGCATCAATAAAGCGGAAGTCCGCTTCCGCCTCGTCAAGGCCCAGAGCCCAGCTCAGGTCGCCCATGAGCACTGTGGTGTCCTCCGGTCCGATAACGGAAAGTCCCTGCCGGAGTTTTTCCATATAGCCGTTCCATACACCGCCGAAAACATCCATAGGTTTCGGTGCCCCCAGGCACAGGTGCAGGTCGCCGATTGCATATAAAGCCATAGGTTCTCCTTTACATTTTCAGAGCTTCCGTCTTCCCTTTCGGTGGAATTTCCGCCAGAATGATTGCAGGGGCAGCTTCCGTTTTTGCTGCCCGGAAATATTGCAGCGCACCATAAGAGGTCGCAGTATCCCTGCTCATTTCATATCCGTTCTCTGCCTGTAGGGTTGCTATCAGCGCATCCCGCCGCCCGCTGCTCAGCACCGAAATGAAGATTCCCTGCTGCAGCAGCTCCTTCTCCTCCGGAAGCAATTCGAAGGAGCTCCGTTGTCTTACCCCTTCTGCGAAACGATCATAGGTTCCCTTTCCGAGAACGCAGTATAACAGCTGGGCCAAGCCCGGAACGGATTCCCCTATCTTTCCAAGATGCATATGTCCGTAATTCATCAGCTCCCAGAGAGGATTCTCCCCTTCACAGCCGCAGATCACGGTTCCTACGGGCATACCCATTTCCCGGGCATACCAGGCAGAAAGCAGACCGGACAGATCCGTCTCATTGACTACGATATCCGCCTGCTCCTCCGGAGAGATCACATGATGGGACAGCATCTGCCCATAAATGCCCCACAGAAGAGCAATCCGAACCGCAATTTTTGCCCACAGGCTCACTTTCCCGGATGCGCCCAAGCATTGCAGCAGCTTCTGCTCCAGAAAGGAAAAGGACCAGGCAGTATTATGCCACAGCTCTGCGATATGGATCTTGTGGCTCATGGATGCCACCCGGAAAGGGGTTCTGCCGATCAGAAGGCCCATATCCCAGCCGGTTACGGCGGTATCGCAGAAGCGGCTCAGGACAAAGGTCACCGTATCCGCAAAATCCATATTCCGGAATTTTCGGATTTCCTCAGCCGTCAGCCGGATATCCTCTGCCGGAAGGAAAACACCCATACCCGGAATCTCCGGTTCAAAAGCCTGCCCGGCAGAAAACAGTTCCTCACTGCCGGTGGTTCTATATCTCATCTTAAATAACTCCCAGCGCGTTGTTCCAGAAAATATCCATGACATTCTGCTCGGTCATACCACGCTCCAAAAGGCGCTGCGCAAAAGCAGGATAGCTCTGCACACCGTCAAAGCCCGCAGGAAGGGCCTCACAGCCGTCCAGGTCACCGCCCAGAGCAATGTGCTTGCAGTCGGGATCCATCTCCGCAAAGTGGAAAATGTGGTCACAGGCAGTATCCAGATCCGGATTTTCACCGATAAAGGCTGCATACTGGTTAAAGCCAGCCACGCCGCCGGTGGCGCAGATCTGCTTGAACATATCGTCCGTCAGATTCCGGCTGTGATTCCAGACAGCGCGGCTGTTGGAATGGGTGGCCAGGATCGGGCCGGAGGTGATATCCATAATATCATAGAAGCCTTCATCGCTGATATGGCTCACGTCGATCTTCATACCCAGTCTCTGAGCCTCCCGGACATATTTTCTGCCCAGGTCGGTAAGGCCACCGCCGGTGACATTGGAACCGGTAAGTACATTCTTCTCGTTCCAGCCCAGGCTGGAGATGCGGAAGCCTGCCTGATACAGGTTTTCCAGCAGATCCGGGTCAAAGTCAAAGCCCGCAGGGCCTTCAATGGTAAGTACGGCAGACATGAGGCCCCTCTGGCGGTTCTGCTCAATGTCCTGGGCAGAATATGCCAGCCGGATCAGATCCTGATTGGCATCCACTTCCCGCTGGATGGTTGCGATCTCCCGCTCAAAAATCACCGTGGGAGAGACTCCCCGACGTTCGCCCATAGAAGGTGTTGTAAAACAGGCAAAGCACTGGCAGTATCCGGGCAGGGTCTTTGCCCGATCCAGAGCGATATGGCCCTTGTTGCTCCGCAGGGAGCCGGCCTCGTTGCCATCCCGGCCCATGAGGGTCAGGGCAGTATCACAATGCAGGTCAATTACCGGAAATTTCATATAAATGCATCCTCCAAATGTTTCATGGTTGGGTTCTTTGTCTCTACACCCGCAGGTGCATAAATCTCTATGACATCGAAACGGGGCTGCAGCTCCGTCGGATTCTGGGAAAGATAGACGGATGCCGTGGTGCGGATCCGCTCCTGTTTTTTTCTGTCAACAAACTCACGTGCCTGGGCAAAAGCGTCATTTTTCCGCAGCTTTACTTCCACAAACACCAGAAATTTCCGGTTTTGTGCAATGAGATCGATCTCACCGAACCGGGTCCGATACCCTGCCGCCACAATTTCATAATGCTTTTTCCGCAGGTATTCCGCTGCCAGGGACTCTCCCCAGGCTCCTGCCAGATTATTTTTCCCCATAGAATTTCTTTAAAAAGCTCATACGATGAATCTCGCAGGGGCCTAATGCACCGATGGCTTCATAATGTGCCTTGGTACCGTAGCCCTTGTGGATCTCAAAGCCATATCCGGGATAAGCCTTTGCCGCTTCCAGCATCAGATCATCTCGTGTCACCTTAGCCAGAATAGATGCCGCGGCGATGTTGGCGCTGCGGCTGTCGCCCTTGACCAGGGTCTGCGTCGGAATTCCCAGCTTCGGATCCCGGTTGCCGTCTACCAGCGCAAAATCCGGTTTGATATCCAATTGAGAAACCGCCCGATTCATGGCAAGGAAGGTCGCCTGTAAAATATTGACGGTTTCGATTTCCTCCACGGTTCCGAAAGCAATTCCGTAGGCCAGGGCTTTCTCGCAGATTTCGGGAAACAGTTCCCGGCGGCGTTTATCCGTTAACTTCTTACTGTCATTCAGACCCGGAATTTCTATGTACGGAGGCAGAATCACCGCTGCGGCACAAACCGGACCGGCCAGGGGGCCTCTGCCCGCTTCATCCACGCCGCAGATTACCTGGAGCCCTTTTGCGTAGAGCTCCCGCTCTGTTTCCCATAAATCAGCCATTTTCCGCATCCTCCGGGGTTTCCAGAGTGAATCTGCCCAATTTACCGCTGCGGTATTCATCCACCAATACCTTGGCCATACGCTCGGTATTGATTTCACCCCGGGCCATCAGATAGCCTCGCTTCTTTCCTGCCAGCTCCAGAAGCTCGTATCCGGGCGTTCCCGCCTCGGCTTCCAATCCGTACCGCTGCAGCAGGGCCTCAGGATAGCGCTTGTGCAGCAGCTCCATAAGACGGCAGGCAAGCTCCTCCAGATCGATAACACCCTCTTTGACAGCGCCGGTATAGGCCAGTTTCATACCCACATCCGGATCCTCAAATTTGGGCCACAGAATACCGGGGGTATCCAGAAGCTGCAGTCCGCTGTCCACCGTCACCCACTGCTTACCACGGGTAACGCCGGGCCGGTTCTCCGCCTTGGCACCTTTTCTACCCGAAATCTGATTGATTAAGGTGGATTTTCCCACATTGGGGATGCCTACCACCATAACACGGATAGGCCGATTCATACCCCGGGCAGAATCCCGGGCAATCTTCTCCTTGCAGGCACTTCTGGCCGCAGGCTGAAAATCCGCAATACCTCTGCGGGTCTTGCAGTCGGTGGAAATCACCGTCATTCCCTTACCCCGAAAATAATTAGACCACAGTTTGGTGGCAGCAGGGTCTGCCAGATCCATGCGGTTGAGTACCACAATTCTGGGTTTTGTTCCACAGATGCTGTCAATATCCGGATTCCGGCTGGAAATCGGAATTCTGGCATCCAGGATCTCACAAACCGCATCCACCTGCTTCAGATCTGTCTCAATCTGCCGCCGGGTCTTTGTCATGTGGCCGGGGTACCACTGAATATACATCTCTTCCCGTTCCATCAGGATATCCCTCCGATTCTGCTCAGATCCAATTTGCCGTCTTCTCTACCGGGAAACAACAGGAAAATCGCCTTGCCCAGTACCTCTCGGGTGTCGATCAGGCCGATTTCCGGACTGCGGCTGTCCCGGGAGTCATTGCGGTTGTCACCCATGACGAAAAGGCAGCCTTCCTCAACATAAAGGGGGAATGTTACGCCTTCTCTCAGTTTGGTGGTTTCCCGGATATAGGGTTCCTGCAGGGCAACGCCATCCACATATACCGTTCCTGTGGAAAAATCGATATCCACCGTCTGACCTTCCGTTGCAATGACACGCTTAATAATCGGCTTGCCGTCTTCGAAGGACTGCTTGGCAGCCACCACGATATCTCCCTGCTGGGGATCCGGATAGAGCACTCCGCTGATGAGCAGCAGATAGTCTCCATTATATAATGTATTCCGCATGGACGGGCCTACCACTATCACCATGCGAAAAACCAGCATAAACAACACAATAATGATCAGGAGGATATAAACCAGTTCATGGAGATAACCCAGGACTGTTTCCGCAAAGCTCTCGCGATGATCTTGGTTTTCCATATTTCTTCCTCCTTCCGATTGTCATAGTCAGGCATTATATGGTTTATTATACACAGATTTGGGCAATAAAAAAAGAGGGGTAACCCCTCTTTTTTTATGAAATTTTCGTTAAACCTTCTCTTTGATCTTAGCAGCCTTACCGAAGCGATCACGCAGGTAATACAGCTTTGCACGGCGAACCTTGCCCTTGCGGACAGTCTCGACTGCAGCGATACGGGGAGAATGCACAGGGAAAACCTTCTCGCAGCCAACGCCGTAGGAAACACGACGAACGGTGATGGTCTCGCCGATACCGCCATGCTTACGGGCAATGATGGTGCCTTCGAAAACCTGGATACGCTCACGAGAGCCTTCCTTGATGCGCACATGCACACGAACAGTGTCGCCAACCCGCATTTCGGGCAGCTCTTCCTTCATGTACTGGCTAGACAGAGCCTTAACTAAATCCATTTCTTTGTCCTCCTTAAATATTAGGCGTTCTTACAGCGCACTTCACGCCGCAGAGGACTCACCTTGATTTCAGACCCGGATATGATACCACAGAATACCGGAAAATGCAATAGAAATTTTCTGTTTTTCCAAAAAAATCTTCCGTTTTTCCGTTAATTTTCCTCTTGTCCGTCAAAAACATCACCCAGATCCAGAAGCTCCTCATCCGGCATTTCCAGCTGGGTCTGAGGCTCCTCAGCAACCTGATTGCCGCTGCGCATAGCCTGCCACTGTTCCTTGGTTACAAGAATGGTACGAGGCTTGCTGCCCATGAAGGGGCCCACAATGCCCATCTCTTCCATCTCGTCCACAATTCGGGCAGCACGGGCATAGCCCAGCTTCAGCCGGCGCTGGAGCATGGAGACGGAAGCCTGTCCGGTTTCCAGAATGACATCCACGGCATCCGGAAGCAGCTCATCTCCCGCCAGTTCCTCACCGGAGGGTTCCGCATCCGCTGCAGCTTTTTCCTTGCCGGTGCCGGACTGAGCGGCCTTCTGCTCGATCTCACTGATGACCTGCTGGTCATAATCGGTATGGTAGTTCTCCTTGACATAGGAAGCAACCGCTTCCACTTCCCCATCGCTGACAAAGCAGCCCTGGACACGCTGAGGCTTACCGGTTCCGATGGGGGCAAACAGCATATCACCCTTGCCCACCAGCTTTTCGGCGCCCTGGGTATCCAGAATGATACGGGATTCCATAGCAGAGGCAACCGCGAATGCGATTCGGGAAGGAATGTTGGCCTTCATAAGGCCGGTAATGACATCCGCAGAGGGACGCTGGGTTGCGATCACCAGATGGATACCTGCTGCGCGGCCCATCTGGGCAATACGGCAGATGGATTCTTCCACTTCCTTGGCAGCTACCAGCATCAGGTCGGCCAGCTCGTCGATAATGACCACCACCTGGGGCAGATGCTCGCCCTCCAGTTCCTCATTATCCACCATGCTGTTGTAGGATTCCAGATCCCGAACACCGGCATCGGACATGGACTTATAGCGGCGAAGCATCTCTGTAACCGCCCACTGCAGAGAACCGGCTGCCTTCTTAGGGTCGGTGACCACAGGAATCAGCAGGTGCGGAATGCCGTTGTAAATACCCAGCTCCACCATCTTGGGATCGATCATAATGAGCTTCACATCTCTGGGACTTGCCTTATAGAGAAGGGAAATAATGATGGAATTCATGCACACCGATTTACCGGAACCGGTGGTACCGGCGATGAGCATATGGGGAAGCTTTGCGATATTGCCGATGATGCAGCTGCCGCCGATGTCCTTGCCCACAGCAAAGGAGGTATGGGACTTGGCGGAAGAAAACTCCTGAGAGTCGATGACCTCGCAGAGGGAGACCGTCGTGACCGTCTGATTGGGCACCTCAATGCCCACTACGGAAATCTTTCCGGGGACTGCGGCAATACGGACACCGGATGCGCCAAGGCTCAGGGCGATGTCATCGGCTGCGGTTGTCAGCTTATTGAGGCGGACACCCTTATCCAGCTCCACCTCGTACCGGGTCACGCTGGGGCCCCGGGTCACATTGATGATATGGGCTTCAATCTTGAAGCTGGCCAGGGTTTCATTGAGTCGACGGGAATTCTCCCGCATTTCCTCAGTACCGTCCCCGCCAAAATGAGTAGGACGCTTCAGCAGAGAAATCGGCGGGAAGCAGTATTCCATCTCCGGTTTTGCGGCACTTTCCGCAATCTCCATGGCCACTTCCGCGGCAGATTCCGCCGCATCTTTTCCGGTGACCTTCTGATTGGCAGGTGTCTCAACAGGCGGAGCCACCAAAGGCGGCATGGTTTCGGGAATCACATCCTTGGTGACCTCCACATAAACCTCCGGCTCCATAACCATCTGGACAGGTTCTTCCTGCTTCACAGGCTCCAGCTTAGGCATTTCCTGTTTTACAGGTTCGGGAATCGGATCCTTACGCACCGGTGCCGCAGGAACTGCCGGAGCTGCAGGGGCACTCTGCTGCTGTTTGATAAAGCGGCTTCCCGCAGGGGTAAGCAGCGGCTTCTCTGCCTTGGCAGCGGCAAGCTGAGCCTTCGTTTTGGGCTTTTCATCAGGAGGATCGATCTGCCGCATGATATCATCCATATCCTGTCGACCGGCAGTGCGGCGCTGCTCCTGGATACGGCGTCTTTCCACGTGTTCGATCCGCTTATTGGCAATATGATTCACGACCACGGCAGCAGGTTCCGGCGCATTGGCCTTTCTCTCCTGCTCTTCCTGCTCCCACTGGCTTCTGGGGCGGTCCCGAAGGGCACGCAGGATGCCGGGAACCGTAATTCCCATGGAACCCAACAGGGTCAGAACACCTGCCACCGCCAGAAAAATATAAGACACTGCCCTTCCCCACAGCCAGCACAGTCCGTTGGCAACGGCACCGCAGATCAGTCCGCCGGTATTACCCTGGGATCCGCCGATGTACAGGGCCTTTACCGCATTTTCTCCGGCGGGCAGGGTCTTACCGCCTAAGTACAGATGGGAGACACAGCCGCAGATCAGGATGAAGCAAATGAGGCAAACAGAGCGCATCACCCATTTCCGGGAAGCCGGCTGAATACAAATCAGAAACAGGTACAAAAGTGCAGGAATGCTGATAAAAAACGCAGCTTTTCCCATGAGTCCCTGGACGATTCCGCCCAGGAAGCGAAGAAGCACGCCATCGGAATTAAGACCGATCGCCGCAAAGAGGATCATCAGCACTGCTGCCGTAATGGCAGTAATTCCCTTTCCGGTGATCAGCTTCTCGGCAGGAGCCGCCTTGGGGGCAGTCTTCTCCTTCTTGGGTTTTGCAGTATTTTTCGGGACCCGGGATTTCTTTTTTTCGCTATCCACAAAGGCACCTCCTAGACAGTCAGATACAGAATAAAGATAAACAGGGCAAGGCCCCAGCTATAGTACGGGAAGGAAGTGAAACCGGTTTTCTCTGCCATGCGGCGCATACCGTTGATGGCATAAAAGGCACCGACAAATGTACTGCCTGCAATCAGCAGGCACTGGGCTGCCATGCTCAGGGAGAATCCGGCGATACCCGCGGAAAGCAGGCGCACCAGATCGCCAAGGATGCATCCTGCCAAAGCAGGCATCATCAAAAGCAGGCTGTTCTCCACAGCATACACGGTTTCAAATCCGCGAAGCAGCAGCATCCACAAAACACAGCCCATAAAGGAAATACCGGGGAACACACCCAGAATACCGGCCAGACCTACCAGGATGCCATCCACCGCAGCAATGCTCCGGCCATCCTTGTTTCCCTTGTGGAAGCGCTCCGCGCTGAAGAGAATCACGCCGTTCAGGAGCAGCAGCAGGGAGACCCAACCGAGGTTCCCGGCGATCGGCCCCATCTTCGCTGTCAGCACCATGGCTGCAGCGGCAATGATTCCCGCTGTTTTCAGCATCCGATACTGAGCAATTACCTTACCGTCCGCAGGTCTGGGACGTCTGCGGGAAGGTGCACGATAGATTCTCTGCTCCCGAAGGATCCGCTTCCATCCGGCACTTGCAAATACAATAACCGCAAGTAAGGCAGCCAAATGGGACGACAGCATCCACAGCTCCGACACGCTTTCTCTGCCGAACATTTTCACAAGCAGAGCGCCGTGGGCCCACTGGGACACAGGGAAAAATTCCGTAATACCGGAAATCAATCCGAAAACCAAACTTTTCAGCCAATCCATTTTCGTGCAAACTCCTCCTTATACAGATATCCTTTAGCATACCATATTTCGGAGGATTTTTCCAGTATTATTTCTCACTTTCCTGTTTTCTTTTGGGTTTCCCTTCGGATTTTTCTCCCGGTTGGCGTTTTTCGATCATCTTGTGAAGCGCCTGGAGCGCATCATTCAGTCCGCCCAAACGATCAATAAGACCGGAGGATACTGCCTCCTTGCCGTACAAAATCGTTCCCACATCCGTCGCCATTTCCCCGGTAGCCATCATGAAGCCTTCGAATTCCTCTTTGGAAATCCTGGAATTGGCGGTTACAAAATCCGTGATCTGCTCCTGGATCCGCTGGAAATAGCGGAAAGTCTGTGGAGCGCCTACCACGAGCCCCGTCATGCGCACCGGATGCACCGTCATGCTGGCAGTAGGGGTAATGAAGGATTTTTTCGTGCAGACCGCCAGTGGAATCCCGATGGAATGTCCGCCTCCCAGCACCAGGGAAACTGTGGGTTTCTTCATTCCCGCTATCATCTCCGCAATGGCAAGTCCGGCTTCGATATCGCCGCCCACAGTATTGAGCAGCAGCAGAAGGCCGTCGATCTCGTCGCTCTCCTCAATTCCGGCAAGCAGGGGCAAGACATGCTCATATTTGGTCGTCTTCACCGTTTCCGGCAGCACCTGATGTCCCTCTACCTGGCCAATGATGGTAAGGGTATAGATTCTGCCGTCCTTTCCTGCCGTAATATCCGATCCCAGTTCAACGACCTGTTCCCTTTCTTCCTTACGCTCGTCCGTTTTCTGATTATCCATGGCAATCCTCCCTTTCATAGGTAGAAATAGGATAACCCAGAGAAGGAAAATAATTCATGCTTGCAAGTCTGAAAATCATGTCGTATAATACAAAAGGTGATAAAAATGGCAACGAAAACCAACGCCGTGCGTCTGATCGAACAGGCCGGCATCCCCTGCTCCGAAAAATTCTACGAATATGACGAATCCGATTTGAACGGTAACCACGCCGCCGCAGCCATCGGCATGCCCGGCGAACAGGTTTTCAAAACGCTGGTTGCCCGGGGAGACCACAACGGAATCTGCGTATTCTGCATTCCCGTGTGCTGTGAGCTGGATCTCAAAAAAGCCGCCAAAGCTTCCGGAAACAAGAAGGTGGAGCTGGTTGCCGTAAAAGAGCTGCTGGGGCTTACCGGCTATATCCGCGGTGGGTGCAGCCCTGTGGGAATGAAAAAGAAATATCCCACTTATATGGAAGAGACCTGTCTTCTCTTTGATATTATCGCCGTTTCCGCCGGTGCCAGAGGTCACCAATTGCTCCTGAATCCTCAGGATCTTGCCGACTATGTAAAGGCAGATCTTGTTGACTTAATCGAATAAAGAAAGGAATCACCATCATGCAGCACGAATACACCACCAAGGGAACCTGTTCCCGTACCATTCTTTTTGATCTTACCGACGGAAAGGTTAGCAATGTGCAGTTCATCGGCGGATGCAACGGCAACCTGAAGGGCATCAGCGCTCTGGTTGAAGGCAAGAATGTGGATGAAGTCATCGCAGCCATCAAGGGCATCACCTGTGGCAGCAAGGCTACCTCCTGCCCCGATCAGCTGGCTACCGCTCTGGAGCTGGCAAAGGCACAGGCCTGAGGAAAGACGATACCATGCAAAAAAGCGAAGTCTGCAAAATGCAGACAGGGCTAAAAATTATGCTTTTGTTTTCAGCAATTCCTGTAAACCGCTGATTTCTTCCGCAGTCAGAGGATTCTTGCGAATCAATTCCTCAAGGACTCCGTAAAGTTCTGGCTTGTAGCGATGACTGAAAATATTCACAGCATAATACTGCTCCCGGGTCATGGTTGGGACAAAGGTTCTGGCAACGGTTTTTACCCGTTTGACCATACCGGCTTTCTCAATAATTCCCTTTTTCAGCAGGCTGTTGAGGAGAATATGAACGGAACTATCCTTCCATGTCTTCTCTTCCTGATGATCCAACAGATCCTTTCGAGAAAGCGGCGTGTTCAGATTCCAGAACACATCCATAACCTCAAGTTCGCATTTGGAAAGGTCCATTTCCGATTCCCCCTTTATATTTCGCATTATACATAGCCTTCCATAAAATGTCAATGATTTTTATTCTGAAAATACCGGTTTTTCATGTTTTTCTTTCATAATCCTTTATTTTTTGCGCCAAATAATGAACAATTTATGAACATAATTGCGAGTGCAACCATTTTATTTCCTAATTTTTGCAATTTTTAACACTTTCTTTTTGACAAAAAATACAGGCATCGCAACAGAAAACAGTAGATTTTTTTCTATGCATGCTATATAATAAATACAGAAAGGATATGATCGTTTTGGTACAAGTTGCTGCTGCCCTGATCTGGCAGGATAACCGCTTTCTGATTTGCCAGCGCCCTGCCCACAAAGCGAGAGGTCTTCTGTGGGAGTTTGTCGGCGGCAAGCAGGAAACCGGAGAAACACTGGAGGAAACACTCATCCGGGAATGTCGGGAAGAGTTGGATATCACCGTTGCGGTAGGAGACCTCTACTACAGGGTGGTGCACCGATATCCGGATATCGAAATTCAGTTGTCACTCTATTCCTGCACCATTGCTTCCGGCCAACCCACCTTGCTGGAGCACATGGATGCGCGCTGGATCACCGTAGACGAGATCGACGATTATTCCTTCTGTCCCGCAGACGAAGATATTCTGAAAAAACTGAAATCAGACTTCTCTTCCCCTGCTGCAAATAAGCAAAGCACTTAAAGGAGGTACCCCTATGGAAAAGAAGATCATTACTATCAGTCGTCAGTATGGAGCCGGTGGACGCACCGTTGGTCGTGCCGTTGCAGAGCGCCTCGGAATTCCCTTCTACGATAAAGAGCTTGTAGAACAGATTGCTGCGGAATCCGGCTTTGCTCCCAAATTTGTAGAAGAAAATGGCGAGCACGCTCCCGGTAAGAACAGCTTTGCTTATGCCTTTGCTCCCATGGGTGTCCCCGGTGTTATGAACGGACTCTCCACTTCCGACTTTCTGTGGAATGCACAGTGTAAAGTCATCATGGATCTGGCTGACAAGGGTCCCTGTGTTATTGTCGGCAGAAATGCTGATTATATTCTGAAGGATCGTCCCGATTGCCTGCACATCTTCATCTACGCCGATGAGGACTTCCGCGCGAAGCATATCGTTGAGCTCTACGGTGAATCCGATAAGAAGCCTCTGACCCGAGTTCACGAGCAGGATAAGCGCCGCAGAGTAAACTATGAGCATTACACCGGAAGAGTCTGGGGTATGTCCGACAACTACGATGTGTGCCTCAAGAGCAGCCTGCTGGGTATGGATCGCTGCGCCGAGATCATCCTCAACATCATTGAAGATTCTAAGAAGTAAGCTACATAAATAAAAAAGCATCCGCTTTCCAAGCGGATGCTTTTCTTAGACTGTCAAAAAACTCCTTCGGAGTTTTTTGACAAAAGGATGCAGTCTGCTGCGCGCATAATTTGTTTTCTTCAGGAAAACAAATTCCACCCTTGCAGCCTGTAAAGTATTTTCGTCCACGTACACGCCGCGGCCGAAAATGATTTCGATTTTTTCGCCGCTGCGGCGGCGAACTCTGCGAGGCTCTTTTGACACGCTGAAAAAAGCATCCGCTTTCCAAACGGATGCTTTTTTATTTTATGATAGCCAGCCGGCATCTTCCTGCTCGGCTTTTTTCTGACGCATAAGCAGTCCACGAACGGCATCCCGGGCATTGACATGCTCATAGAGCACCTGGTAAGCCGCGGTCACGATGGGCATGGTAACACCCAGTTTCTGGCACAGGAAATAGGCAGAGCGAGTCGCATAATAGCCCTCCACCACAGCACCTACATGGTCCATGGCCTCTTCAGCCGTTTCGCCCTGGCCGATGAGAATGCCTGCCCGGCGGTTCCGGGAGTGCATGGAGGTACAGGTCACGATGAGATCGCCCACACCGGAAAGGCCGGCAAAGGTATCCCTTTGAGCGCCCATGGCAACACCAAGGCGTGCCATTTCTGTAAGACCCCGGGTCATCAGCATGGCCTTGGAATTGTCTCCAAAGCCCAAGCCGTCGCTGATACCGGCACACAGAGCAATGATGTTTTTCAGTGCACCGCCCAACTCGGCACCAATCACATCCGGACTGGTATAGATCCGGAAGCTGTCACACATGAAGGCGTCCTGAACAAATTCAGCCAGTTCCTTTTCCGCGCAGGCGGCAAGGCAACCGGTGGGAATGCCGCGGGCAACCTCTTCTGCATGGCTGGGGCCCGTCAAGGCTACCACGGTATGTCCGGTTACTTCCTCCACCACCTGGCTCATGCGAAGCATGCTTTCTGCCTCAATACCTTTGGTAGCGGTAGCGATCACCGCATCCGCAGGAATATAGGGAGCAATCGTCTGCGCCACAGAACGGATAGAGAAAGAAGGACAGACAAACACCACAAGGCTGCAGTCCTTTACGCAGGCAGGATCTCCGGAGAATTCCAATTCTGCCGGAAGTGCCACCCCGGGAAGCTGGGGATTCTGGCGGGAGATTGCCATTTCCTCAGCCTTTTTTGGATTATGAGACCACAGAACCGTGGAATGGCCGTTTCCGCAAAGTCTCAGCGCCAGGGCAGTACCCCAGGCACCGCTGCTGATTACAGCTGCTCTCATCCCTTTTTCCTCCGCAAATAGGTTTTGGTTTCCGTGCCGGTCAGAAGCCGCTTGATATTGCTTCTGTGCATATAAATTGCCAGAATCGCAATGAAACAGCCGCCCAGCATTACCGGAACGTTATTATGGTATACCAGGATAAAACCGATCCCATAGGTCACCGCTCCCAGAATGGAACCCAGGGATACATATTTCGTAAGGAAGTACGCCACCATAAATACGGCAACCACTGCCAGGGCAATACGCCAGTCAATGGTAAACAGAACAAAAATACCACTCAGAATTCCCTTACCGCCCCGGAAGCCCAGAAGCGCGGGAAAATCATGGCCCAGGGACACGGCAATGCCGCCCAGCACGAGGCCAAGCTTCTCCTGTCCGAAGGGTGCCAGCAAAGCACCGCCCAGAAGGCAGGCCAGCACCGCCTTGCCGCCATCCACCAGAATGACAAGCAGGGCTGCCTTTCCGCCGTAATTGCGGAAGAAATTGGTCAGGCCCGCGTTGCCGCTGCCATGGGTACGAACATCCTCATTCTGCGTCAGAATAGAAATACTCACAGAGCCATTCAGATTACCCAGCAGATAGCCGCAGAGCATCAGAATTACAATGGGATACCACACGATTTATTCCTCCTTGTCTCCCTTTTGGCGGATAGTGATCCGAACGGGAGTGCCCTTCAGGCCAAAGACCTCACGGATCTGGTTTTCCAGATAACGCTGGTAAGAGAAATGGAACAATCTGGCATCGTTGCAGAAAATAACAAAATGGGGGGGCTTAGAGCTGACCTGAGTCATATAGTAGATCTTCAGACGGCGGCCCTTATCCGTAGGCGGCTGCACACGGGTGGTAGCATCCGCCAGAACGCTGTTGAGGGCACCGGTGGTGATGCGCATGGCATTCTGCTCGGCAACGGACTGGATCATGGGGAACAGCTTATCCACCCGCTGGCCGGTCAGGGCAGACAGGAACATGACCGGGGCGTAAGGCATATAGCTGAGGCCCTCACGGACCTGGGCTTCCTTATCCCGCATGGTGTTGGTCTCCTTATCCTCCACCGCATCCCACTTATTCACAACGATGATGGCTGCCTTGCCGGCTTCATGGACGAGACCTGCGATCTTGGTATCCTGCTCGGTAACACCGTCGTTGGCATCCACCAGGATCAGACATACATCGGCACGCTCAATGGCGCTGATGGTGCGCATATTGGAATACTTCTCGATGATATCATCGATGCGGCTCTTCTTGCGCATACCGGCAGTATCGATAAAGCAATACTTTCCGGTCTCATTCTCAAAATAGCTGTCGATGGCATCTCGGGTAGTGCCTGCCACATTGGACACGATGACACGCTCTTCGCCAAGAATCTGGTTCAGAAGGCTGGATTTGCCCACGTTAGGCTTGCCCACGATGGCCACCTTAATGGTCTCATCTTCCTCTTCCGTCTCCTCTTCCTCAGGCAGCTGCTCCAGGCACCAGTCCAGCAGATCGCCGGTACCGTGGCCGTGGACGGCTGAAACCTCAAAGGGATCACCCAAGCCCAGAGCATAAAACTCATAGACATCCGGGTTCACAGGGCCGATAGAATCGCACTTGTTGACCACCAGGGCAACCGGCTTGCCGCTGCGCTGCAGCATAGCGGCAACATCCATATCCGCTGCGGTGACACCGGATTTCACATCGGTCACCATTACAACGGCATCGGCCAGTTCAATACCAATCTCCGCCTGGCGGCGCATAAATTTCAGCATATCGCTGTCGGTTCCCGGTTCGATACCGCCGGTATCCACCAGAGAAAAGGTTCTTCCGCACCACTCGCAGTCCCCGTAGATGCGGTCACGGGTCACACCGGGGGTATCCTCCACGATGGAGGTACGATGTCCGGTGAGTTTATTAAACAACATGGATTTGCCCACATTGGGGCGACCCACGATAGCGATCAATCCTTTGCTCATAGAAAAAACTCCTTTCTTTCCCGATAAAGGAAAAGAGGAAGGCGCAGACGCCTTCCTCTCGCTTTCGCTTTTCCTGCCTTAGTCAGCCTTGGCGGCCAGGACCTGACGGCCATTGTAGGAGCCGCAAGCCTTGCAAGCTCTATGAGGCATGACGGGCTCGCCGCACTTGGGGCAAACAGCCACAGTGGGGGCGGACAGCTTCCAGTTAGAGCCACGACGCTTATCACGACGAGCGCTGGATACTTTACACTTAGGGACAGCCATGGATGACACCTCCTTGGTCGAACTGCTTTACTGCGCAGCATTCAATAAGATTTACGATTTTAGAAGCTGCTTCAAAGCAGCAAAACGGGGATCGAGCTCCTTCTGGCAACTGCAGGGGCCATCGTTCAGATTTCTGCCGCAGCGGCAGCAGAGGCCTTTACAATCATCCCTACACAGCAGCTTGGAATCCATATTCAGCACAAATACCGTGCGAATAATATCATCCAGATCGGCGCTGTCTCCCTCCAGAGGGAATACCCATTCATCTTCGTTCTCTTCGTTGGCAAGCTCTGTAACCAGAACCACATCAATGGGGTATTCCACTTCCCGGGAAAACTCCGATGCGCAGCGGTCACAAACACCATGAAGGCAAGTAGTAACGGAACCTGTCATCACCAGAACGCCAGCGGTATTGCGCACCACACCGGATGCCGCAACCGGCTCCGACGCGGGATAGCAGGTACCAAACTGAAGATCACTCAGATCCACGGATGCGCTGAAAGGAACGGATGCGCCGGGACAGTCAATAATTTTTGAAAGCCCTAACAGCATAGTGTCCCTCCTCTCGCAATCGTGCTCAGTTATTATACCCTGTTCTACCTGAAATGTCAAACACTTTTTTCTTTTTTTCGCAGAGTATTCCAGGAAAAAAGCCCCCGCTCAAAGATATTTTCGCCATCTTTTTTCTATTGACATTTGCTATCACCCTGTAGTATAATACAAGCAAATCAAATAAGCATTTTCGTGGCTCGATGGTGCGCATGTCGGCGATCGGGCTTAACAAGTGAACGGGGTGCAAGTCCCCACGCTACCGGCGCTGTAAGTGCTGAGATTCCTGTCGTTGGCGGAAGCCAGTCATTGGAGCAATCTGAGAAGGCAGACAGGAAATCGCTTTTAGGCACAAGTCAGAAGACCTACGAAAATCGGATTTTCACTTTCTGTTCCGAGTTAGAGCAGGAAGGTGTATTTGTTTTGCAGAAAAACGGCTGCGATGGTATTGGGAACACCATCGCAGCCGTATTTTTTGTTGGATGCAGCTCTCCCCCTGCTGCATCCTGCCAAGCCCTCCGGTCAGAGTCCAAGCTGTCCGGAGGGTTAGAAAATTTTTCTTGCCCGGCATATCCAAGGATATGCCGGGCACTTTTTTAGGAGCAAATCAGCTTACCGCCGACTTTCTTTACAAATTCTGCACAGCCTTCCATGGCAGCCAGATTGATCAGATTTTCAGGGTTATGAGCATCCACGCCGATGATAAAACTGCAGCCTTTGTCCGCTGCCATTTGGGCAAAACGGGGATTAGGATAATGGAGATTTTCCCGGAAGCCGTTTCCGTTGATCTCCACGGGAAGGTTCTTTTCCTTCAGCTTATCCAGGATCTTTCCCATTCCTTCCCAATACAGATTTTCCTCTCCCGCAAACCGGAAGATATCCGGGTGGGCAACATAGAGAAACAGGTCCGTATCCAGGGCAGTTATCACGGCATGCACATACTGCTCGATGCAGGCAGGATCCTCCTGAGGTCTTGCAACATGGGGTGTTGCGCCCTCATCCCCGAAGAAGTGCTGGCCCAGGATCAGATAATCCAGAGGGTACTGCCGGTAGAACTCCACGGTCTTTTCGAAGAAGCTGGGCATATTCTCCACTTCCAGACCGATGTACAGATCAATGTCATCCTTATACTCTTTCCGAAGGTCCAGAATGGAAGATACATAGCCATCCAGCTCCTCGGGCAGCATACGCACCGGAGAAACCCGGCCATCCTCCCGGACAACGGGACCATGATCGGAAAATCCCAGCACCCGAAATCCTGCTTCAATGGCTTTTTCCACATATTCCCGATCCTCCCCTACCGCATGGTGGCAGCGTGTAGTATGGGTATGAAAATTGGCTTTTTTACCTGCGAAATCAGCAGCCTTCAATCCGCAAAAAGAATGCATAAGGTTTTCCTCTTTTCCTAGTCTTTTCTCTATTATACGCGCATTTGCGCCTTCGTGCAAGTTTTACTTAAAAAGGAATTGCGTAATCAGGTAAAAAAATGTATACTATAGAAAACAAATAAACGGAGGAAAACAATATGGATATGAAAGCAGAACTCATGGGCAAGATCGACGAGATCGTAAACAAGATCAAGTCTGACAAAGCCATCGCTCAGAATTTCCAGAAGAATCCCGTTGCAACCGTGGAAAAGCTCCTCGGCATCGACCTGCCCGACGAGCAGATTCAGGGTGTTGTAAATGCTGTCAAAGCAAAGATCGATGTAGACAAGCTGAGCGGCCTGGTCGGCGGTCTTTTCGGAAAGAAATAAGGAACCAATCAGAAAGAGGCGAAACCCTGCGGGTCTCGCCTCTTTTCGTTTTCTTTAATAGAAAAAATTTGGTTTCTTCGCTCGACAAACCGGGATTTCTATTTATTCTGCACGGTTATTGGCAGATGCAATTCGTTTGACTGCTATGGCAGAAAAAAGAGTCGTTGATGCCCAAACAATACCAGCGATTGCAGCTTGCCCACATATAATCAATACTATGCCACCCAACAGGCCAATAATCGCAATTGCTATAAGAATGCAAACGAGTATTTTTGAAACTTTCATAGGTGCCTCCGCAAATTCCTATTTGTTCTTTTCATTATATCATTTTTTGTGTATTTGTCTATCAGCTAACACAGGAATAACCTCTTCGCCCTTGGTATGCAAAAGTGGTTGTTTGGCAAACAGTGACTGGATTCGATTTGCGTTTTTGCCCCTCTGGGCAAAAACTAAGGAAGCCACCAGTGTTTGCACTGATGGCAGTGATATGCCACCGGCATATCGCATTTGATGGGTTCGAATCCAGTCACGAAATAAAAAAACCAGATCATCTGAAGATGATCTGGTTTTTTGGTCCGAGTGACTGGATTCGAACCAGCGGCCTCTTGAACCCCATTCAAGCGCGATACCAAACTTCGCCACACCCGGATATTGCTTGCGTCTCTCAACTGCCCGCTTATAATAGCATACAATCACCAGAAATGCAAGCATTATTTTTTTGTTTTGTGAAAATTCTTTTTTATTCGCCGGGATCCATGCGGATAACCTTGCCGAGATTCCAAAGGCGGACGACCTCCTGCTCTGCCTTTTTCTTTTCCTCGTCGTTCTCATACTCCACGTACACGGTGTGAGCACCGCAGTCCACGCACTCCACCTGGACATTCCAGCCGCCCTCATGGGTCAGATAGCCGGCACCGCGGCAGCAGGGGCAGATATCCAGATCATACAGTTCTTTTTCTTCCATTGGGATTCTCCTTATCGAAAAATTTCTTGATTCTCGTCATAGATTTCCATCCGCTTGCAGATGGAAAAGTCCGGTGCAAACTCCGGCAGATATTTTTGGATAGCGGAAACGATCTGTGCCGGGTTCAGGGTGGGATTCTGGCAGCAGATACGGCAGGAAAGCAGCAGTTCCTGGGGGGACAGGCGGTGGATCTCCGGCGCAAGCATCATCTCGGCGATATTCTGGGTGGTGAGGCCGTTCTTGCCTTTTTTCTCCACCGGGATCTCCGGACGGGAAAACAGCGTCTCCAGGGCAGTTTCCGTTCCTTCCGGGATACCGTTATCATATTCCAGATGGATGTTGCAGAGAAGATACCGCAGGTCCCGAATTTTTCTGCCCTCCGGGATCAGCTCCCGGACATGAACACCAGGTACCAGGGCACGGTTCAGCCGCTCCACCAGGTCATCGGGGATATCCGATTCCAGCTTGAAATCCAGCAGCTCGCAGACGCTCTCCACGCCTACCGACAGGGGCAGGGCGATGGAAACCTCCGGCCGGGGATTGAAACCCTTGGAGTGGGTCAGCGGCAGTCCTGCCCGCTGGAAAGCCCGCTGGAACAGACGCATCAGATCCAGATGGGAAATAAAGATGGCATTTCCCGTCTTTTCAAACAGCAGTCTAGGCATCGCAATCCACCTCCGAAAGTAAGCAGTTGGCTCCGCAGCCGGCACAGCCATGGCGGCAATCCGGCGTTACCAGACCGTTATAGGCCTGTTTGCGCTCCCGCAGGAGGAACTTTTTGGTGACACCCACATCAATGGGATCCCAGGGCAGGATCTCCTCTTCTTCCCGACCACGGGTGGTATAAAATTCCGGATCCACACCGCAGGCACGGAAGGCATCCAACCAGAGATCGTAGCGGAAGTATTCATCCCAACCATCCAGCTTGGCACCGTGGTACATGGCATACACCAAAACCGGGCCCAGTCGGCGGTCGCCACGGGCTACTACAGCCTCCAGACGGGAAAGGTCGGGAGCATGATAGTCATACTCAATGGACTTGGAATAGAAATGCTCCTTCAGCAGCTTGCACCGCCGGAGGTATTCCTGGGGTGTGATCTGCTGCTCCCACTGGAAAGGCGTGTGAGGCTTGGGCACAAAGAATGCCGTTGCCACATGGACACGGAGGCCACGCTTCTTATTGGTGGCATGTTCCTTCCAGGCAAGGATAATCTTATATACAAGGTCGGCAATCCCCAGAACATCCTCATCGGTTTCTGTGGGCAGGCCCAGCATAAAATACAGCTTTACGCTGCTCCAACCACCGGCAAAGGCATTGGTGCAGGTGGTGAGGATTTCTTCCTCGGTGAGATTTTTATTGATGACGTCCCGCAGGCGCTGAGTGCCGGCTTCGGGGGCAAAGGTCAGGCCGCTCTTGCGGACGGTCTGCAGCTTCTGCATCAGCTCCCGGGAGAAGTTATCCGCCCGGAGAGATGGCACGGAAAGACCGATTTTATGCTCGGCGCAATAGGGAATCATGGCATCCGTCAGCTCTTTCAGCTGGCGGTAATCGGAGGTAGAAAGGCTGGACAATGTAATCTCGTTATTGCCGGAATCCGTCAGCATTTCCACGCCCTGCCGATAGAGCACCTCGGCACTCTTTTTGCGGACAGGACGGTAGGTAAAGCCTGCCTGGCAGAAACGGCAGCCACGGATGCAGCCACGGAACAGCTCCAGATTGCCCCGGTCATGGACGATCTCCGTAGAAGGAACGATCATCTTGGTAGGGAAATAGGCATTGTCCAGATCCTCCACAATGCGCTTTCGCACCTTTGCGGGAGCGCCGTTAAGCGGTACAATGGCTTTTAATGTGCCATCCTCATTATAAACATGGTCATAGAAGGAAGGAACATAGACGCCGGGGATTTTCGCGACCTCGGTGAGAAACTGCTCCCTGCTCCATCCGGCCTGCTTTGCCTTGTCATAGAGGGATACGATCTCCACCGTGCTGTCCTCGCCTTCGCCCAGGCTGAAGAAGTCAATAAAATCCGCCAGAGGCTCCGGGTTATAGGCGCAGACACCGCCGGCAAACACCATATTCTTCAGATCATGGCGATCCTTGCTGTGCAGAGGGATCTTCGCCAGGCGGAGCATATTGAGGATGTTGGAATAGGCCATTTCATAGCCGATGGTGAAGGCCACCATGTCAAAATCCTTTATCGCGTCCTGGCTTTCCAGAGCCCAAAGAGGAAGATCATGCTTCTCCATAGCCTCTTCCATGTCGCCCCAAGGGGCAAACACGCGCTCGCACCAGACGCCGTCCATCTGATTCATAACACCGTAAAGAATCCGCATGCCCACATTGGACATGCCGATCTCATAGGTATCCGGGAAGCAGAAGGCCACCCGAACCCGGACATCCTGCTTGTCCTTCTGAATCTCGTTATATTCACCGCCCGTATACCGCGCAGGCTTCTGCACAGTCGGGAGGATTCGCTGCAGTAACTCGGTCATAGATTTACCTCAATTTCTTTTGTAGCACTATTGTACCCGCAGATTCCCATCTTTGCAAGAGGTTTTTCTCCCCCGCAGCCAGCGAAACAGGGCAATTCCCAGCAGCAACGGCAAAAGTCTGCTGCCGAACCGCAGGAAATGGAAGGTACACAAGACCGCCAGCATGGCGATGGTGCCATTCTGAATCCAGTGGGAGATTTTCTCCGCAATGGGGGGCGAAAAACGCATTTCCAGAAGAGACTGCACCGCCCTACCCCCATCCAACGGAAAAAGCGGCAGGAGATTAAAGGCCGACTGCAAAAAAGCGCAGATGGCAAGCCGGGGCAATTTTCTGAAAAAAAGCAGCAACAGGAGGCTGCCAACCGGCCCTGCCAGGGATGCGACTGCGCTCTGGCCGGATGTCAAAGGTGTGGTGTCCATACGGATCCCACCAAAATGAACTGAGATCTTCTGCACCCGGCCGCCGAAGGCAGCCACCGCGGCATAATGGCACAGCTCGTGAAAGAATGCCGCAGTCATGGCCGCCAGCCACCAGCGCAGAGGAAGAAGGAAAACCATAAGTCCGAAAAGCACATAGCTTTCCGGAGCCACCTCAATTCTCGGTTTCATAGATTATCTCCCGGCAGAAGGTCACTACTGCATCCTTCAAATCCTCCCCGGCTTTCAGCTCCTGGGCAAAATGCTCCACGGCAGCCGCCGTCACCGCATCCTGGGGCAGCAGTGCCTGGCAGATCTTCTCTCTCCCGGCTTCCCAATAATGGGACACCCCCACAAAAAACACCACCAGAAACACCGCAACCAGCCATTGAAACCAGAAATAATCAAAACTACCCCTGCTCTCTTGCTTCTCCATGCCGTCATACT
Source organism: Faecousia sp. (assembly GCA_045628895.1). Taxonomy (GTDB): domain Bacteria; phylum Bacillota; class Clostridia; order Oscillospirales; family Oscillospiraceae; genus Faecousia. The sequence continues at coordinate 55,504 of JAZQQD010000130.1, forward strand.
CAATGCGATACCCCAAGTCTGTCCCCTCCCTTTGGGACAACTTACGCATAGGACTGCCGACGTATGCCCGCCGTCGAAAACTTTTTCGGCCACTTGACAAGCGACGGCTTATTCATTATAATAATTAGGCTAACGGGGTATGGCGAAGTTTGGTATCGCGCTTGGTTCGGGTCCAAGAGGCCTCGGGTTCGAATCCCGATACTCCGACCAAATAAAAATGGGCATCCATCCGGATGCCCATTTTTATTTACTCAAAGCGAGGGATTCGAACCAATCAAATGTAAGTGTCCGGTGGACACTTGCGGTCACCAGGTCAAGAACTGGTGGCAACTTTCCTTTTTGCCCAGCGGGCCAAAATGAAAACCGCATCCCCCTACTC
>JAZQQD010000131.1:0-10987 GCA_045628895.1 Faecousia sp.
CTGACGCTGACCACCGGACAGAGCCTTGGGCTTACGGCCCAGGTACTGGGTGATGTCCAGGATCTCGGCTGCTTCCTTAACCTTCTTGTCGATCTCAGCCTTGTCCATGTGACGCAGCTTCAGAGCGAAAGCCATGTTATCGTAAACAGTCATATGGGGGTACAGAGCGTAGTTCTGGAAGACCATGGCGATATCGCGGTCCTTAGGAGCCACGTCGTTCACCAGACGGTCGCCGATGTACAGCTCGCCTTCGGAGATCTCTTCCAGACCTGCGACCATACGCAGAGTGGTGGACTTACCACAGCCGGAAGGACCAACCAGAACGATGAATTCCTTATCCTTGATCTCAAGGTTGAATTCCTGAACAGCAACAACACCCTTATCGGTGATCTGAAGGTTGACCTTCTTCTCCTCGGGAGCGTCGTCGTTCTTCTTCTTTTTCTTGGCCTGCTTTGCATCGTCGCCATTGAAGGGGTAGATCTTCTTTACGTTCTTCAGGGTCAAACTTGCCATAATTTTCTCGACTCTAAACACACAGCATTCGCTCGGTGTGTTCTCCCGACTGCCAAGCAAAATAGCAGCCGAATTACGACAGGTCTCCACACTGCCGCACCGTGAGTCAAACGGGGTTTATCCTCCTTTAATTTAGCTTCATGCGTCTATTTTTTGTGGAGTAGGCGCAATCCACCTGGATATCGAAATTTTATCATATTTACAAACCGTATGCAATCGTAGTTTTCTACATTTTTTCCGCCTCGGATTTGGTCATATTTACCAACCTTCTTTTCGGGATGGTAATGGTCACCACAATCTCCTGTTCCGTCTCCAGCCGTTTACTGACTGCCGCCACGCCCTGCATCTGAATCTTCTGGAGTGACAGGTTCAGATGGTTCAGGAACTGCCCCACGTTGACCCCGGTTTTCTCCTGCTCTTTTCCGGAAAGCAGGGCATCGATATACCGTTCCGTTCGGGCGACGCTCATGGCAGTCTGGGCGATCACCGCAACAGTTTCCATCTTCTGTCCCTCATCCGTCAGCCGAAGCAGTGCCCGGGCATGGCGCTCCGTCAGGTTGTGTTCTCTCAGGGCCTCCAGCACCTGAGGGCTGTGCCGCAGGAGACGAAGCTTGTTGGCAACGGCGCTCTGGCTTTTGCCCAGAGTCTTTGCCGTCTGCTCCTGGTGCATGCCGGTAAGCTCCATGAGCCGGGCAATGCCCCTGGCCTCCTCGATAAAATCCAGGTCCTGACGCTGCAGATTTTCCACCAGTGCCGCCGCGGCGGACTCCTGCTCATCCATATTCATTATAATACATGGGATCTCCGTCAGTCCTGCCAAAATGGCTGCCCGGAGCCGCCGTTCCCCGGCAATGAGCTCATACTGATTTCCCCCTGCCCGGCGAACCGTCAGAGGCTGCAAGATTCCGTGCTGCCGGATGCTTTCCGCCAGCTCTTCCAGAGCATCCCCCCGGAAGACCTGGCGGGGCTGCCCCCGATTGGGTCGGATGGCCCTTGCCGGAAGAAACACCACCCGGCCGGTTTCCATATAGGTTTTCAGCTTTTGACACTGCATATTTCCCGCTCCTTCCTATGTGTTATTTCCCATTCTAGATAGTGTCCGGAAGATAATCAGACGAAACCTGCTGTAGTTTTCCGGAAATTTCCCGACAGTTTTTGATGCTTTTGCTAAATCGATAAAATTTTCCCAAATAACTGTTTACAAACCCTATCTTATATTGTATGATAATCGCGAACAGAGTAGGAACCTCGCGTGAAGTGCCGCCAAAATGGGGAGTTGTTTGGCGGACGAAAGACAAAAGTCTACGATGAGGTTACCGCACCCGCTGCCCAAATAGGAGTTTCCTCCTAAATGTAAGCAACGATACTCGGTCAGGCGAAGAGCCTGCGGGTTACATAAACAAAACTCCCTGCAGCATTGCTGCGGGGTTTTTTCTTTTGTTCCCGCCCGCAGTTTCATCGTCACTACAAAAGGAGGAATTTTTTATGTCCAAAAACGTCCGCTCCCGCACCCTGTATCCCCATCCCTTCAGCAAAGCCTACTGGCGTGATGCTGCAAGCGAGCTGAAAAACACCAGAATCCTGGTGGTCTCCGCTTTGATGATCGCCCTCCGTGTTGCCATGAAGGGTCTGTCCATCACCATTGCGCCCAACCTCTATATCAACACCGCATTCATTGCCAACGCTCTGGGTGCCATGATTTTCGGACCGGTGGTGGCCATTCCTGCCGCTATCGTTTCCGACTTCCTGGGTTTTCTGGTTTTCCCCCAGGGCGGCACCGTGTACTTCCCGCCTTACATTCTCATCGAGGTTGCCAGTTCCCTGATTTTCGCCCTGCTGCTGTACCGTGCCAAGCTGACCCCCACCAGAGTCATTCTCAGCCGGTTCCTCATTATCCTGCTGGTAAACCTGATGCTGTCCCCCGCCGTGACCATGTGGTACTACAAAGTCATTCTGGGTAAGAGCTATCTGTTCTTCCAGATTCCCCACATCATCAAGAGCCTTGCATTCTTCCCCATTGAGAGCTGGGCGCTGTCCTTTGTGCTTTCCATTCTGACTCCCGTGTGCTACCGTCTTGGTCTGACCTTTGATGCCGGCCCCGGTCAGGGCTCCATGAAGTTCCAGAAGAAGCAGATTGCCCTGCTGGTTATTCTACTGTGCATCGGTATCACCAGCACCGTAGGCTACCTGTTCTACTACTACGATAACACCTCCCTGAGTGCTTCCTACAAGGGCACCGAGCGGTATGACTACAACGAGCAGCTGAACGAAGTCATCATCGACCTGCCCGAAACCGACGAGACCATGACCACCGAGAACACCGTCACCATCATCCAGAGCGCCTACCGGAAATTCGGCAAGGGCTACATCTCCTATAATGTCAAGGTCTACACCGTGGATCCTGCCAACCCCGACATGAAGACCATCCGGGGCTACTCCAAGAGCAAGGCTGACAAGGATGAAGGCCTGACCCTGGTCGCCCAGGCCAATGTGGATCTCAAGAAGGACGGCACCGTGCTGGACTACAGCTACGATCCCGCTAATTGATCATTTCCCCGGTATCAGACGATACCGGGGATTTTTGCGGTGCATTTCCCTCATTGACAAATGTTTCCAGGGATGCTAGAATAGGAGAAAAAAAGAAAGGAGGAACCGAATATGTTGAATAATCTGAAAAAGCAGAATCAAAGAAGAGGAATGAAATGTGTTCGGGGCCTTCTGCGCTGAAATCCGGCTTATTTTGCACCTCTTTCGAGAGGTGCATTTTTTATGCCGAGAAATGTGAGGTAAACCATGGAAAGTAATTTTAAACTCACCGGAAAGCAAAAAGCTTCTCTGGTGATGCGCTATATTCACGGCTGCACGGCGCTGTTTCTGATGAGTCTGATTTTTTCCTGTCTGGCTCAGGTCTTCAGCGCTCTGCTGCCCCAGATCATCCGCTTCGCGGTGGATGGTATTTTAAAGGAGGACAGTGCAAAGCTTCCTGCCCTGCTGGCCCCCTTTACCAGTCTGGAAGCCCTCCGGGCAAATCCCAAGGGTGCCCTGTGGCTCTGTGCCGGTGCCGCCATGGCAGTGGCTGTTGCCCGGGCAATCAGCACCTACGCCCAGAGAGTGACCCTCAGCCAGGGCTCTGAGCGATTTGTAAAACACATCCGGGATGACCTGTATCATCATATCCAGCGGCTGTCCTTTTCCTGGCACACCGCTAACCCCACCGGCGACATGATCCAGCGCTGCACCTCCGATGTAGACGTGATCCGGATGTTCGTATGCAACCAGCTGATCGAAGTGGTGCGTATCGTATTTCTGATCATCCTGTACATGAGCATCATGTTTTCCATGAATGTAAAGCTGAGTCTGGTGGCTCTGGCATTCCTGCCCATCGTGGGCGGTTCCTCCGGACTGTTCTTCTCCAAGATCTCCAAGCGGTTCCAGGCTGCCGACGAGGCAGAGGGTGCTCTGACTACCCTGACCCAGGAAAATCTCACCGGTGTCCGGGTGGTAAAGGCCTTTGGCCGGGAAGCCTACGAAATGGATCGCTTTAACGAGAAAAACCAGCGTTTTTCCACCCTGTGGATCGAGCTGGGTCAGCTCATGAGTGTCTACTGGGCCTCCGGTACCTTCCTGACCTCCATCCAGGTGCTGGTCATCATTCTCTTCGGTGTTCCCGAAGCCGTTCACGGCAACATCACCCTGGGCGAATTTCTGGCCTTCATCTCCTACAACGCCATGCTCTCCTGGCCTGTCCGTTCCCTGGGCAGAGTGCTCTCCGACATGAGTAAGGCCGGGGTTTCCATGGACCGTGTTGGCTATATCACCACCGCACCGGAAGAGACAGACGATCCCGGTGCCAAGGAGCTTCCCGCCACCGGCGATATCGAATTCCGGAATATCACCTTCTCCTACGAGGAACAGCAGGTTCTGGCAGACGTATCCTTCACCATTCCCGGTGGCTCTACCTTTGCCATTCTGGGCAGCACCGGTTCCGGCAAGAGCACCCTGGCCCACCTGCTGGATCGGCTCTTCGACCCGGAGGAAGGCGAGATCACCATCGGCGGCAATCCCTTGAAGGCCTTCACCCGGGAGAGTCTCCGCAGCCAGATCGGTCTGGTGCTCCAGGAACCCTTCCTCTTCTCCCGAACTCTGGGAGAAAACATCAAGGCCGTCCGCCCGGAAGCTACCGACGAGGAAATGAAGGAAGCCACTCGAATCGCCTGCGTGGACGAAGCCATCGCTGACTTCCCCATGGGCTACGATACCATTGTGGGTGAGCGGGGTGTCACCCTCTCCGGCGGTCAGAAGCAGCGTGTGGCCATTGCCCGGATGCTGCTGCAGAAGGCCCCCATCATGATTTTTGACGATTCCCTCTCCGCTGTGGATGCGGAGACCGACCAGAAGATCCGTAATGCTCTGCGGGAGAATCTGGGCAACGCTACCGTGATCCTCATTTCCCACCGAGTCACCACCCTCATGCAGGCCGACAAGATTCTGGTACTGGATGACGGCAAGGTCGTGGATATGGGCACCCACGCAGAGCTGATTTCCCGCCCCGGTATGTACCGGGATATCTATGATATCCAGATGAGCAGCGACGACAGAGCCCTCATCGAGGAAGGAGGAATGTAAGATGGAACAGGAAACCGAACAGAAAGCATCCTTCGACTGGAAAGTATGGAAAAAGCTTCTGCCCCTGCTGAAGGACTACAAAAAGATCTACATTCTCCTGCTGGTACTGAACCTGGGAACGGCTGCCGTTGACATTCTCCTACCCCTACTCCAGCAGTACGCCGTCAGCCACTTCATTGAAGCCGGAACGACCCGGGGCCTGGGTGGATTTGGTCTTCTGTATTTTCTCATGATCCTCCTGCAGGCTCTGACTGTCATCGGCTTTGCCCGGTGCTCCATGAAGGTGGAAATGAATCTGGGCAGAGACTTAAGACGCAAGATGTTCCACCACCTGCAGACCCTTTCCCTCTCCTATTATAACGTTAACCCTGTGGGTCAGATCTTAAGCCGCGTCATGAGCGACACCAACCGCATCGCCGGCACCATGGCATGGAACTTTGCAGACCTGCTGTGGGGCTTCATGTATGTCATCGGCACCTTTGCCGCCATGTTTGCCCTGAACTGGAAACTTGCCCTGCTGGTCATCATTCTGGTGCCTGTCCTGGCGGTGCTCACCGTTTATTTTGAAAACAAGATCCTGGTGCAGAACCGGAAGGTGCGCAAAATCAACTCTCAGATCACCGCCTCCTTCAACGAGGGAATCACCGGAGCCAAAACCTCCAAGACCCTGGTCATCGAGGGCAGCAACGACCGCAGCTTCCAGGATCTCACCGGCAAAATGCACAACGCCGGCATCTCCGCCGCCAAGCTCAACGCCGTGTATATTCCCCTCATGGTGTTCATCTCCATGATGGCAGTAGCCGCCGTTATGGTTCGGGGCGGCTATATGGTGAAAAGCAGTCTCATGGATATTGCGGTGCTCTCCACCTTCCTGACCTACTCCATGACCATCTTCGAGCCGGTGCAGCAATGCGCCGCCACCATTGCCGAGTTCATTTCCATGCAGGCCTGCATCGAGCGTGTGACCGGACTGCTGGACGAAGTACCTCTGGTGATGGATTCCCCGGAAATCACCGAGAAATACGGCGATGTGTTCGAACCCAAAACCGAGAACTGGGAACCCCTGCAGGGTGATATTGAGTTCCGCGATGTGACCTTCCGTTATCCCGACGGCGGCGAAAATGTGCTGGAGCACTTCAGTCTGAAGATTCCCGCAGGTACCAATGTGGCCATCGTCGGCGAGACCGGCGCAGGAAAATCCACCCTCGTGAATCTGGCCTGTCGGTTCTTTGAGCCCACCGAAGGTCAGGTGCTCATTGACGGTGTAGACTATAAGGAGCGCAGCCAGCTGTGGCTCCACTCCAACATCGGCTATGTGCTGCAGAATCCCCACCTGTTCTCCGGTACCATCCGGGAGAACATCCGCTACGGCAGACTGAACGCCACGGATGCGGAAATTGAAGCCGCATCCAAGGCGGTTTCTGCCGATCAGGTGGTTGCCAAGCTGGAAAACGGCTGGGACAGCGATGTTGGCGAAGGCGGCGACAAGCTCTCCACCGGTGAGAAGCAGCTGATCTCCTTTGCCCGGGCCCTGCTGGCTGACCCCCGGATCTTCGTGCTGGACGAAGCAACCTCCTCCATCGACACCCAGACCGAGCAGCTGATTCAGCAGGCCATCGACCACCTGCTTCATGGCAGAACCTCCTTCCTCATTGCCCATCGTCTTTCTACCATCCGTAAGGCAGACCTCATTCTGGTTGTCAAGGACGGCAAGATCGTGGAACAGGGCAAGCACCTGGAGCTGCTGCAGAAGAAGGGGTATTACCACAGCCTGTACTCCCGGCAGTTTGCCGAGGAAAACCAGGCAAGAGTGTTAAAATCGGATATCTAAAAAGAATGGTCATTGCGAGGGTGCGCAGCACCCATGCCAATCGCAACCAGGTACAAATTGCGTACCATACCTGCGATTGCCACGCCATCGTGCGCGATGGCTCGCAATGACCGTTTTCTTCTATGTTTCTCAAATATCTGGAGGCATTTATGAACGACAACGACTTTATTTCCTATCTTTTTTCTCTGTTTTCAAACACCCAATTAAAAGACTGCACCGCAAAAAACATCCGCAACCAGGATATTGACTTCCGGGAAGTCATTTTCTGCGAGGACACGGATGGGAAAAAGCTGGTGCTAAAGCTGGCAGATAATGATTTCACCACCCCGGAGAGAGTTGCCGTCTGGAAACGCTGCGTTGAAGAATATCGAAACCTGGGCTACTACTGCCCGGAAATCTACCCGACATTGAACGGAAGCTTCCCCGTAGTTGCCTATCACGGGCATAACTGCACAGTATTTGCCGAGGAACACTCCCGCTATTCCACTGCGGATACCTTTGAGGAAAACAGGATATCCGTTGACGGTTGCTACACCTATCTGGAAGATGCCATCACCATGAATGCGCGGGTAGCAAATGCCCATTTCGATTTTGCTGATTTTCCGTCGGCATGGTGTGCCTTTGAAAAATTCTGTCCCAGCGACCCCTGCGATGAAGTAGAGGAAAACGCATTGGAATGGCAAGAAATTGCAAAGGCACTTCCCCAGTCCTTCCAGCCCCAGGTAGAAAAGCTATGGAACCTGTGGCAAGAAAATAAGGAAAAACTGCAAAAGATTTATGCCCTGCTTCCTGCTTCTGTGTTTCAGGCAGATATCAACCACCACAATATTCTTCTGGATGAAAACGGCAGCTTTCAAGGGGTGCTGGATTTCAACATCTGCGGCAGAGACACTGTTGCAAATTACCTTTTTCGGGAATCAGCCCACTTGCGGACGATATCCGAATCCGTAGAACCGGAAGTCACGCTCTATGCTGCAAGAATCCTGAAAGCCATTTCCATTTTCAAAAAGCACTACACCTTTTCCGATTTGGAAATCCAGGCAGCTCCTCTGCTTTATCGCTACCACAGACCACTATGGATGTTTAACTGGGATTTGGAAAACGCAAATGGAGATACCAAGAAAATTTCCGAATGTCTAAGCAGCGCAGAAAGAATATTGACGGAAGAAATTGATTGGGCATCCGCAATGAGATAACGGTTTCACCCCCCGGTGGAGAATTCCACCGGGGGGTGCTTTTTTAATCTCCCTCTGTTTCCGGGCGGACAGGCAAATCCGGTCTGGCTCCCAGCAGAAGGATGCCCAGGCAGTCCCGATAGATTTCCGGGAACTGTTCGATGGGCAAGGGATTGGTACCTCTTCCCACCTCGATGGTATAGCCGGGACGGCGGAAAAACTTGATAAACCAATCCTTATACCCGGCAAATGCCGATTCAAAGGGGGTATCCGCCAAGCGGTAGCCGCTGGCCAGGGCCATCTTCTCCCCCAGCTCCTGCGCGCCCTCCACCGGGATATCCTCAAACTGCCAGTAGATTTCCTCACCCTGGGAGTGGAAAGCCAGCACCAGATCGGAATCCAGAAATTCCGTATACCCTGCCAGAGCCCGGGTCTCATACTGGGTAAGGGGCGCCCGCCCCACATAGTCCCGGGGGCCTGGGAACAGGTACCCCTGGGTGAATTTGATCTCCCTGGCCTGGAGCCACCCGGCAGGATAATTGAGGTTCAGATCCACCCCCAAGAGATTTGCCTTCCAGCCCGTAGGAAATGGGATAAAGGGATAGTATTCCGCCAGTCGCTGGGCATCCAGATATTCCGCGCTGCCCTCCTGGATGGCTCCCGTCACCAGATCCACCCCGTCGGGATTCACCAGGGGAACCATGTAAAAGGTGGCATCGGCTGCAAGGGATCGGGCATCCACATCCCCGATATTCGTCCCCTGCACCATGGCTTCTGCCATATCCTCACAGAATTTCAGCAGGATATAGGCCGTGATCCACTCATTGGCATGGTGGGCAGCGGTATAGATGACCTTCCGGCTGCCGCTGCCGATGACCAGGGTACGCACCGGACGGCCAAATTCCGTCACGGTTAGTATCTCACTGCGGCAAAAGGGATACATACGGGTCAGAGACTGGATCGTTTCGTTTACGATCGCGCTGGTAATGGGTACCGTCGGATTCACAATCGCCATAAAAACATCACCTCCAGGCAGTTTATGCCAGAGGTGATGTCATTTATTCCTTATTATTTTCCAGATAGATCAGCAGCACGGCGATATCCGAAGGGCTGACGCCGGAAATTCTTCCAGCCTGGCCGATGGACATGGGGCGAATCTCGGAAAGCTTCTGCCGGGCTTCTAAGCGAAGGCCTCCGATGGACAGATAATCGATATCCACAGGCAGGCTGCGGCTTTCCTCCTTGCGGAATTCCTCCACCTGCTTTTCCTGCCGGGCAAGGTAACCTGCGTACTTGATCTGGATCTCCACTTCCTCGGTAACCGCCTGGGAAAGGTCGGGACGTTCCGGATCAAAGGGAGCAATATCCTCGTAGCTGACCTGGGGTCTGCGGAGGAGGTCGGCAAGTCGGGCGGAATTCTGCACAGGAGCAGAATCCAGATCCGCCAGCATGGCATTGAGGGCATCCGATGCGGCAACGCCGGTGCTTTCCAGGCGGCGGACTTCCCTTGTGACCTGCTCATACTTCTCTTCCACCTGCTGTAATCTCTCTGGCGGAATCAGGCCTACCCTTGCGCCGATGGCGGTCAGACGCTGATCCGCATTGTCCTGCCGGTGCAGGAGCCGATACTCGCTGCGGGAAGTCATGATGCGGTAGGGTTCCTCGGTGCCCTTGGTGACCAGATCATCGATGAGGGTGCCGATATAGCTGGTGTCCCGGGTGAGGATCAGCGGTTCCCGTCCCAGCAGCTTCAAGGCGGCATTGATGCCCGCCACCAGGCCCTGTGCGGCAGCTTCCTCATAGCCGGGGGTGCCGTTGAACTGGCCGGCACCGTAAAGGCCGGAAATCTTCTTGGTTTCCAAGGTGGGCAGCAGCTCGGTGGGGTCTACGCACTCATATTCGATGGCGTAGGCAGGACGCATCATCTCCGCGTTTTCCAGACCGGGGATGGTGCGCATCATGGCAATCTGCACATCCTCGGGGAGACTGGAGGAAAAGCCCTGAATATAGAGTTCCTCGGTATCTAGGCCGCAGGGCTCGATAAAGAGCTGATGGCGGTTTTTATCCGCGAAACGGACGATCTTGGTTTCGATACTGGGGCAGTACCGGGGGCCCACACCGGAGATGGTGCCGTCGTACATGGGCGATCTATGGAGGTTCTCACGGATGATGCGATGGGTCTCATCGTTGGTATAGGTCAGATAACAGACAGCGGAGTTATTGACAGGATCTTTTGTCTGATAGGAAAACGGCTCGGGAATCTCGTCCCCGGGCTGGATCTCCATTTTGGAAAAATCCACGCTGCGGCGGTTGATTCTGGGAGGTGTTCCAGTCTTAAAGCGACGGAGAGAAAGGCCCATTTCCCGAAGGCAATCCGCAAGGCCGGTGGCAGCGTGCATGCCGTCGGGGCCGGATTCGATGACACTTTCGCCGGTGATGACGGTGCTGTCCAGATAAGTACCGGAGGCAATTACCACAGCCTCGGCATCGTACACCGCGCCCAGACTGGTCTGGACGCCGGTGACCTTGCCGTTTTCGGTAAAAATCTTCGTCACCATGGCCTGCTTGAGCTGCAGGTTCTCCTGCCGTTCAATGGTGTGCTTCATAAATTGCTGGTATTTCCGTCTGTCTGCCTGGGCACGGAGAGAATGGACAGCCGGGCCCTTACCACGGTTGAGCATCCGGTACTGGATGCAGCAGACATCCGCGGCCACACCCATTTCGCCGCCCAGGGCATCCAGTTCCCGCACCAGGTGGCCCTTGCCCGTACCGCCGATGGCAGGGTTGCAGGGCATATTGCCCACGGCATCCAGGTTAATGGTAAAGAGAATGGTGGAAAGTC
>JAZQQD010000132.1:0-15233 GCA_045628895.1 Faecousia sp.
CTTGGGAAGGGGCTCCGGCTCCTTGGTGAAAATGCAGCGTCCGATCTCGTTTCTGGGCTCTAAGTAAGCAACCGACAGACGGATCTGCTCCAGAGCTTCCTTACGGCGGCGCTCCAACAGGGACTGGCGCAGCTGATCCAGTTCGCTCTCGGCCTCTGCCTGCTCCGCGGCGGAAAGCAGCATTTTGGTCTTAATCAGCATCAGGTGAGATGCCATGGTGATAAATTCGCTGGCAATCTCCATATCCAGCCGCTTCATTTCATCCAGATAGGCCAGATACTGCTCCAGAATTGCCGTGATAGACACATCCTGGATCTCTATTTTATTTTTACTGAGAAGCAGGAAAATGACATCCAGAGGCCCCTGGAAATCTTCCATTTCCTCCGTGCGGGTATGCACGATCCCCTCCAGATGGTACTGTGGCTCTGCCATGGGCAACTCCTTACGATTGGTGGAAAGAATTTAACGATAAAACCGGTATTCCTTCCGAATAATAAAGGTATTATACCATTTGGGCAGGCATTACGCAAGGGTTTCCTGGAAAAATGAGAAATTCACAGAAAATATTGCTTTTTTCTTTTTTATGTGGTATAAGTATTTTATACATTCATTTAGGGGGGCTTTCCCATGAGAAAAGAAAACAGACGTTACCGTCAAATGGTTCGTTTTATGGAATTGGTTCTGCTGGCCAACGGCCTGCTGTTTGTTCTGAGTCTGGTTGCTGCCGGCACCGGTGTTGCCTGGCTGCGGATTCCCCTTCGCATTCTGACCGCCCTGTGCTCCATCGCAGGTCTTGGCATGCTGTACATGAACAGAGAGCTGTTCCGTCCCCGCAGCCGTTGGATCGTCGCTGCCTTTGCCGCCATTCTGCTTTGCCTGCTGGTTTCCACCGTGTGCAACTATCCCAGCCCCTATGTCTCCCCTCTGGCGAAGAAGACCGCTGCTGTTCTGGCGAATTTCCGTATCTGATGAAAAATGTGACCCGGTTCTGAAATTTCAGAACCGGGTCTTTTTTATTGCCTGTAGAAGGTATTTCCGCCGATGAATTCCCGCACAAGGCTGGTGGGCGGAATCTCATCATCCACATCCGCTTCCTTCACATATTCCAGGACGCTGATGATACTGCGAACCGCATCATAGCATGCTTCTCCGGGTTCCACTTGGGTAAGCAAAGGGAAAATATGCTTTTTCAGCACGGCAAGCTCATACAGCGTAGAGCTGTTGAAAATCACATCCGCATTTTCCTGGAAGGGATAGATCCAGCGTTTTTCTCCCTGCCGCACGGAATCCCATATCGCAAGGGTTTTCTGAACACTATAGCCTCTGGTTTCATTATCCCGGACAATCCGCCGCAGAAGCCGCAGATAGCTGGAAGGGATTCGGTTGTGATGATCCAGGTTCAGCGGCAGCAAGGGGCTGACGTACAGCCGAAATACCGCATTGGGCGAAATACTATCCGGCAGCAGGGTCGGATTCAGCGCATGCAGGCCCTCGATAATGACCACGGTATCCGGGTTCAGCTGCAGCTTCTTTCCATGCCATTCCCGCATACCGGTCAGGAAATTATAGGTAGGCAGTTCCACCGATTTTCCTACCAGCAGATCGGTCAAGGTGCTTCGAAACTGCGGCACATCCAGGGCATTGATATGCTCAAAGTCCAGCTTACCATCCGCATCCGGAATCAGATCATCCCGGTTAATAAAGAAATCGTCCAGACTCATAAGGATCGGATCCTTACCCAAAACCTGCAGCTGGGTTGCCAGTCGATTGGCAGAGGTGGTTTTGCCGGAAGAACTGGGGCCTGCCAGCATGACGATACTGCAGCCCCTGCTGCAGATCTGATCCGCCACCTGCGAAAAGCGTTTCTCGTGCAGGGCTTCGTTTACCCGGATCAGTTCCCGCAGGCCTCCGTTTTCCGTCAGTTCGTTCAGATCCGCAACGGTCTCACACTGCATCTGCTCGCCCCATTCCTTTCCCTCGTAGCAGACATGCAGAAAGGCCGGCATTTCCTGATAGTGGGCGACACGATCCGGGCAGGCATCATCCGGGTACAGGAATACGAATCCGCTGGGGGCAGGCAGTATATCCCAAACCTGCAGATATCCCGTGGAGGGAGCAAGCTCCCCGTAAAAATAATCGCAGAAGTCCTCATAGAAATAAGCATCAAAGTAATTTTTTTCCCGAAAACGGAGCAGATCTGCCTTATCCGTCTGTCCCTGTCGGCTAAAGAAGGCAATGGCATCCCGGATATCCACTCTGCGGCGAATGAGGGGAATATCCTGTTCCACAAGCTTTTGCATCTGCCTTTTCAGATCCTCAACCGAGAATACAGGCTTTTCCACTTCCACAAACAGTCCCGGGCCAACCGTACAACCCATTTTGGCAACACCATCGGGATACAGCTGCCGAAAAGCCAGGAACATAACAAACTGAGCCGTACGGGCATAGACATCCCTGCCCTCGGCATCTCCATAGGTCAGAAGTTCGATTTTTCCGCCGGATGCCTCCATGGCCCGGCGCATTGGAGCAGAAACGCCGTCATCCTCTGTACGGACAGGGATATAATTCAGCGTAAACACATCTCCCGCAATTTTCGCAGCCAGAGGGCGGGAAGAAAGAGCACTGCGTTCCAGATTCAGCAGCTTTACCATTTCCAGCAGACTCTGTCCCGGTTTGGCAGAAATCGGATTTCCATTTACGATCAATTCCATAGGCGCACCTCCTTTTTCTTAATTATGCGGCAATTTCTCCAGTTTGCCAAGGGAGATCAGAAGAAAATGTCAATTTTTCCCATATCTGTGACCTGGGTTCCCCGATAGTAATGTGCCAGAATATCCTCATAGGTATTTCCGGATAGGGCCATTGCATCCGCTCCGTATTGGCTCATGCCGACCCTGTGACCGAATCCAACGGTAGAGATCGACAGGCCGTCTCCCATAGGCTCCACACGGAAACAGGTGGAATTCAGTCCCAACAGGCGGCGGACTTCCGTCCCTCGGAAGCTTTCCCCGGACAGAACCCAGGTATCCACTCCGTCCCCTTCCGTATAGGTGATCTCTTCCGTCCAGTCCTCCGGATCGCCGTACAGCGTTACATTCAGAGCATCCTCCAACTCCTCCCGGGAAAAATACACCGTATCTGGGAAGATATTAGCCTCTCCGGGAGAATCCGTTGCCTGCAGATAGGGCACATCCGATCCCCATACCGCAGCAGCATCCTCGGTGCTTCCTCCCGAACTGGAAAAATACGTGGCCTCAACCAGATCTCCGTCATAGGTCAGGACCTGCCCAGCCGTACCTGCCACCGCTGCGGATATCCGGGCAGCCTCCGTCTGTCCCAACCGATCCGGAGAAACATAGCCCTGGCAGCAGGCGGCATTACGGCAGACATCATAGTCCTCGTGCTTGCGACTGACAAAGCAGCGCCGCAGGGTATAGGTCCTCGCCACCACCGTCTGGGCCTTCAAAGCCTCCATCTCAAAGGAGGCCGGCATTTCCGCTGCCACCACCCCCACAAGATAGTCCTCCAGCTCCATTTCCTCTGCCGTGCCATTCTCCTGCAAAACGGAAATCTTCCGGGTTTGCTCCGGAACAGTCGCCTGCACAAGCACTGTCGTTTCCGGAATCTGTCCCGAAACCACACGCCCATGGGTCGGCCAAAGCATCAAAAGAGCAGCAGGCAGCACCCACCCCATGGCCGCTGCCAACAGGATCCGTTTTTCTCCTTCGTTCATATTGCATCCCTCCGGATTCATTCTACCAGGATTTTGGGGAGGAAACTGCCGTTTTTGGTCTGGAAAAATTCGGGAAGATTTCGGGAAACTTGACTTTTTCCCCATTTCGGCTATAATAATAGGACAAATCCACGAAATGGAGCAAATTCTATGAAACGATTTCTTCGTATCATCGTACCGATTCTGCTGGTGTTTGCCCTGATCGCCAGCTCACTGTGGTACTTAATGGTATATGACAAAGATTTTACCCGGGATGTGATTATCCGCCAGGCGAGATATCAGGAAGCGCAGGGAAACCAGAAGTCCGCCAACTGGCTGTACAATCTTGCCTATCGCCAGAGCAGCAAGCAGGACGATGTCGCCATTGAGCTAGCCGACTTTTTCCTGGCCATGGGCAACTATACCAAAGCGGAATTCACTCTGACAAACGCCATTATGGATGGCGGCGATGCCCAACTCTATGTGGCTCTGGCCAGAACCTTTGTGGCCCAGGGAAAATTCCTGGATGCCGTTACCATGCTGGACCAGATCACAGATCCTGCCATTCTGAGTGAAATTCAGACCATGCGTCCCGCCGCCCCGGTGCTTACCCCTGAACCCGGATTCTACAGCAACTATATTACCGTGGACTCCGGCACGGATTCAGGCACCCTGTACATAAACTACAGCGGCGGCTATCCCGATATGAATCGGGATGCCTACACTGAACCCTGCACGCTGGGTCTGGGTGAGACCACCGTCTATGCTCTGGTGGTTGCCGATAACGGCCTTGTAAGTCCTCTGACCGTCGGCAATTATACCATCGGCGGCGTTGTGGAACCTGCCATTCTGCAGGATACCGATCTGGAAGCAATCGTTCGGAGTATTCTGAGCAAACCCAGCACCAGCACCATTTTCACAAATGAGCTGTGGGATATCACTTCCCTCATGCTGCCCGACGGATTTACCGGTTGGGAGGATCTGCACTATTTCACAGGTCTGAAAGAACTGATCGTCCAGAATACGAATATCGAATCTCTGAGCTTCCTGGGTTCCTTTGCCAAGCTGGAAAAGCTGGATCTTCAGGGATGCCGCTTCCCCACCGACGATCTTAACTATATTGCCGAGTGCAGCAACCTGCGGGAACTGAACCTGTTTGATTGCGGCCTATCCACCATCTCCGGTCTGGAAAATGCCGTCAATCTGCAGTATCTGAATCTGGAATCCAATACCCTGCGAAACCTGTCTCCCCTGGCCGGGATGCAGTCTCTGGAGGATCTGAAGCTCTCCAGAAATGCGGTCGCCGACCTTTCCGGACTGTCCGGTCTTTCGGATCTCAAAAATCTGGAGCTGAATTACAACGACATTTCCGATCTGTCTCCCCTGGCCACGCTTTCCAAGCTGCAGGTTCTGGAGCTCAACCACAACAACGTAGCAAACCTTTCCCCTGCAGCCTCTCTTCCCGAACTGAACACCCTACAGTGCGCTGCCAACGGAATTACGGATCTGACTCCCCTGTCCGGCTGTCATAAACTCACGACTCTGGATGTCTCCGAAAACAAGATCGTGGATCTGAGTCCTCTGGGCACATCCATCCGGAACCTGGACTTCTCTCACAATCTCGTTGCTGAGCTTCCGAATTGGACCGAGGAATACAGCATTGTCAATATCAACGGCTCCTACAATCTGCTGCTGCAGATCGATGCGCTTTCGGTTCTGCCCAACCTGAACTCCGTAACCATGGAGTATAACGAAATCGAAGATATCAGCGCCCTGGCAGATTGTCCCCTGCTCATTCAGGTGGATGTATTCGGCACCAAGGTCGCGGATGTCAAGATGCTCACCGACAAGGATGTCATTGTGCATTACGATCCCACCCAGGGAAGACTTCCCGACAGCGAAGGTTAATAAGGCGCCCCTGTACGACAACCGTACAGGGGCGAATTTTATGTCTTTTTCCGATATTTTTCCCACAAATCCTTCAAAACCTTCAAGGTTTTTTCATCCTCCGGAAAGAGCCACCGCAGCAGAAACGCGGCAATGGTCACCGTTACGATCTTTTCCGGCGTGAAAGGGAACCACAGGAAGGCAAGATAGGCTGTTGCAATACGAAGGAGCCAGCCGTTTTTCAGCAGCGTCCCCAAGCCAAAGGCCGCATAGGCCCAGCCATTGGTCAGCATCCACGCCATTCCGAAGCACAGCAGGAAACGGGGATTCAGGAGAAACTCCCGTATTCGCTTTCTCTTGTCCCGGTTCATGGCAGTTTTCGCAAGGCCTCCATTTTCTCCCTGCCCATCTTTTCGGCGCAGTAGGTATGCTTGATAGGCTTCCAGCCGGTCTTACAGAAGAGTGCTGCCAACGAAATAGGAATGTAGGTAAACATAAACAGAGGGAAACTCAGAAGCAGCAGGAGCTTTCTGGTGGGCTTTTCATGGACATGCTTCCACTCCGTTGCCAGGGTAATACCACCCAGCACAAACAGGAGCAGATACATATTTCGCAGCAGCTCACAGACAGATCGGAGGGCAATGGATATCTCCGCATGGGAATAGGCGCCCCACAGACCGATCATCAGATTGCAGACAACAGAAATGGCCGAGAGGACAAAGGCCGGCATGATGGACATGGTCATATCCACGCAGGAAAAGCTGCCTCGGCAGCAGCCTTTCAGCAATCTGCCGCCGTAATCCCGAAACACCTGCAGATATCCCTTGGCCCACCGCATCCGCTGCCGCCAGGAGGTGGAAAAATCCACCGGCTGCTCGTCATACAGCTCCGCCTCGGGGCAGAAGGCAATAATCCGTCCCTTGGTAATCTGATCCGCAGAAAACTCGATATCCTCCGTCAGCAGGAAATAATGCCAGGCTTCCATTTCCTCCGCGACCCTGCGACTGAAAAGGAAACCGGTACCGGATACCATGCAGCTGCACCCGCAGAGGCTGCGGGCATGGTTCAGATAGCGGCTTTCCCGGAGGAACCACAGGGCATAGCCTGCGCTGATCCAGCTTGCGCCGTAGTTTTTGCTGTTGCGGTAGCTGGTGATGATTTCCGCGCCGCCGCTGAAGGTTTCGTTCATCCGTTCCACATAGTCCGGTGCAAGAATGTTATCCGCATCAAAAACCATATATCCGTCAAACCCTTCCGGGAAATCCCGGCGGATGCTCTGCATCAAGCATTCCAGGGCATACCCCTTGCCAATCTTCTCGGTGCTGAATCGGCTGTACACGATGGCTCCGGCTCTCTGGGCCACCGCCGCAGTACGATCCGTGCAGTTATCCGCCATGACAAAGATGTGGATATGCTCACGGGGATAAGTCTGATGCTGCAGACTGTCGATGAGATCTCCGATGACCGTCTCCTCGTTTCTGGCACAGATCAGAACGGCGAAATCATGGATCGTCGGATGAATATCTGCTTTTTTCCGCCGGGCAAACCACACGATGGGAATGTACAGGAACTGATATGCATAGCAAACCGTAAAGACTACGGTAACCAGGTAATTGATGTATTTTAAGGTTTCCATAATGACCTCCGAGTTTTTTTCTACATTGTACCTCAGGGCCTATTAAGAAAAAAGTCGCAGCGGGATTAAGTTCTGATGAAGAAAATCTTCTCAGGGCATAAAAAATCAGCCCCGAAAACGGGGCTGGTTTTTTATTTTTCAATAACAGGGAAGGTCAGAACCGCCTTGAAGAGGTCGCCGTCTACCGTCAGATTGAGGCTCCCGTTCTGCAGCTCTGCCATGCTCTTGGCAATGGACAGGCCAAGGCCGTTGCCCTCGGTATTCCGGGACTGATCTCCCCGGACGAACCGCTCCATAAGAGCCTCCTCGGAAAGATCCAGCGGTTCTGCGGATATATTCTTGAAGGAGATCAGCGCATTGCCGTTCTGCTCCTCCAGGGTCAGGTACACCCGGGTACCGGACTGGGCATACTTACAGATATTGTTCATGAGGTTATCAAAAATCCGCCACATTCTCCGGCCGTCTGCCATGATCCGCACTTCCGCTTCCGGCTGATGCACCACCAGACTCAGGTTTTTGCTTTCCAGCTTTTCTTCATATTCGCCCATGGCCTGGGTCAGAAATACACCCGCATCACAGGGAGACAGGAATACATCCAGATTACCTGTGGATGCTTTGGATGCCTCCACCAGGTCCTCAATCAGCCGCTTTAGGCGCTCGGACTGCCGCACCAGCACCTCGGAATACTGGGTAATCTTCTCATTTTCGCACTTTTCGTTACCGATGAGGGATGCATAATTGATGATGGAAGTTAAAGGAGTCTTGATATCATGGGACACATTGGTGATGAGCTCGGTTTTCATACGCTCGCTCTTCATCCGTTCCTCCACCGCATGGGTCATGCCCACGGCAATGCTGTTGAGATTTTCGCCGTGGTTTTTCAGATCCCAGAACATACCCTTGGTATCGGTATGATAGGAAAGGTCACCCTTGGCCAGGGCAATGCCGCCCTTCTGCAGCTGCCGCAGGCACCAGGCTCCATAAAGAATGGCAGGAACCAGAATCCATTTTTCAAGGGCCCAGAATGCAATGATATCATCCACATACCAACAGGAGGAGAGAACGATCAGTTCCAGCAGTGTGATACCTCCAACCAGAACAGCAGTGCGCCACAGCATGGGTAGGGCGAGGAAAACTGTCTTGAATTTTCCCCAGAGCTTTTTCACAAGGTTCCAAATCGGTCTGCCTAATTTCCGCAGAATGCCCAATGCCCAATAGCAGAAGGTAGATTTCCAGAAGGTTTTGCCCTTGATACGCACTGCCGTGGTCATGCACAGGAACATAAAGAAACAAAGCATTCCAGCGGCACAGATCCCAAGCGTCATCACAAAGATAAAATCATTCCAGTAAAAACTATGGAGGATTTCTTCCGTTAAAGGAATGCAGGTAATAAACAGACATAATAGCAGCTCGTACCAGACCTTATGCAAACCGCCTGTGAAGATTTCTTCACTTCCCGGTTTCTTCCCTGCAACCACCAAAAGAGAAATAAAGGAAATCAGTGACAAGGCAGCACATGCAATGCCGATGGCAACGATCCAATACCGGAGCTGATAGCCGATATACACAAGCCGCCATGTGAGTTCATAAATGCCTTGCTCCGCCCGCATATCCACAAGACTGAAAAAGACTTCATCCACCGTACGCCAGTAAAAACCACTTTCCATCATTCCGATAAAAAGACCTGCGCACAGAACCAGCAGCCCTGCAAACAGGATCGTTCCTACAAACAGCAGTCCCTTTCCCCAATTGGTTCTCCAAAATTGTTTCATGCCTCTCTCCCCTTTTCCATTTTATAGCCCTGGCCGAAGACCACCTTGATATAACGGGGTTCGGCAGGATTGATTTCGATTTTTTCCCGCAGATGCCGGATATGTACCGCCACCGTATTTTCCGATCCAAGCGGTTTTTCTTTCCACACGGTGCTGTAGAGCTCCCTGGGGGAATATACCTTGCCGGGATTCGTCATCAGCAGCTTCAAAATCTCGTATTCCTTCGGGGTCAGAGAAACGGCATTGCCGTCCACCTGTACCTCCTTGGTTTTGTCGCAGAGTTCGATACCGCCGATGGTAATTTTCTCCGGCCCCACATTGCCGCCGCCCAAACGAAGGAATCTGCGCAGCTGAGACTTTACCCGGGCGGTGACCTCCAAGGGATTAAAGGGTTTCGTAATATAGTCGTCCGCGCCCACATTGAGGCCCAGGATGATATCGCTGTCCTCACTCTTGGCAGGAAGCAGGATCACGGGAACATTGTAGTCCTTGCGGATCCTGGACAATGCGGTGATGCCGTCCATCACCGGCATCATGATATCCAGCAGGATCAGATGGATTTCCTCCTGCCCCAGGATCTCCAGGGCTTGCTTACCGGTATAGGCCTCAAACAGGGTATAATCCGGGTCGGAAAGATATATTTTCAGGGCTTCCACAATGTCCCTTTCATCATCACAAATGAGTATATTCGGCATGTCGGTTCTCCTTTTTTCTTTCTGAGGGTATTGTACTCCATTGGGGATAAAAATGAAATAAGCAAACACATTAAGATTTGATGAAGATCATTTCTGCCGCAAAAAAGAAAAAGGTCATTCCGAGCCAGTGATCACACTGGCGTAGGAATCGCAGGTATGGTACCGGGTTCGGTACTTATTTGCGATTGCCACACCAGTGACATCGGTCACTGGTTCGCAATGACACTTCTTTAATATTTGGCATCCGGGAAGTATTCCCTGGCAAAATCCACGGTCTCTACCCGGAAGGTCTTGCCGTTGAGGTAGGCCAGTTCTCCTGCATCCGTGGTAAACAGGAAGGTCAGCTTATAGGAATACAGAGCCTGATAGGTACGGTCAAACTTTTTATCCAGTTTTCCGTATTTTCCGTCTCCCAGCAGCGGATGCCCCGCATGGGCGAACTGGGCACGAATCTGGTGGGTTCTGCCGGTAATCAGCTCACACTCCACCAAAGACAGCCCCTTTGCGGTAGATAGCACCTTGTAGTTGGTCTGGCAGGACTTGCTCCCCTCCTGGGGTGTATCGGTAACGAACACCCGGTTCTTCTTGGCATCCTTGAAAAGGTAGCCCTTCAGACTGCCCTGCATAGGCTTGGGGGTACCCTCCACAATAGCCAGATACCGCTTGTCCATCTCCCGATCCTTGATCTTCTGATTCAGCACCCGCAGAGCCTCCGCCGTCTTTGCAGCGATGACGATGCCGCCGGTATTCCGGTCGATGCGGTTGCACAGAGCCGGCGTAAAGGAATTCTCTTCCCGGGGACGCCATTCCCGTTTCTGATACAGGTAAGCCTGGATATGGTCAATGAGGGTTCTGCCGTATTCCGCGCCGTCATGGGGATGCACCGCCACGCCGGGACGCTTATCCACCAGCAGGATATGCTCGTCTTCATAGACGATATTCAGCTTCGGCGTTGCCACGGTGAGGAAAGCATTGTCCTCCCGAGGCTTGTCAAAAAATTCATCGTTGATATACAGCTGCAGTACATCTCCCGCTTCCAGCCGGGTATCCCGCTCTGCTCTGGCTCCGTTGCGCTTGATCCGCTTGATACGGATATATTTCTGAGCCAGAGACGCCGGAAGCAGAGGAACTGCCTTGGCGAGGAAACGATCCAGGCGCTGGCCTGCATCGTTGGCGCCGATGACCAGTTCTTTCATAAATGCTCCTTACTTTTCGGAGAAGTGACCGTTGATCTGCTTGGTGAATTCCTTTGCCGCATTATAACCCATTTTCCGCTGGCGGTTGTTCATAGCAGCCACCTCCAGAATCACCGCAAGGTTACGTCCGGGGGTAATGGGAATGGTGTTCATAGGCACCTTCACACCCAGGATATCCATATACTGATCATCCAGGCCCAGACGGTCATACACAGTCCGATTATCCCAAGGAACGATATTCACCACAAGATTGATTGGATTTTCACTGCGAATTGCGCCCATACCAAACAAATGCGCCACATTCACGATGCCGATACCGCGCAGCTCGATATAATTGCGGATCAGATCCGGTGCAGAGCCCATCAGCATACCATCATTGATGCGGCGGATTTCTACCGCATCATCAGCAATGAGTCGGTGACCGCGTTTGAGAAGCTCTACAGCAGCCTCACTCTTGCCGATACCGCTGTCACCGATGAGCAGCACGCCCTCACCGTAGATCTCCATCAAAACACCATGGCGGGTGATACGAGGCGCCAGAGCGCGTTTAAGATAAGTAATAAGGCTGGAAGCTATGGCAGAGGTTGCTTCATGGGTACGAAGCAGGGTAACATTGTGTTTCTTTGCCATGGCCAGGCACAGAGGATCCGGTGTAATATTCCGCGCGATCAGCATGGCAGGAAACTTATAGGAGAACAGACGATCAAAGGCAATCTCTCTTTCCTCCTCGGAAAGCTTTCGGATATAGCTATCCTCCACGTTGCCGATCAGCTGCAGGCGCATAGGCTCAAAGTGGTTATAATATCCGGCAAGCTGCAGTCCGGGTCTGGCCACATCCTCAACCGTGATGCAGACCTTCTTAAAATCCGTCGCGGCAAATTCTACTTCCAGATTGAAATCCTTGACCAGCTTTGCCAGGGGAACATAAATTTTATTTGCCATATTATCACCTCATAGGCGTACTTCTCCCTGTATTATACAGATTTCCCCGGATAATATCAACAGCAAATAAAATCTAATTTTTTTCAAAAAAAGACTTGCTTTTTTTCTAAATCTCTGCTATTATTATTGGGCGTGTTCAGAACAATCTGAACGAATGGTTTAGTTTATTTTGGATGGGAGGTGCAACGAATGGCTAAGTGTGATTTCTGTGGTAAGGGCGTTACCTTTGGTATCAAGGTCTCTCACTCTCACAGACGTTCCAACCGTGCTTGGAAGCCCAACGTAAAGCGTGTTAAGGCTGTGGTGAACGGTACTCCGTGCCATGTGTACGCTTGTACCAGATGCCTCCGTTCTAACAAGGTAGAGCGGGCAGTCTGATTCCTTTACCAATTAGCGGTGCTGAATTTCAGCACCGCTTTTTTGTTATGCAAAAAGCAGCTATCTTATGACAAGACAGCTGCTTTTATTCTTTTTTCGGGAGTCTGTTGATGACGATCTGGGCGCACAGACCGGTAAACAGGCCGGTGATGATGCCGCTGACCATCAGGATCGGCAAATAATATAATACCGCAGCGGAACCCATAACGAACATGGCAGCCAGGATCTGCCCGATGTTATGGGCAATAGCGCCCATAATACTCAGGGCCCAGATCTGCTTTCCTGTCACCAGGCGGCGCATCCCCAGCATAGTAAGATAGCACAGGATGCCTCCGGACAGGCTGTAAATCAGGCTCATGATCTGGCCGGAAAAGATGCTGCCCAGGATAATTCTGCCCAGCAGGATCCATAGGGCTTCCCTGCCTCCAAGGGCGAATACCGCATAAACGGTAATGATATTGGCTAGTCCCAGCTTCACGCCGGGAATTGGCACCGGGGCAGGTATCTGCGCCTCCACCATGAAGATGGTCAGCGCCACGGTGGTCAGAAGTGCCAGCCGGGTCAGTTTTTTTGTTTTCATACTTCCTCCTAGCCGGCTACGCCGTCGATCTCCGTTTCACCGGACACGATCTCGATCACCAGGCCGTTGGGCAGACACACCACAGGCTCCGCGCCGCTTTCCGCCCAGCCACGTTTCACGCAGATCTGATCCGGGCAGTTGGCTTCCAGCACCCGGATCCTTCCGTTTTCCACCTGGACAATATTATACAGGATCTCCCCCTCCACGCGAAAGGAAAAGTTACCTTCCCTCGTCAGATCGATGGTACGGATGCACGCACCCTTATGGGTCACCCTCGCCACAGGCTGCTCCGTTTTTCTATGCTGCAGGAAAAGCCAGGAGCCCAGAGATGCGACAAGCACCAGGGAAAAAATCCAGATCCAGGTTTTGGTTTTTATCATCGCTCTACCACCGTCCAAGCAATTCCCATTTCAGGCTGAAAGACATCCTTCAGGCCTGCCGTGATTACAACATTTCCATTGTTTTCCACAAAAATCGCCTCAAAATCCTGGGAATTTCCCCAGAATTCCAGTCCTTTTTCCAATCCCATGACAAAGAGAGCCGTGGAAAGGCCATCGCAGAGTACACCTTGTTTTCCTACCACCGTTACACTCACAAGGCCGGAATCCGCAGGATAGCCGGTGCTTCGGTCCAGGATATGCCAGTATCGATTTCCGTCCTCACCAACGAAATAACGCTCGTAGCTTCCGGAGGTAATGGCTGCCTCATTCGCAAGGGACAGGTAACCCAGATAGCCATCCTGCAGAGGATTTTTGACGGCAACTTTCCACTTACTGCCATCCGGCTTGCAGCCCAGAGTCTGAATGTTGCCGCCGAGGTCAACGATGGCAGATTTTATCCCCGCCTGGGAAAGCTGAGCAAGAATCGCATCTCCGGTGTAGCCCTTCGCCACACTGCCGAGATCCAGCTGCATGGCTTCCGGCATCGTCAGATTTCCGGCATTCAGTTTGATTTTTTCATACCCCACAGACTGCAAAAGCCCGTCTAATACATTCCTATCCGGAATCGTATAGTCCCCTGTGGTAAACCCCCAGGCACGCAGCACCGGGTACAGGGAAATATCCAGAGCGCCATCCGTTCTCTCGCAAATTGCCAGAGCGGTACGCAGCAGCTCCTCCGTCTCTCCGGAGACCGTTCCGCAGCCATCGGCGTTCAAGCGTCCGATATCACTTTTTTCATCGGTGACGGACAGTTTACCCTCCAGTTCCCGGACTTGCTCCCGAGACTTCGATAATACAGTATCGTCGGAACTGTAGCAAGTTACGGTCATGACGGTATCCATAGCAAGGAAGGTTTCAGAATATTTTTGAGTTTTTCCGCAGCCGGTAAAGAAAACTGCGGCAAGCAGCAGGAAAAATACAGCGCGTTTCATTCTGTCCCTCCTTTCCTATCAAAAAAAGCGGTGCAGCCATACAACTGCACCGCAATATGTAGAAAGCTTACTTCTCTACAATCTCCAGCACTTCCATGGGGCAAACCTTGACACAGATGCCGCAGGCAATGCACTTGGAAACGGGATTCTCGGGCTTATGCACCATAACCTTCATGGGGCAAACCTCTACGCACTTGCCGCAGCCGACGCAGTTCTTCTTATTGATCATGTAAACGCCGGTCTTGGGGTTCTGAGTAATGGCCTCATGCTCGCAAACCTTTGCGCACTTGCCGCACTGGATGCAGACCATGGGCTTTGCAGTGCCGTTCTTGTCAACGATCTGCAGAGCAGAGTAGTCCTGATGGAATTCCTTGTAGAATGCAGTAGAGCAGGCACGGACGCACTCCAGGCAAGCCATGCACTGGGAATCTTTCTTCACAGAGAGTTTCTTCATTTTGAGGATTCTCCTTTGTATTTATAGAATGGGAACATTTTGATTATAATAGAAATCACAAAAAATAGCAATAGCCAAATCGATAAATCTTTATTTGTTTTTTACGTTTTTCCTTGACGTATGATTTTGCCTAAACAGGTCATACTACCTACGAATTCAGAAAATGGAGGTAAGTATGAAAAAGCTTTCGATTTTAGTTTTCACTTTTGTTTTCTGTACTGCGCTTCTGTGTGCCTGCGGCACCGGCAGCAGTACTCCCACTACCACAGCAACCAGGCCCAGCACTACTCCCTCTTCTACCGCAACGGTTCCTCCTTCTTCCAATCCGGGACAGGTTGGCGGTGATAACGAGAACAACGGCATCATCGGCGGTGGAGAAGGCGGCATGAACGGCGGCGCAGGCGGCTCCGACACGGGCAGCGGTATGGGTAGCGGTTCCGACATGGGCGGCGGTTCCGGTATGAATGGCGGCTCCAACGGCGGTTCCGGTATGGGCAGCGGTATGGATGGCAGCTCCGGCATGAACGGCGGTTCCAATGGTGGTTCCGGCATAGGCGGCGATATGGGCGGCACAGGCAACGGTGCCTCCGGCGGTGCCGAAAACGGCAG
>JAZQQD010000133.1:0-4663 GCA_045628895.1 Faecousia sp.
GTTTTCGTCTCCATATGGGGGCAGTTCGCAACCCGGGCAGACGCATAGTCCGCAAGTGCCTGACATTCCGGGCAGAGCTGTCCCTTCTTCGTTCCGTGATTGCCCCGGCAATACAGGGCGATCATGAGACTGACCACTTCAGTTTCCTTTTCCCGCTTTTGCGTTACGGTCTGTTTTTTCATTTCTCTGCCTCACTCGTTGGCTTTCAGACTGGAAACCATATCGATTCCCTTTACCTTGCGGCCCAGCAGCCGATTGATCAGCAGAGAAACAACATAGGTACCCACAGCGGAAGCAACATAAATGACGCCGGGAATATGTACCATCATGTCGTAGTTCTCACCGATGGCCATACCAAAGATAAGCTGCGTCATCCAGAAGCCGCAGGGCAAGCCCAAAAGGATGCCTGCAATGCTGATCCAGTTATTCTGCATGATGTAGATTTTGCGGATCTGGCGGCTGCTGAAACCCAGCACCTTGATGGTGGCGAACTGATACTGCTTTTCCGTAAAGCTCATGATGCCCAGATTATAAATGATGACGAAGGCCAGTATAATGGAGATCACTACCAGCAGGGCAACGACACTATCCATAACGCTCATCATGGACAGGAAGCCATCCCGAAGCTGGTCCACACTCTGGATGCTATCGGCACCCTTGATGCTCTTGACAGCATTCAGATCCGATACGGTATAAACACAGTCCGGTGCATATTCAATGCCTAAGTTTTCCGCTGCCGCTCTCGTGAGGGCAAAGGTCTGACCCTGAGGCTCCCGGAAGGAGCCAAGGATCTCTGTACTGAAGGTGCCGTCTTTCCCGTAAATCGTCCACTCGACCGTATCACCTATGTTCAAGCCCAGAATATCCAGTAGCTTTTCGGAAAGATACAATCCATCATCGCCAATTTCTGCGGGGTTCGCCTTGTGATCCGTAAATTGCAAAAGCGCAGGAGCATCCGTCACAACGAGCTGCCTTGTGCAGGCCTTTCCGGAGGCATCCTTCACCTCGATGGGCAGCGTCATAGAGGTTTCTTCACCATACTGCGAGTAAATATTCTCCTTTTGGGCATCCGTTGCATCGGCACTCAGAATGATCTTGTAGTCAAAGGTGTAGATGCGATCAAACTGCCATACGGTAAAAAAATTCATCGTAGTTTTCATACCAAAGGCGCAGACCAGCAGCATGGTCGTTCCCATAATGCCTACAATTCCGGTGAGGGTTCGGCTCTTGTTTCTGCTGATGTCCCGCAGATTCCAGCGCACACCGACACTCATCTTAGAAAGAAGCCTTGACTGCTTCAAGAAACCTGCCTTCACCTTGGGAACCTCCAGGCGAAGTGCTTCACTGGCAGGCTCCCGGAGGGTCTTTCGGCAGGTCAGGAATGTGACGAAGGAAACGATGATTGTAGCTGCAGCGGCAACCAGATAGACCTTCCCGGGCACCACGGCCACCATATTCGGCACTTCGAAATAGTCCTGCTCCATGCGGATGAACATACTGCCGATGAGCAGTCTGCCCAGCACCACGCCCAGCACAGCGGCAATTACACTGATGTAAAAGCCGAAGCTCACATAGTGGGCAGTGATGCGCCGGCGGGAAAAACCGAGAGCCTTCAGCGTACCGATCTGGGTACGCTGCTTTTTGGTGAAGCGGTGCATGGTGGAAACTACACACAAAATGGCAATGAAGAGGAACAGTCCCGCAAACACGCCGGAATAGGTCGCACCTTCATCCACTTCGCTCTGATAGGCCACAACGGAAGAACAGGCATCCCGATCTGTTACCGCAACGGCAGATTCAATCCTGCTGCTGATGTCCTTCTTGAGCTGTTCCAGATCTGCATCATCATCGGTATCAACGATCACCCCGGTAAAAATGTGATACTCTTCCTTGTGGAAGTCCGGGAGGGCGGTATTGAAAACTTCCTCTGTTATATCGGATGCTTGGATGCCCAGCTTTTCTGCCAGCATTTCCTTTGCCGCATCCTCGAAATATTCCTCCGGGAACATGTTCATGGAAAGATAGCAGACACCGAAATTATCGTGAGTGGGAAAAAGTGCGGATTCATCCTCCACAAAAAACACATGGTCAGGGGTCATGATGAGCCCCAGGATTTCACCGGATATCTCGTAGTCGTCATATTCTAGGCACAGCGTGTCGCCTACATGAAGACAGCGGTTTTCTGCAAGATAGCTGTCGATCCAAAATCCCTGTTTTTCATAACCGAAGTCCTCGCCCTCTACCACATACATCCGGGAAATGCGGTTGGATTCCAGGAAATTCGTCTCAAAGGACAGGCTTTCATAATCCTTCGCCATGGTAGTGATTGTCAGGCAGCGTTCCGCATCCCGCACGCCGCTCATGCTGCGAATCGCCGCAAGGTCATCTGCTGAGAAGTTGTCGCCCATGACCCACAGATCCTGCAAATTATGATCTGCATAGAATCGGTCAGCAGCCTCCTGCATACCTGTTCCATAGGACAAAATGCCGGAGTATGCCAGAACGCCGATGAACACCATGAGAAAAATCGTCAGAAAGGAGCTGGCATTCTGTTTCAGCTCCCGAAATGCCTTTCTTCGCAGCATTACCACTCGACCTCCTCAATACATTTCGGAGCAACGTTCTGGGTCACGGACTGGATCTTGCCATTCTTCACCCGTACCACTGTGTCCGCAATGTCCGCAAAAAGGGAGTTGTGGGTTACGATGATGACGGTCGTCCCGCTCTTGCGGCATTGCTCCATCAAAAGCTGCAAGACTTCCACGCCGGTGGCAGAGTCCAGTGCACCGGTGGGTTCATCGCAGAGCAGGATCTTGGGATTCTTTGCCACAGCACGGGCAATGGAGACCCGCTGCTGCTCGCCGCCGGAAAGCTGGCTTGGGAATTTGTTCTCGTGCTGAGAAAGTCCAACTCTTGCTATAGCCTCATGCACATCCATGGTGTTTTTGGCAATATCCTTCACAAGTGCCACATTTTCCAGTACGGTCAGCGTGGGCAGAATGTTGTAGAACTGAAAAATAAAGCCCACCGTCTCCGCCCGATAGCGGCTGAGTGCATCCTCTTTGTAGCCGGAAATATCCTTGCCGTCTACAAAAATCGTGCCGCCGGTAGGACTGTCCATGCCACCGATGAGGTTCAGCAGGGTGGATTTTCCTGCACCGGAGGGTCCTAAAACCACCACAAATTTTCCTTTTTCCAGCTTCAGATCCACATTGTCCAGCGCACGGAACTCCCGTTCACCGGTTGAATAGGTTTTGGTAACGTTTTTCAGTTCGACAAGTGTATTCATGATCTTTCCTCCTGTTTTACTGTTAGCTTGTGCTAACTGCGCTGCTTGCAAATAGCCGGGCTTCCCGGCTGTTTGCGTAAATTAACTCATTCTTCCGTTTTCAACGGAAATAACTTCATCGGCTATGCACATGGTGGATTTCCGATGGCTGACAAGGACAATCGTCTTATCCTTGCGGTAGTCCTGCAAGGATTTCAGAATGACTGCTTCGTTCAGGCTGTCCAGATTGCTGGTGGGTTCGTCCAGCAAGATGAAGGGTGCATTGTGTAAAAATGCTCTGGCGATACCCAGCCGCTGCCGTTCGCCACCGGAGAGGGTCTCACCAAGTTCACCCACAGGTGTGCCGTAGCCCTGGGGCAGGGTCATGATAAAGTCATGAATAGATGCCTTTTTGCAGGCTTCCACCACCTGCTCATGGGTTGCGCTGGGATTGGCAATCAGCAGATTGCGCTCGATGCTGTCGTGGAACAGCTGGGTATCCTGGGTGACAAAGCTCTCGGCATTTCGCAGAGATGCAGTGTTGATTTTTGCTATTTCTTCGCCGGATATGCGGATATGTCCGCTGCCAATATCCCAGAACCGCATCAGCAGCTTCAGCAGAGTGCTCTTACCGCTGCCGCTTCTGCCAACAATGCCGATAATTTTCTTCTGCGGAATGTCCAAAGAGAAATCCTTCAGGATCGTCTCTTCGCCGTAGGCAAACTGAACATTCTGGCATTCGGCACCTGTAAAAGCAATATCCATCCCGCCGGTGACTTCCTGCACCTGAGGCTGCTCATCCAGAATATCCAGTACCCGGTTTCCGGCAGCAAAGGTATTTTGCAGACCGGCACCCAGATTTGCAAGGGCGATGGTTGGGCCGAAGCTGCTCATCAGAGCAACAACCGGAATCACCACGCCGGAAAAGGGAACAAGCTTTTTGGCATACAGTCCGGCAGCGGTAAACAGCATGACCGCATCCAGAAGCAGAATGATTCCGTAGGTCACGGCAGAACTGGTTCCGCCTTCGCCCTTCAGCTTCCGCTCCTGCTCTGCAAGCGCATCCGTGCGGGCGTAGATTTCGGAAAGACGACCGCTTCCGGTGCCATACTGAATGCTTTCCTTGATTCCCCGGAGACTGTCCAGCACAAACGCATCCAGTTCGCCGAATGCGGTACGGAAGCCTTCACCATGCTGTCTTGCCCGCCTTGCTCCCGCAATCGGAACCTGAATGCCGATGATGCAGTAGGCGATCAGTGCCAGCAGCCCCAGCAGCGGATGGTAACTTCCAATGTAAATGACCATGATCAGCGATACCAGAAGCGCAATGCAGATGGGGCTGATGGTATGGGCATAGAAAACCTCCAACAGCTCAATGTCCGCTGTCAGCAGAGC
>JAZQQD010000134.1:0-19146 GCA_045628895.1 Faecousia sp.
ACATCAGATTGAACTGACGGATACCCGTGAAGTCCTTCTTGCCGCATACCGGGCATACGATATCGTGCTCGTTGATGTATGCTTCCAGTTCTGCGTTGCTCCAGCCGTCGCCGGTCTCAGCGCCTTCGGTGAAGTCTTCGATCAGCTTGTCTGCACGGAAACGTGCCTTACAGGCTTTGCAGTCCATGAGAGGATCGTTGAATCCGCCAACGTGGCCGGACGCGACCCATACTTCACGGTTCATCAGGATCGCGCAGTCCAAACCAGTGTTGTAGGGGCTTTCCTGAACGAATTTCTGCCACCAGGCCTTTTTGATGTTGTTCTTGAATTCAACACCGAGGGGGCCGTAATCCCAGGTATTGGCCAGGCCGCCGTAGATCTCGGAACCGCTGTAGACGAAACCTCTGTTCTTGCAGAGATTAACGATCATATCTAAGGTTTTTTCACTGTTTTTCATGGATTTTTCCTCCAAAATCGGGTATTCACAGATACATTCGATTATACTGGCATTTATATGGAAAATCAAGTGTTTTCTTTGGGATAAGAGAAGAAGTGGTCATTGCCACCGCGCCAAAAAAGAACCGACATCGTAGGGGCGGATACCATCCGCCCGCAAACCTTTCCGTTTGCATGGCAGCACAAATCGACGCAGCCAGCCAAAGGAACCACGTCATTGCGAGCCATCGCGCACGATGGCGTGGCAATCCGTTTCCTGCAGTACAATTTTTTACTGCATTCCTAGAGGCGAATACGTACAAGGGGAAACGGATTGCCACGCCAGTGACATCGGTCACTGGCTCGCAATGACGTGGTTATTTTAGTTGCAGCAAAGCCGTTTGTGCAGTGGTCATTGTAGAATTGCGGGCAGCATGTCTCGCCCCTACGGGCTCTGGAAACAGAAAACGACTCCCTGGGAAGGGAGCCGTCTTTTTTAATCGTTATGCTCCTGGAGCACCAGCTGGGGTCCCAGCCAGTCTGCCATGATGCCGTGAACCTGGGTGCCGATATCCACGGTGGTCCTTCCGGGGAAGGTATCGGGATAGACCACATCCAGCAGGGCCAGAGTCACGGTGGTAGGCCGCAGATGCTTGGCATTGTCGAATACCTTATTGGTGTTCTTCAGGGCGCAAACTACGATGGGCACATTGGCCTTCTGGGCAATCTTGAACACGCCGTGACGGAAGGGATGCAGCAGGCCGTCATCGCTGCTGTAGCCCTCGGGGAACACCGCCACATTGGCCTTGTCCTCCTTGAGGATGGCGATGCAGGCCAGGATGGTCTTTAATGCCTCCCGATCATTTTCCCGGTTGATCATCTGGCACAGGGTCTTGTGCATGATCTTGCCCACCAGGAACATATCGGAATTCTCCCGCTTGCTGATAAAGGCCAGATGGCTCTTGGGAAAAGCCGCGTGGAGACACACAGGGTCTAAGTCCGAGGTGTGGTTGCACACCACCAGATACCGGCCGTCCTTGGGCAGCTTTTCCAGACCCACCTTTTTGAAGCGCATGAGCAGGATGGTGGGAATGGCCTGAGCCACCAGGATCATGAGGGTGCGGTAGAAGGGGGAGTCCGTGGAGGGTCCATCCATATCCACCAGCTTACAGGCGATGCAGATAAAGGCGAAGATCAGCAGTCCCGCCACCAGGAAGCCCACCAGGAAGGCCACCGGCACCACCCAGAGCAGATTCGTAATCAGATACATGAGTCCCGCGGCCACGATGCCTACGAGAACAGCAATCCCAATCAGCATGAAAATTCCTCCGTTTCTTTCTGCCGTTTATTATACTGTGCTTTTCTCCGGTAGACAAGTCCCTAAAATTTTTATAAGGGGTAGAAAATCGGAAATTCCTTTGTTATAATGTTACATTAAGAGAAATATTCGGAAACGGTTTCCCGACACACCGGAAAACACGGAAAGGACAGAGAAAAATGGGTTTATCAAAGGAAGCACCCTGGGTAAAATATTACGGAAACACTCCCGCATCTTTGGAATATCCCGGCAAGACCATGTACCGGATGGTCGCCGATTCTGCCGCCCGGAATCCCAAGCACATCGCCTACAGCTTTATGGGCAAGGAAACAACCTATGCCGAGTTCCATCGCCGCATTGAGGCCGCCGCAAGAGGCCTTGTAAACATGGGCATCGGTGCCGGTGACCGGGTCACCATCTGCATGGCCAATACCCCCCAGGCTCTGGACTGCTTCTATGCCTTAAACCGCATCGGGGCCATCCCCAACATGATCCATCCCCTGTCCGCCGCCAACAAGATCGCCTTCTATTTAAATGTCTCCCACAGCAAGGCCATTCTGACTCTGGATCAGTTCTACGGCAAGGTGGCCTCCATCCGGCAGGACGTGAAGCAGGACTTTACCATTCTCATTGCCAAAATCCAGGACGAGCTGCCCCTGCCCCTGTCCCTCCTGTACCCTCTGACCAAAAATGCCAAGGCCGCAGGCAAGCTGCCGAAAGAAGGCTACACGCTGTGGAAGGACATGGTCGCTGCCGGCAAGGGAACCGCCCTGCCTGCCCATACCGGCAAGGCCGGTGATTGCGGTGCCATTCTCTATTCCGGCGGCACCACCGGCACCAACAAGGGCATTATGCTCTCCAACCTGAATTTCAATGCGCTGGCTCTCCAGACCATTGCCGCCTCCGGCTTCAGCCGGGAGGAAATCTCCAGAATGAAGATGCTCTCCGTCATGCCCGTGTTCCACGGCTTCGGCCTGGGCATCGGTATCCACACGCCCCTGGTGGCAGGCGGCACCTGCATCCTCATCCCCCAGTTTAACGTCAAGACCTACGCCGATACCCTCATCAAGCAGAAGCCCAATTTGATTCCCGGCGTGCCCACCCTCTTTGAAGCACTTTTACGGGCAGAAGCCTTAGAAAAGGCAGACCTGAGCTTCCTCAAGGGTATCTTCTGCGGCGGCGATTCCCTGTCCCCCGAGCTGAAGAAAAAGGTGGATACCTTCCTCAAGGAGCACGGCTGTACTGAGCAGATCCGGGGGGGCTACGGCACCACCGAGTGCGTCACTGCCTCCTGCCTGACCCCCAAGGACTATGCCCGTTCCGGCTCCATCGGCGTTCCCTTCCCCGATACCTATTATAAGATCGTATCTCCCGGCACCGAGGACGAAGTCCCAGCCAACACCGAAGGCGAAATCTGCATCTCCGGCCCCTCCGTTATGATCGGCTATATGGATAACCCCGAGGAGACCGCCCAGACCCTCCGCCGCCACTATGACGGCCGCATCTGGCTCCACACCGGCGACCTGGGCCACATGGACCAGGACGGCTTCGTGTACTTCCGCCAGAGAATGAAGCGCATGATCATCACCTCCGGCTATAATGTGTACCCCAGCCAGCTGGAGAACATCATCGACGCCAATGAAAAAGTGCTCATCTCCTGCGTCATCGGCGTGAAGGATCCCTACCGGGTTCAGAAGGTCAAGGCCTTCGTGGTGCCCATGCCCGGCATCGAGCCCACCGAGGAGCTGAAGCAGGAAATTCTGGACTACTGCTCCAAAAACATTGCAAAATATGCCATGCCCCGGGAGATCGAATTCCGCACGGAGCTGCCCAAGACCCTGGTGGGTAAGGTTGCCTACCGGGTTCTGGAGGAGGAAGCCAACGGACAGATCCCCGTATAATCCGGAGGTTATTCTATGCAAAAAGGCCTGTTTTACCGTCCCCTTGCCCTGTCTCTGGGTGCCCTCGGTATGCTTCTGAACGCCCGGATCTTCCTGACATCCGGAGATCTGGTTTCCCGCCGGAATCCCTATGTCATTTCCCTGACCATTCTTTCCATTCTGGTGGTGGTGGGCTTCCTGCTGCTGTCCTACCGGGAAGAGCCGGCAAAGTTTTCCCGGAAGTCCTATGTGGGCCGGGCACTGCGGCTTCTTGCGGTGATCCCCGGCTGCTTTGCCCTGGGCTCTATGAGCAGCCTGGTGTATTCCGTCCAGGCAGATGTGCTCTCCATGATCCTCATCGGTCTTGGAGTCATTGCGGTGGTGGCTTTGGTATGCGTAGGCGCTGCCCCCCTGAAGTTTGCCACAGTGCGGTGCCTGTGCATGTGCGCCGTGTGCCTGTTCTTCTGCGTGGAGGTGCTGTGCCGCTTCCGGATCTCCGGAAACGACCCCCAGATCCACGACTATATCTACCCCATTCTGGCAGGTTTATGCCTCATGGCCTTTTCCTACCACCGCGCCGCCTATATCCTGCGGGGCAGTGACGGAAAGTCCGCCCAGTTCTGGCAGCTTGTCGGCATCTTCTTCTGCAGCACCGCCGGCGGCATCCCCTATGCCTCTGCCGTCCTGTGGCTGCTGCTGACAGTGCCTGTGGCTGCCGAAGAAGGAGAAAAAACCGAAAAAGATCCTGAATAAAGGAGGAATCCCATGTACCTGCCCCCAAAAATCGAATTCTGCCTGCAAACTCTGGAAAATGCCGGGTTTGCGGCCTATGCCGTGGGCGGATGCGTGCGAGACCACCTGCTGGGGCTGACGCCCCATGATTATGATGTCTGCTCTGCCGCCTCCACCCGGGAGACGGCAGAACTGTTTTCCGCCTTTCCCCAGGTCCATGCCGGGGAGAAGCATGGCACCGTAGGTGTGATTCTGGATGGGGAAATGGTGGAGATCACCACCTTCCGCACCGAGGGAGACTACCGTGATCACCGGCACCCGGGTTGGGTGAAGTTCGTTTCCAAGGTGGAGGAGGACCTTGCCCGCCGGGATTTCACCGTCAACGCCATGGCCTACAGTCCCAGCCGGGGCATCATCGATCCCTTCGGAGGCGCCGAGGACCTGAAAAACGGAGTCCTGCGGGCCGTGGGTGACCCGGAAAAGCGGTTTACCGAGGATGCCCTCCGGATCCTGCGGGGTGTACGGTTTGCCGCCCGGTTCGGGCTTACCCCGGAAAAGGAGACCCTTGCCGCCATGGAGAAGCTGCGGCACCTGCTGCAGTACATTTCCCGGGAGCGGGTATTTGCAGAGCTGGACAAGGCCCTGCCCCAAATGAAGCTTCCCGATTTTCTCACCTTTAGGAAAATTCTGGCAGCGGCCATCCCGGAATTGGAGCCGACCTTGGGCTTCTGCCAGCACAGTCCCCACCATGCCTACGACCTCTACACCCACATTGCCCATGTCACCGCCAACCTCCCCGCCGACCCGACTCTGCGTTGGGCTGGTCTGCTCCACGATCTTGGCAAGGTTCCCACCTTCACCCGGGACGAAACCGGCAGAGGCCACTTCTACGGCCATGCCCAGGTGGGAGCGAAAATGGCTGACGAGGTTCTTCGTACGCTGAAGGCCCCCAATGCCCTGCGGGAGCAGGTGGTGACCCTCATCGACCAGCACATGACCCACCTGACCCCGGACGATGCACTGCTTCGCAGACGTCTGCGGAAACTGGGAACGGAAACACTGCAGCAGCTGCTGATCCTCCAGCGGGCAGATTTCGGCAGCAAGGGCACCGGAGAAACCGAGGATGACAGCATCTTTGATACCGTGCAGGAGATGCTGGATGCCATTCTGGCAGAAATGCCCTGTCTGACCCTCCGCGA
Source organism: Faecousia sp. (assembly GCA_045628895.1). GTDB lineage: Bacteria > Bacillota > Clostridia > Oscillospirales > Oscillospiraceae > Faecousia. The sequence continues at coordinate 5,565 of JAZQQD010000134.1, forward strand.
TCTGGCGGTGAACGGCAAAGATCTCATGGAGGTCGGCATTGCCCCGGGCAGGGAAATGGGCGGAATACTGAACACCCTCTTTGAAAAAGTCACGGAAGGAAGCCTGCCCAATGAGCGGGAAGCCCTTCTGGCAGAAGCAAGAAAAGGAGAGAGAGAATCATGACCCTCTATATGAAGCAAAAGGTCTTTTCCTGGAAGGATAAATTCCACATTTACGATGCGTTCCAGGAGGAAAAATATTATGTGGAAGGAGAATTCTTCTCCCTGGGCAAGAAGCTCCACCTCTATGACAACTATATGACGGAGCGCAGCTTCATTCACCAGAAGGTGATGTCCTTCCTGCCCCGGTTCTTTGTGAATATGGGCGGAACCGATGTTGCCGAGGTGGTGAAGAAATTCACCCTCTTCAAGCCGGAATACGTGGTAAACGGCCCCGGCTGGACCGTTTCCGGTGACTTTTGGGCCCACAACTATACCATCACCTCCTACTCCGGCCCTGTAGCCACGATCTCCAAGCGGTGGCTGTCCTGGGGCGATACATACGAAATTGACATTGCTCCCGGCCAGGATGAGATTCTGGTGCTCAGCACCGTGCTGATCATCGATGCGGTGCTGGCCCAGCAGAACGCCGCCTCCGCATCCTCCCACTCTCATAAATAAATCCCCCAGGAGGTTTCCCCATGGGAAAAGAATATGAACTGAAATATGCCGCTGCCCCGGAAATCCAGGAGGCAGTCTATGCCCTGTACCCCGGAAAATTTACCGAGATTGCCATGGAGACCACCTATTTCGACACGGAAACTGCCGATTTTTCCGCAAGGAAGTGGTCCCTGCGCCGCCGGATGGAAAACGGCAAGGCCGTATACAATCTGAAAAAACCGGTCAGTCCCACAGAGCGGAAGGAATGGGAGTCGGATAAAGGCTTTTCCCATCTGGCCGCCCTCTGCGGTGACCCGGAAATCCTTGCCCTGATGGAAAAGCCTCTCATTCCTGTCTGCGGTGCCGCCTTTACCCGCCGGGCCGCTCTGCTCCGCCTGCCCGACTGCACCGTGGAGCTGGCCCTGGATTTCGGAAAGCTCACCGGCGGCGGCAAGGAAGCGCCCATCTGCGAGATCGAGGTAGAGCTGAAGGAAGGCTCGGAAGATGCCGCCCTCCGGTTCGCCCAAAGCCTTGCGGAAAAATATGGTCTGAAGGAAGAGCCCCGGAGCAAGGCCGCCCGCGCCATGGCTCTGAGCAAAGGAGAGACCTATGGCCTTTGAAACCCTGTTTGAAACCTATGACCGGCTCATCGTGGTGGACGTGGAGACCACAGGCCTGGATCCCCGGCGGGACGAGATCATCCAGCTGGCGGCGGAAGCGGTGTACCCCGACGGCCGCCGGGAGGTCTTCGACACCCTGGTGCAGCTGTCCCCGGGAGGGTTTGTCTCGGATTTTATCACCCAGCTGACGGGCATCACCCCCATGGACCTTAAACGCAAGGGGCGACCCAAAGAGGAAGTAGCAAGAGATTTTGCCGCCTTTATCGGGGGAAATCCGGTAATCGCCGCCTATAATGCCCAGTTTGACCTGAGTTTTCTCTTCTATTTTCTCCTGCGCCACGGGGATCCCACGGCTCTGCAGGGGAAGGACAAGCTGGATCCTCTCACCATTTTCCGGGATCGAACACCCGGTTACCACAAGCTCTCCGATGCCATTGCCTATTATCATGTGAAGGGTGTCAACTCCCACCGGGCAAATGACGATGTGGCTGCCACCATCGGGGTGCTGGCCGCTCTGGAGGCAGAAAAGAACGACCTGCTGCGGTACATAAACCTCTTCGACGGCCCCGCCTCAGGCAAACCCATCGCCTCCGTGACCTATCGTCGGCGGAAAAACGGAATTCCGCTGTACGAGGTGGAATAGAACCCGCAAACCCGACAGTTTTCACAGCAGTAAAAAAGAAGCAGCAACTATACTCTATACGGTCATTGCGAGCCAGTGACCGACGTCACTGGCGTGGCAATCCGTTTCTCCTTTACAATGTTCCTCATCAAACGCGGTAAGGGGATGCGGATTCCCACGCCAGTTTGCGAACTGGCTCGGAATGACGATATTATTTAAATTGGTCGCGAAGCCGTGGGTGCGGTAATTGTCGTAGGTTGCTCGGGCGGATGATATCCGCCCTTACGAGTGACCACAAGAAAATTTCCGAAAAATGGTTGCACCTTTCTGCACAGTCGTGTATAATTAGGTTGAAATTTTGGGCAAGTGCCCGCAATAAATTGGAGGTATGTGTCATGTTTCAAGCAATGATCGACGTTCTGAAGCAGAATCCCCGCAAAATCGTGTTTACCGAAGGCCCCGATGCCCGTATTCTGGAAGCTACTGCCCGTCTGAAGGAAGGCGGTTTCCTGACCCCCATCCTGGTCGGCAATGTTGAAGAAGTCAAGGCCGCTGCCGCAAAGGGCGGTTTCGACATTGAAGGCATCGAGATCCTGGATCCCGCTACTTACGAAGGCATGGACGCCATGGTTGAGAAGATGGTTGAGCTCCGCAAGGGCAAGATGACCCCCGAGGAGTGCCGCAAGGCTCTTTCCAAGGGCAACTACTTCGGCACCATGCTGGTGAAGATGGGCTATGCCGACTCCCTGCTGGGCGGCGCTACCTACTCCACTGCGGATACCGTCCGTCCCGCCCTGCAGCTGGTCAAGACCAAGAAGGGTGCTCACCTGGTTTCCTCCTGCTTCATTCTGGTTCGCGGCGAGCAGAAGCTGGCTATGGGCGACTGCGCCATCAACCTGAGCTACGAAGACACCGTGGACAAGGACGGCAATGTGACCCTGTCCGCTGCTCAGAAGCTGGCTGAGGTTGCTATCGAGACCGCTAAGACCGCTCAGGTCTTCGGCATTGATCCCAAGGTTGCTATGCTGAGCTTCTCCACCAACGGTTCCGGCAAGGGCGGCACCGTGACGCTGAGCCATGATGCTACTGCTGTTGCCAAGGAAATGGCTCCCGAGCTGATGATCGACGGCGAGATGCAGTTCGACGCAGCCGTTGCTCCCGAGGTCGGCCAGCTGAAGTTCCCCGGCTCCCCCGTGGCAGGCTACGCCAACACCTTCATCTTCCCCTGCATCGAGGCCGGCAACATCGGCTACAAGATCGCACAGCGTCTGGGCGGCTTTGAGGCTTACGGCCCCATCCTGCAGGGTCTGGCTGCTCCCATCAACGACCTGTCCCCCGGCTGCAACGCAGACGAGGTCTACAAGATGGCTATCATCACCGCTGCAATGGTGTAATCTCCAAAAAACGGAAAAGACCGCCTTCGGGCGGTCTTTTTTTGCAAATATCCTTTACATCCCGAGTTTTGTCGAGTATAATGATATCATACCCATAAAATGTCCCTTTGCGGGCAATTGAGATTGGAGATAAAAAACTATGAGTAATTGTGCAGTTGTAGGCATCAACTGGGGCGACGAAGGTAAGGGCCGTATGGTCGACCTCATCGCCAAGGACTATGATGTCGTTATCCGTTATCAGGGCGGCAACAACGCCGGTCATACCGTGGTCAACGAGTATGGCAAGTTTGCCCTGCATCTGATCCCCTCCGGCATTTTCTCCACCAACACCGTGAACGTTCTGGGCAACGGCGTTGTCATCGATCTGGAGGATATCACCAAGGAAATCAAGGGTCTGCAGGCCGCCGGTGTTTCCATCACCCCCGAGAACTTCAAGATCTCTGACCGTGCCGTCATCGTTTTCCCCTTCCACCGGGCTCTGGACGGCTTGGAAGAAAAGCGTCTGAAGGACAAGAAGTACGGCTCCACCCTCCGCGGCATTGCTCCTGTGTACTCCGACAAGTACCAGAAGAAGACCGTCATGATGGGCGAGCTGCTGCATCCCGAATACCTGCGCAATCACCTGGCTACCATTCTGGAGTGGAAGAACCTGACCATTCAGAATGTATACGGCGCTGATGCCTATGATCTGGAGGAGCTGCTGGATTGGTGCAAGACCTATGGCGAGTTCCTGGCTCCCTACATCACCAATGTTACCAAGTACCTGAACGATGCCGAGAAGGCCGGCAAGAACATCATGTTTGAGGCTCAGCTGGGCGCTCTCCGCGACATCGACTTCGGCATCTACCCCTACACCTCTTCCTCTTCCTCCATCGCCGGCTATGCCTGCGTGGGTGCCGGTATGCCCGGCTCCAAGCTGGATAAGACCATCGGCATCGTGAAGGCCTACTCCACCTGCGTCGGCGAAGGCCCCTTCGTCTGCGAGTGGTTCGGTGAAGAGGCAGAAAAGCTGCGTAAGGCAGGCGGCGAGTACGGTGCTTCCACCGGTCGTCCCCGCCGTGTCGGCCCCATCGACATCGTGGCTACCCGCTACGGCTGCATGATTCAGGGTGCAACCGAGGTTGCCATCACCAAGATGGATACCATTTCCTACATGGATGAGATTCCTGTCTGCGTGCAGTATGAAGTAAACGGCGAGCTCACCGACGATTTCCCCTTCCCTGCAGATATGGACAGCGCAAAGCCCGTCATCAAGACCATGCCCGGCTGGAAGGTAGATATCTCCGGCGTGCGCAAGTTCGAGGATCTGCCCAAGGAGGCACAGGACTATGTGCTGTATGTCGAGAAGGAGATCGGCTGCCCCATCACCTATGTTTCCGTGGGTCCCGAGCGTGACGCCATCATCTACCGCTGATAGGAGATACCAATGAAGAATACCTACGAAAGCCCTCTGGCTTCCCGTTACGCATCCCGCTATATGCTGAACCTCTTCTCCCCGGACAAGCGCTATGAGACCTGGCGCCGTCTTTGGGTGTCCCTGGCCAAGGCCGAGCACAAGCTGGGCTTGCCCATCACCGCCGAGCAGGTAGCCGAGCTGGAAGCCAACATCTTCCCCATCGACTACGAGGTGGTCGCCGCCAAGGAGAAGGAGATCCGCCACGACGTTATGGCTCACATCTACGCCTACGGCCTGCTGGCACCGAACGCCAAGGGTATCATCCATCTGGGCGCTACCTCCTGCTACGTTACCGATAACGCCGATATCGTGCTGTATCGGGATGCCCTGCAGTACATCCGTGGTCAGGTGAGCCTGGTTCTGGAGCAGCTGTGCAAGTTTGCCGAGCAGTACAAGGATATGCCCTGCCTTGGCTACACCCATTTCCAGCCTGCCCAGCTGGTCACCGTTGGCAAGCGCGCTACCTTGTGGGCACAGGAGCTGATGCTGGACCTGGAAGAGCTGGACGACACCCTTGCTGCCATGCGTTTTCTGGGCTGCCGCGGCACCACCGGCACCGAGGCTTCCTTCCGGGAGCTGTTTAACGGCGACTACGACAAGATCGACGAGATGAACCGCATGATCGCCGCTGACTTTGGCTTTACCCGCATCTATGATGTCTGCGGCCAGACCTACCCCAGAAAGGTAGACAGCCGGATTCTGAATGTGCTGTCCTCCATTGCCCAGTCCTGCTGCAAGTTCGCCACCGATATGCGTCTGCTGCAGCACGACCGTCAGGTAGAAGAGCCCTTCGAGGAAAAGCAGGTGGGTTCCTCCGCTATGGCTTACAAGCGGAACCCCATGAGAAGTGAGCGTATCTGCTCTCTGGCGCATTACCTCATTGCCGATGCCATGAACGCCCCCATCACCGCTTCTACTCAGTGGCTGGAGCGTACCCTGGATGACTCTGCCAACCGCCGCATCAGCCTGCCCGAAGGCTTCCTGTGCTGCGATGCCATCCTGCGGCTCATGGCCAACGTCACCGCCGGTATCCACGTGAACACCAAGATCGTGGAGAAGTTTGTGGACGAGTACCTGCCCTTCATCGCCACCGAGAACCTGCTGATGGAGGCCGTCAAGCGGGGCGCTGACCGCCAGGCCACCCACGAGATCATCCGCGAGGCTTCCATGGAGGCTACCGCAAGAATGAAGAACGGCGAGAACGCCAACCTCATTGCTGCCCTGGCAAGCCACAGTGAGTTCGGCATGACCGAGGAAGAGATCCGGGCCATCATGAAGCCCGAGGCTTACATCGGCCGCTGCCCCGAGCAGGTGGAGCGGTTTGTAAAGGTCTGCCGTGCAAAGCTGAGTGTCCCCAGCGTCGCCGCAGAAGATGTGAACGTGTAAAATTGAGAGCCGGTCGCAAGACCGGCTCTTGTTTTTTTCCTGCCCCAAAACAAAAAAACACCGTCATTGCGAACCAGTGACCGATGTCACTGGTGTGGCAATCCGTTCTCCTCTGTACGCATTTGCTCCAAGTGACACATTTCGTTACATTGTGCCGCAGGGAGACGGATTGCCACGCCATCCTGCGGGATGGCTCGCAATGACCGTGGTTAGTTTGGCGGTTTGCGCCGTTTTGTACTGCCACGCAAACGGAAAGGTTTGCGGGCAGCCTGTCTCGCCCCTACGGGATGTCCGTTAAATATAAATATTCCGTAAACATTGGGAAAACCCCTTGCAATGGGTGTAACTCCCAATTATAATAGAGGTAATCTTTCCAATCAGGTGATTGTATGAACTCCATTTCCAACTTTCTGCGGCAGGTGGGCTATCGATTTTCTATGTCCATGCGCCGCTTTATGCAGGGCCGCTACGGCGTAGATAAGCTGAATCTGACCATTCTGGGCTGCGGCCTCATCGTCAGCATTCTCTCCTCCCTGGTGCCCTGGATCCTGCTTTCCGTTCTCTTTTCTCTTTTAAGCTACGGTCTTATGATCTGGGCCATCTTCCGGTGCTTCTCCAAGAACACCTATGCCCGTTATGAGGAAAACCGCCGCTACCAGATGCTGCTGGGCCAGGCGAAGGATCGGGAGCATCGCTACTTCCATTGCCCCCATTGCAGCCAGATGACCCGGGTGCCCCGGGGCAAGGGCAAGATCAATATCACCTGCCCTCGGTGCGGTGAGAAATTCCAGAGGAAAAGCTGATGTATCTATCCATCGGTAATGATATGGCCGTGCGGCAGGAATCCATCGTGGGGATCTTCGACCTGGATAACACCACCTATTCCAAGCGTTCCCGGGATTTCCTGAAAAAATGCGAGCAGGAGGGTCTTGTCGTCCCCTGTGACGACCTGCCCAAATCCTTCCTCATCACCGCAGAATACGGCATGATTCGGGTGTACCTCACCGCCTTAAGCAGCGCCACCTTAGAACGAAGACTGCAAAGAAAAACCCCTCACGTTTTGTGAGGGGCTTTATGCTGTTTAAAAACAAACGTTCTTGGCTCCCCCTGTTAGGGGGAGCTGTCAGCGAAGCTGACTGAGTGGGTGCCGATGTTGTGTATTAGATAGCACTAAAGCAGAAGAAGGGAACCCTCTCCGTCACCGCCTTGATGGCGGTGCCACCTCCCCCTAGCAGGGGGAGGCAAGTAGGGATTTCCAATTTCTGTCGAAACTTAAGAACCTCTGTCGCATTCTTGCATAGGATATCCCAGCAAAACCCAAAAATGCAAGGAGGAAACATCATGGCAACCTTTCAGAACATGGCCCTTTTCACCTATCTGGGCAAGACCATCCGCTCCAATGTGGTGGAGGGCACCATCGTCCGGGATCTGGACATGACCAAAATTGCCGTCAACGGCATCTATACTCCCAGCGGCACCGTGACCTACCTGGTTTCCATCCGCAATACCGGCAGCCGGGACGTCTGCGGCGTTACCATTACCGATGATCTCGGGGCGTTTACCTTCCAGGAGCAGCTTCGCTACCCCCTGCGCTACACGGAAGGCACCCTGAAATATCTGGTAAACGGCGTACTGCAGCGTATGCCCACCATTACCGACACGGAACCTCTCGTCATCACCGGTATCAATGTCCCGGCAAAGTCCAACATCCTGCTGGCCTATGAGACTCAGGTCACCAATTTCGCCTCCGGAGCTCCCGGCAGCACCATCCGCAACACCGTCACGGCGGAAAACGGCACCATCTCTCCCGTTACCGCTACCGCCACCGTGACCCGGGGCAAGGCCGTGGATCTGACCATCCGCAAGGCTCTGAGCCCTGAGGTGGTGACGGATGACGGCACCCTGACCTACACCTTCACCATCGAAAACGCCGGCAACATGCCTGCCACCGAGGAAGGCAGTCCGGTGCTCACCGATACCTTTGATCCCGTGCTGCGGAATATCGAAGTCACCCTGGACGGCAAGGTCATTACCCCCGAGGACGGCTTCACCTACCAGGACGGGGTATTCACCACCAAGCCTAACCTGATCTACGTGCCCGCCGCAGACTTCTACCGCAATCCCGATGGCTCCGTCACCGTGATTCCCGGCAAGGTCGTGCTCACCGTCACCGGAAGAATTTAAAAAAAGCACCCGCCCATTGGGCGGGTGCTTCTATATTATCCCAAAAATGCCTTTACGGCGAAATAGCCCAGGACGATGGCACCCAGCACGATGCGGTACACACCGAAGGATGCAAAGCTGTGATTCCGGACATACTCCATAAGCTTGCGGATGATGAAGAGGGACACCACGAAGGACACGATGCAGCCGACAACGAGGACGGCGATCTCCGTTCCCGTGGCAGAGAAGCCCTTGATGATGAACTTCAGCAGTTTCAGTCCGCTGGCACCGGCCATGACGGGGATGGCCATGAAGAAGGAGAACTCCGCGGCGGTAGCCCGGTTCAGACCCAGGATGATGCCGCCCAGGATAGTGGCACCGGAACGGGAGGTGCCGGGGATCAGACTCAGGCACTGGAAGCAGCCCATGAGCAGGGCATCCCGATAAGTAATCTTTCTGGTGTTGGTGATTCGGGGCTCCACTGCCTCGTTGCGGTTTTCCATAACAATGAAACCAACGCCGTAGACGATGAGCATGATGGCCACTACAATATAATTATAGAGGTGGGCATCCATCCAGTCGTCCAGCAGCAGACCCAGCACACCGGCAGGGACGCTGGCGATGATGACCTTGTACCACAGGATCCAGGTGTCCCGCTTCCGCTTGGGATTCTTGCCCGGGTCGAAGGGGTTCAGCTTCTTGAAGAAGAGAACCACCACCGCCAGGATGGCGCCCAGCTGGATCACCACCTGGAACATACTGTAGAAGGCATCGGAGACCTTCAGATTTACAAATTCATTCAGCAGGATCAGATGGCCGGTGGAGGAAATGGGCAGCCATTCCGTGATGCCCTCCACAATGCCAAAAAGGATCGCTTTTAAGATTTCTAACATAAGGTAACTCCTTTCGGATTAATTTCACAAAACTCTATTCGGACTTTGTTTTTCTCCCAACATTACAGCGCCGAAACATTCGAAAGTTTTCCGGCGAGGCGGCCTAGGGGGATTCTCAAGGGGAACGGCGTCGCTTGCGGGAGCAAGCGCTTGCCCCTTGAGCCGCTTCTTTCTCCACACTTTCTTGGCGGCGCAAGAAAGTGTGGCCGCCGGAGGCTGACAAGGTTCGTCAGGAGAACGGATTGCCACGGGTGCTGCGCACCCTCGCAATGACGTAGTTATTTCAATCACTGCGTTATGCCTTACCGCCATGTAAATTGCAGATTGAACGGGCGGATACTATCCGCCCCTACGTGGGGCAGTATACTTTCACTTTATCATACATCAAAAGCGTCATTTTTTCAATAAATTTTTACGTGTTCATTTTTTACCCCGGAAGTCTTAACAATTTGTTTACCAAAACCGAGGAAACTGCGGTATAATAAGGAAAAACCAAAATCGCCCTTTTTGAAGGAGGTCCTATTTATGGCTACATCCGTGCTGATCGTCGAGGACGACCACAACATTTCCGAGCTGCTGCAGCTCTACCTGGAGAAGGAAGGATTCTCTGTCACCGCTGCCTATGACGGCGGACAGGGTCTGGCCAAATTCCACGCTTCCAAGCCGGATCTGGTGCTGCTGGATATCATGATGCCCGTCATGGACGGCTGGACCGTGTGCAAGAACATCCGGGCCGAGGGGGACACCCCCATCATCATGCTCTCCGCCAAGAGCCAGACCGATGACAAGGTCACCGGCCTCCAGTACGGTGCCGACGACTATATCACCAAGCCCTTCGAAATGAAGGAGGTGGTCGCCCGGATCCATGCGGTGCTCCGCCGCACCGGTGCCGCTCCCAGCGAAGCCAAGGCCAGACGGCTGACCTTCGACAAGCTCACCATCGATATGGATTCCTTTGAGCTCATCGTAGACGGCAAGAAGGTGGACACCCCTCCCAAGGAGATGGAGCTGCTGTTCTATCTTGCTTCCTCTCCCAACCGGGTGTACACCCGGAACCAGCTGCTGGACGAGGTCTGGGGCTTCGACTATTTCGGCGATTCCCGGACTGTGGATGTCCATGTGAAGCGGCTCCGCGAGAAGCTGGAGGGTATCAGCGACCGTTGGTGCCTGAAGACCGTGTGGGGCGTGGGCTACAAGTTTGAGGTCGCGGATGCATGAGAACCAGCTTTGGACAGACCATCATAGCGGCCACCGCCGTTCTGCTGGTGATCCTGCTGGTGATCGGTGCCTCCCTGCAGTTTATGATCCGGGACTATCTCCAGCGGGATAGCTTCCAGGCTCTCTCCCAGGATGCTTCCACCATCAGCTCCCTGGCTTCGGCCTACTATGCCGAGGGCAGCCTGTCCGCCGGAGGGTTCATGGTGAACCTTTCCGTGGCATCGGGAGTCTCCGGGGCGGACGCCCTGATCTGCGATACCAACGGCACTGTGATCCTCTGCTCTGCCGATCCCTTCCGGTGCCGGCACATCGGCATGGTCATTGAGAGCGGGTATCTGCAATCCGTGATGGAAAAAGGTATGCTGGCAGGCACCGGCCTGGTGCCGGAATTATATGACGAGGAACGATATGTGCTCTCCATCCCCATTCTGGAGGAGGAAAACGGCACTCCCATCGGCATGATCATGGTCTCCAAACCCGTGGGCGATGCGGCAGAGCTGCTGCAGCAATTCACGGACATGACCCTCATCATTGCCCTCTTTGTGGTGGTGGCAGGACTTTCCCTCTCCGTCTACTTTGCCCGGCGGAACAGCCGCCCCCTCAAGGAGATGGCAAAGGCAGCCGGTACCTTCGGCCACGGAGATCTCACCGCCCGGGTCACCCTGGACGGCGATGAACCCGAGGAAATTGCGGAGCTGGCCCTGGCCTTCAACAACATGGCTTCCTCCCTGCAGAAGAGCGAATACGCCCGGCAGGAGTTCGTGGCCAACGTGTCCCACGAGCTGAAGACTCCCATGACCACCATCGGCGGCTATGTGGACGGCATTCTGGACGGCACCATCCCCGAAAGCAAGCGGAACTACTACCTGGGCATCGTATCCGAGGAGGTCAAGCGACTCTCCCGGCTGGTGCGCAGCATGCTGGATATCTCCCAGCTCCAGGATGCCCAAATCCCCGAAAACAAAAAGAACGTATTTGACATTGAAGAAATCGCCGGCCGGGTACTGCTGACCTTCGAGCAGAAGATCAACGGCAAGGGTCTGGACGTGGATGTAATCATGCCCGAGCACCCGGTGCTGATCCGGGCCGTGGAGGACAGCATTACTCAGGTCGTCTATAACCTGCTGGACAATGCCATTAAGTTCAGCCCCGCGGGCACCACCCTGGGACTGAAGATTCTCGAAGGCGGCGGAAAGGCCTATATTTCCGTCTCCAACGAAGGCGCCACCATCCCGGCGGAGGAGCTGCCCCTGGTTTTTGACCGCTTCCACAAGCTGGATAAGAGCCGCTCGGAGAATCGGGACGGGTGGGGTCTGGGCCTTTACATCGTCAAGACCATTGTATGCTCCCACGGAGAGGATATCTCCGTAACCTCCCGGGACGGGAAAACGGAATTCACCTTCACCATGCCCCTGGACAGCAATCTCTTTTTGGAGGCAAAATAATGGATAACCATCAACCTTGGGATATGGATCGCTATGAGACCGGCTCCACCACCCCGCCAAAAAGCCACAGCGGCACCTTCGCGGTGCTTCTGGCGGTGGCTCTGGTCATCATCGGCATATCCGGAACCCTGCATAAAATCTCTCCCCAAGAGAAGAACCGACTCCCCAGCCAGCCCACTGTGGTATCTGTGGATGAGAGCGTCCCGACGGAGCCTGCCCTCATCGCCGAAGCGCCTGTCAAGCAGGCCGAGGACGGCGATTTCCGCATGGAGCTGGAAAGCTCTTCTCTTTCCGTTGCCAATATTCCCCAGGAGGGCGGTCTTTCCCTCCAGGAGATCTATAAAACCACCATCGACAGCGTGGCCTCCATCTCCACCTCCTCCGGCTCCGGTTCCGGCGTGGTGCTCTCCGAGGACGGCTACATTGCCACCAACTGCCACGTCATCGAGGATGCCCGCTCCGTCAGCGTCATCCTCTCCGATGAAAACACCTATCCCGCCAAGATCGTTGGCGCGGATACCGTCACCGATCTGGCAGTGCTGAAGATTGACGCCGAGGGTCTTTCCCCAGCCCAATTCGGCGATTCCAATGCCCTGCAGGTAGGCGATGCGGTGGTAGCCATCGGCGACCCCCTGGGCATCTCTCTCCGGGGCACCATGACCGACGGCATCATCTCCGCCATTAACCGGAACATCACCGTGGGAAACCGCACCATGACCCTGATTCAGACCAATGCGGCGCTGAACAACGGCAACTCCGGCGGCCCCCTCATCAACTGCTACGGCCAGGTCATCGGCATCAACACCATGAAAATGTCGGGAAGTTTCACTTCCGCCACGGTGGAAGGTCTGGGCTTTGCCATTCCCAGTGCCACGGTGCAGGAGATCGTCAATCAGCTCATCACCCAGGGCTATGTGTCCGGGCGACCCACATTGAATTTCGAGGGAGAATACATCTCCCTGTTCTACCAACGTTACTACCGTCTCCCCGCAGGCATCTATATTGCCGACCTTCCCGGGGACAGTCCTCTGGCTGCTGCCGGTCTGGAGGTTGGCGACATTCTTCTCAGCGTGGATGGCACCGAGGTTCGGGATATGGATACCCTCTCCGGTATGCTGCTGGGCTATGAAGTCGGTGATACCGTGAACATTCGTTTTTACCGCCAGGGCGCAGCCTATACTGTAGATGCCGTACTGGCAGAAGCCAAGGGGTAATCCCCACAAGGAGCAGCTATGGAACCGCTATATTCCCAGAAATTTACCGTTTCTCAAACCGATACCGATGCCTTCGGCCGGTTAAAACCCTCGGCCATCCTCAGCTTCATGCAGGAGGTGGCAGGCCGGCATTATTCCAGTCCGGCAGAATACCCGAACCTTGTCTGGGTGGTGAGCCGCCACCATGTGGTGATTCGCCGCCTGCCCAAGGCAGAAGAAGTGATCACCCTGGAAACCTGGGCAGTCCCGCCCTCCCGGGTGGCCTTTCCCCGAGGCACCATCGCCTACGATGAAGCCGGAGAAGAGGTTTTCCGCTCCATCAGCCTGTGGGTGCTCATTGACGCAGGCTCCCGATCCATGGTTCTGCCGGGCAAGGTAAACCTGCCCATGGTCACCAATGTCCGTGGTCTGGAGCTGCCCACCCCCGGATCCCTGCCGGCCCGTTGCTACGAAAACAGCGAAAAGCGCACCGTGCGCTACTCCATGCTGGATATCAACGGCCACATGAACAACACCAAATACCTGGAGCTTG
>JAZQQD010000135.1:0-62974 GCA_045628895.1 Faecousia sp.
ATATGCAGCACCCGCTTTCCTTGCCGAGCCAGCGCGGCAGAGACATTGGAGGAAATGGTGGATTTTCCAATACCGCCTTTTCCGTAAAAGGCGATTTTAACAGGCTCCATGTTTTTCTCCTTTTCTATGTAAGTTTTCGGTGCTGCCGGAACAGCAAAAAAGCCCCTTTCCGAAAGGAAAGAGGCAAAGAAACACAATATCCCCCTCAATGGGAGCTGTTTCAGATGCGCTACTTTCTGCGGAAGATACACACCGTTCCTTTTGAGCAGGTTTCCTGGCTCACAGATCATCGCAACGCTGCACCTTCTCATCCAAACGGACAATGGCACACGCAGCCTTGCTCCCTGCTTACAGTGACCGGATCGCTCGGGACTTTCACCCGATTCCCTTTTACCCTCTGTTCGAGGCACTCAAAAAGTAAGAATGATTATTCATTTGCGTTGATTATAAATCACAAGAAAGGTACTTGTAAAATTCGAAGTCCCGATGTACAATAAGCATTACTTATAGTGAAAATGGAGATCATTCTATGACTTTGGATGAAATTCGATGGGTCGCCAAACTGTTTGAAACAAGGAAAATGTCAAAAGCAGCCGAGGAGCTTTTTGTTTCTCAGCCGGCTTTGAGTCAGTGCCTGCAGCGGGTGGAAAAGCAGCTGGGGTTTTCTCTTTTTGAGCGTTCCAACAAAGGGCTGGTTCCCACAGAAAAGGGAGTTATGTTCTACGAAATGTCCCAAACCGTAAACAGCACTTATGATGCCTTTCTTGCAAAAGCAGCCATGGCAGATCAGGCTGTCCTCCGTTCCCTTACCATCGGCATGGCGCCTTATCTGAGCTCCGTTATTTTCGGAGACGTTTTGAATACACTGAAGTCTGCCCACCCGGAAATCACATTTTCCATCTATGAGGCAACCGCGGATGATATGGAAGATGCGATTCGAAGAAACAAGGTTCAGATCGTCATTACCAACAACTCTCTTGTGTCTGCCGACATGATTAATCATCCAATTCTGGAAACGGACACGGTTGTTTTTCTCCGTGCCGGCAGCGATGCAAAGCAATTTTCCTACGAAGCGGATGGAAAATCATATCTGGATCCCGTTCATCTGAAGGATGAGCCTATCATCATTACAAGAACCGGGCAGACAAGCCATGTCATTGCAGAAAACCTGTTCAGGGAATGCGGCATTGAACCCCAATATACCCAGGAGACCCGTTCCATTCTGATGCTCTATAAATATGCAAAGGCAGGCATCAGCAGCTCCGTTGGCCCTAAAACTCCGGATATCCAGAAAATAGGCGATGAAAACGCCCTGATTTTTTCCGTTCCACCGAAATACGAATGGTCGAAATCCCGGATTGTCATCTCTGCCTCCCCGGAAATTGACAAATGCATCCCGAGGGATATCTATCAAATTCTGGGCAAGATTGTTCGGGGCGTATATTCCAATGAGAAATGAAAGGGATGGTTTCTTTGGCAAAGCAGAAATATTGGAAACTGTTTACTTCCATTCTGTTTATCAGCGCCTGTACCTTTGGCGGCGGAATGGCCATGATTGCCATGATGCAGCGGCGATTTGTAAAGGAGCTGCATTGGATGGAAGAGGAGGAAATGCTGGATATTACCGCCATGGCCCAAACCGTTCCCGGATCCAATTTCACCAATGCCGCCATTATGGCGGGCTTCCGGGTTGGAGGCATCGGCGGTGCCCTCACTGCCATTACTGCTGCGGTTTTGCCGCCCATGCTGATCATATCCCTTATCGTGCCTGTTTACGGGCAGCTGCGGGATAATCATATGGCAGCTATTTTCCTGCAGGTCATGCGGGCAGGTGTGGCTGCCTATATTGTGGATATGCTGCTGGGCATGATCTGGAAGCTGCTGAAAAGCCGCAAGCTGCTGTATATTCTTATGACCGTGGCAGTATTTCTGGCCCGAATGATCCTGAATGTGAATATCTCCGTGCTGTTCCTTACCTGTCTTGGAATCGGTGTTCTGGATGTACTCGTCCGCAGCATCGGAAGGGAGGCTGCGGAATGATCCTTCTGGAAGCATTTTTGTTTTTTGTGAAAACCGGGTTTCTGAGTATTGGTGGTGGCTACGCAGCCATCAACATGATTCAGACCCAAATCGTAGATATCTGGAGCATGATGACCCTGGAGGAATTTGCGGATCTTGTTGCCATTGCGGAGATGACACCGGGCTCCCTTACCATCAATGCGGCAACCTTCATCGGCAATCGCATGGCAGGCCTGTTCGGCGCCGTGATCTGTACTGCCGGGTATATCCTCCCCGCCGTCCTCATGTGCACGCTTGTGGCATGGTTTTATTCCCGTTATCGCAGTCTTTCTGCCGTGAACAGAATTCTGGCAGCGGTAAGACCCGCAGTCATCGCTCTGATGGCGGCAACCGCTTTGAGTCTGGTATGCCTTACGCTTTTCCAATCCGGTCAGATTCGCCTCGAAAATCTTCGAATTATGGAGCTTCTGCTGTTTCTGGCAGGGCTGTACATCCTTCGCAAATGGAAGCCCGGCCCCGTTGTGATCATTCTTGGTACCGGTGCTATGGGCACCCTCCTGTATCTGGGTATGGAGATAATTCTGGGTTAAAGATATCGTAAATGGAAGACAGCATTTCAGAAATAGCACCTTCGCAAAATGATTCTATTAAACCCTAAAAATGTTGAATGGGCAGCCCTGTCATTTGACAGGGCTGCCCTTCTTTTCATTTTATGAACAATGCCGCAAATTGATGTACGCCATACCGCACTCTTTCCGCCGGTGACAATGTTATCAGCAATGGGTCACCCTCCCGGAGGTGCATGGTACGGCGGATCTCCTTGGGAATGACAATTCTGCCCAGCTCATCCATCCGCCGTACGATTCCTGTCGCTTTCATATACTCTATCTCCCTTATCTGTCATTTTCTACATGGGTATTGTTTGCAAATAATGGGAGAATATGCGTATCAATCCTGTCCTGCAAAAGCAAAGGCGACAAATCGATTCCAGTGGGGTCGATTTGTCGCCTTCTCAATTTTTATCACGCCTGATGTTAAAAAATGACCATTTCCAAGGTTGCACCATGAATAAATCTATTATCCGGTTTTATGCAGAAAAGGGCTGGCTTTCATGGTTGCAGCCACATGAAAGTCAGCCCTTCCTGATCCCCGGAGGTAAAGGTTTCTCCGGAAAACAAACAGAAAAGAAAAATGGAGGTATTGTCAATTTATTAATGATTGTCTGCAAATTTTTTTCATGTGCGAAAAGGCAATCTCACAGCCAATCAGGTATTAGGAAGGCAAAACAATCAGTGTTCACACAGTCCGCATTCATTGCAGACACCATCCTTCTCGCAACCCGGCTGCGGACGAAGGGAGAGAAGAAATGCTTTGGACAACTCTTCCAGTTCTTCCTTCGTTTCCGGTTTTGAGATGGTTTGGCTATTAGTGCAGGACTCGTTCAACATTGGGCTTATTGATGTCCTCCTGGAATTCCAGATCCAGAGGCATACCATGCTCCTTCTGATACTTAGCCAGCTTTGCCTTGTCGGTGTACAGGCCGTACTCCTTCTCCTCGCAGAGCTGACGGTAGCTGGGATCCTTTGCCTCAAACTTGGCATTTCTGGGCAGAGGAACATCCTGGTCAACCAGAATATCCTGAACCTTCTTAATGTCCACAGCATGAGCGGTAGTACCGTCAGCAACAGCAACGGCAGCGGCAACGCCGGCAGCCTGACCGGTACCCACGCACTGAGGAATCAAATCCAGCCAGTCGATGGCGATACCGTCTGCGGACAGGTGACGGCCGGGACACAGCAGATTCTCCACATTCTTGGGCAGGATTGCACGATAAGGAATCTCCACAGGGCCGCAGTCATTGACCTGGCAGATGGTGGAGTGCCATGCAATGACGTCCTCATGCTGGATTGCATAAGCAAAATCAGCAGTGGTCATCAGATACTCACCGTCCAGACGGCGGCTGACACGGGTACCCAGCTGGGGAGCGATATCATACAGGAAAGCGTTGCGGAAAGCAACAGGAACGGCTTCCTTCAGGTAATCCAGCGTCTCACGCATGGTCTTACGAGTGTTCATCTCGGTCTCGGTCTGATCCTTGACCTTGGAGCAATCCCGGTTGGTATGCCAGTTGTTCATCCAGAAGATGTGGGGATCGCAGGAGGGCATGGGAACGCAGCGGAAACCGGCAACCTTCTGCAGGCCGGCACGCAGAGCGTTCATCTCAGCGGGATGAGCCTGCTTCCACTCGTAGTAAGCATCGCCGTCCACGCCGCCGATACGCCATACCAGAGCGGTGGTATTGGCACGGGTCACGCCGTCAGACATACTGAAGCAGGGAGCGCCTGCACGGGAGTAGATGTCGCCATCGCCGGTAGCATCAATGACGATCTTGCCCATAACAGCCTTACGGCCTTCCTTGCTCTCGACGATAACACCCTTAATGGTGTTGCCTTCCATGATGGGAGAGCAAACCCAGCTGTGGCACATAACGGTAATGGCATCGGAATGCTCCAGCAGCATCTTATCCATTTCGATCTTCAGCTGGTTAGGTTCAAAGTAAACAGAGCGGACCAGGCAGTTTTCCTTAGCACCGCCGAAGCCGCCGCGGCTCACGGTATCGTGGACAGCCATCCAAGGATGCAGCAAAGCGCGATCGGTGCTGCCGATCTTGTCCAGAGAAGGAGCGCGAACCGCATTGGGAATGTCCTTCATACGGGTGAACCACTCTTCCTGCAGACCACGGACAAAGGACTTATTGTACCAAGACAGGTTGGGGACCATGATCACATAGCCGCCGGTAACATCGCCGCCCATGTAGCCATAGCGCTCCAGCAAAATGATGTTCTTTGCACCGGCTCTGGCAGCAGCAATCGCTGCAGAGTGACCGGCTGCGCCGCCGCCGACAACCAGAATGTCACACTCGGCGCATACAGGGATCTCTCTGTTCTGTTCCAGATAAGTATTCATAATTACTCCTTTTGTGGCACTTCGGTTTAAAAAAGCCGAAGTGCCAATCTGTTATTTCTAAATGAATTAAGCAAAGACATATCCGAGCAGGATACACAGAACGCTGGCCACGACCACGAAGAGAATGTTGGTAACAAGGCCTTTGCTCCAGATAAACTTGCCGGTCATTTCCTTACGACCCAGCAGCAGAGGTGCATAAGCGATAGCACCGTTGGTCATGAATGCACACATACCGCCCAGAATACTTGCAACAGCCAGGATGGAAGCACAGACAGTGCCCTGCTCCTCCAGAGTTGCTGCCATAGGGATGCAGATAGCATTGATGGTAAAGCTGACAGGCATACCGTTGGTGAAGTTGGTAAACACAGTGGAGATTGCCACGCAGAGAATAACCAGGATGGGCCACTGAGAATTGCCCATGATGGGATTCAGGACATTTGCGATAGCAGCCTTGATACCCCAGTCATCAGCAGCGATAGCACGGCCGCAGATGGTGAAGCAGCCTGCAACTGCTACGATGCCCCACATGGTCTTATTCTGCAGCAGCTTGACACCGTTGATGAAGGGAGTGCCGTCTGCATTGCGGAACATGCTCAGCAGAGCGAAGATCACAATCCAGATCCAGGTAGAACCGATACGGTTGTAGTAATCATAGAGGGCAGTTCCTTTCTTCAGGAACATGGAAGCCAGCAGGAACACGATGGCAAACAGCAGAACACCCAGCAGGGTTGCCTGCTTCTTGTTCATCTTCATGTCCTCTTCCTTAATGCCCATCTTCTCAAAGTTGAAATCCTTCAGGGCGGACAGGTCGGTTTTCCAGACAAAGCGGATGAACAGAACATAGCAAACCACGAGACCCAGAACGACAGCAGTTGCACCAATCAGATATGCGCCGCTGTTGAAGGTCAGGCCACGGGCATCCAGAATGCCGCGGATCAGAGCAATGGAGGACAGATGCACACCCTTGAAGGGGAGCACATAAGCACCCATGGCGGAGATGTAGGTACCGAGGAGCAGCTCACGCTTCAGATCGGAATCGTCCTTGATATTGCAGACTTCAGCAATGGAATCGATAATGGGGAAGAACAGCAGGATGATGGTGGTGGGAGAGCTGACGAGAGCAGCGCAAACCATGACCAGCAGGAAGAAGATCAGCAGGAAGCGGACGCCATTGCCCTGCATGACCTTCAGCTTCATCATCTTACGAGCCAGGACATTGACGGCACCGGACTCGGTAACAGCACCGGTCAGAGCCATAACCCAAATGATCTGCTGGATGGTGGTATCGCCAAACCAGGTTTTGAGCAGGTCATTGCCGGTGGTGAACTGTCCCCAAACCAGAGCGAACAGGCCCAATACTGCAGGCCAGAAGGTCTCGCCGGTGGCAACCGTTGCGATCAGCACGCCGAAGAATACACCCAGAACGGTGATGCCTTCCGGGGTGATGCCGGCGAAGGGCGGGACGATGACGCGGAACAGGAACATGAATGCCAGAGATACCGCACACCATACGTAGTACATTGTGTTTTTGGACTTTTGCATAGTACCAATCCTCTCTCTAAATAAAAAAGATTTCATCCGGATTGCAGATACGCCTGAATCCTTTGGATGGGATCATACTAACACAAAGACTTTTCCACAAAAAGCATCAATCTTTTCCCATGCAACCGGAAAACCTGACGGAAGCCAAAATCTCTTGCCGTTTTTTGTGCACTCTGCCTATATTAGTCCTGTACTTTCGGGGAAACAGCAGCAATAAAATGCTTTACTGCCTCTGAAGTTGGAATGTTTTTATTCCACATCAGAAAAATGGTAGAGCTGGACAGAAAACGCAGCGGGACCTTCACAAGCTCTGGGCTGGGTTCAAATGTATCATCCGCCAGTATCGCACATGCCTGTCCATCCAGCACCATTTGACGCAGCAACGGTACGGAAGAGGTGCGCACTGTGACTCGTGGCTGTTTTCCATAAGCCTCAAAGCAGGATTTCAGCGTTTTGGCATAGGGCATGGGTGCCAAAAGATAACCCAAAGGACAATCCAGAATGTCATGGATCTCCAAGCTTTCCATTTTTGCCAGAGGTGAATCTTTGCGAACCCAGAGCACAGCTTGGTTTTGATAAAGGGGAACCGCGCGAAAAAACGGCTCATCCTCTCTGTTCACGTGAAAGGATCCCGGAATAAATGCCACATCAATATCCCCTTTTGACAGAAGATCCAGGCAGGATGCGGCAGGGGATTCTGTAAGGATCAGTTCCTTGTTGGGATTGTTATGGAAATAATCCCGAAGATACTGCGCATAAATCTGAACACCGTTGATCGGTGTAACTCCTACGCGAACCCTGCGGGAGTAGGAAAACTCCTTCAGTTCCTGAATTCGGTTCACTACTCCAAAGTAGCTTCCGGAAAAGTTTTTTGCCATTTCGTATACGATTTTTCCGGCAGGCGTTGGTTCCACTCCATACTTGGACCGAATGATCAGCTCCGTCTGAAATTCTTTTTCCAAATCTGCAATTGCTCGGGATACGGCTGAGCGGGATACAAACAAAGCATCCGCCGCCTGGGCAATATTACCTGTGTCACAGGTTTTGATATAGTATATAATCTGTATCTGTGTCATAAATACTCCTGCTTAATTCCGTAACTACAGACAAACAAGCGCAATAACGCAATACCATTCCGTTAAACAATCATCCCGAGAGGTGAGATGTCACCTGTATATCAGGCAGTACATCAGACACCGGCTCGGGATGACCGTTTTCTTAACTAATTAGCCTTGCTCAGTAGCCAGGGTTCTCGTTCTTAACAAAGGTACGCGCCTGCTCCTCGCCCCGGAGGACACGGAGTCCGCCCAGTGCAAGAGAAAGCATCTCGTCCTCGCCGGCATACACGACCACAGGTGCGATAAATTCGCAGTGCTCGCGGATATAGCCCGTTACATACTTAGAGTAGGCAATACCACCGGTAAGCAGAATCGCATCCACCTTGCCCTTCACATAGGGAGCACACTTAGCGATGTTCTTGGAAATGTTCAGTGCCATGGCATCATACACAAGCTTGGCATGCTCGTCGCCCTCGGCAATTTTCTTCTCCACATCCCGACTGTCGGTGGTTCCCAGATGTGCCATAAGGCCGCCCTGACGCTTTACCAGCTTCATCATTTTGTTGTAGTCGTTGCCTTCCTCATAGCACATCTTAATGATGTCAAACATGGGCAGGCCGCCGGAGCGCTCGGGAGAGAAGGGGCCTTCCTCGTCGCTGATGAAGTCCACGATCTTGCCCTGATGATGGAGGTTTACGGAGATACCGCCGCCCATATGGGCAACGATCACCGTGATATCGCCATAGGCCTTGCCGTTTTCACGGGCATAACGCATGGCTGCGGCACGGGTATTGAGGTTGTGACCCATGCCTTTACGGCGAAGCACAGGCAGGCCGGTGATCTTGTTGATGGGATCCAGCTCGTCTACCGTAATGCCGTCGTAGATAAATGCAGGCATACCATATTCCACGCTGAGGGTACGGGCAATCATGGCGCCTACATTGGAAGCATGCTCATTCTGGGGGCGATTTTTCAGCTGCCACACCATATCGTCGTTCACTTCATAGGCACCGGCATGGATAGGGGTCAGAAGACCGCCACGGGACACGATGCCATCGAGAGTCGCTACATCCACACCGTGGTTCTTCAGAGTGCTGACAATGAGCTCCTTGCGGAACTCGTACTGCTCCGCCACATGGTCAAAGGGTGCCAGCTCCTCGGGTGTATGGACAATAGACTCGGTAAAAAGAGGGGTCTCCCCTTCAAAAACGGCAATCTTGGTGGAGGTGGAACCGGGATTGATAATCAGAAGCTTTTCCATGGCCATTCTCCTTACTTTGCGGCAGCTGCTGCCATGACGATGGAAAGGTACTTCTCCTCAGGAGAGGAACCGCGGCTGGTCAGCACGATGGGGCATTTTGCACCCACAATGAAGCCTGCCATTCTGGCGCCGCAGGTCACGGTGAGCATCTTGCCCATGATATTGCCGGCATGGATATTGGGAGCCACCAGCACATCGGCATCACCGGCAACGGGAGATACGAAGCCCTTGAAGTCAGCGATTTCCTTGCTCATAGCGCAGTCGTAGGAGATGGGGCCTTCCACGATGCAGCCGGTGATCTCACCGTTCTGATTCATCTGCTTCAGGGCATCTGCCTCCACGGTTTCGGGCATCTTGGGGTTCAGCTTTTCTACGCAGGCCAGCACGCCAACCTTGATTTCGTCATAGCCCATATCCTGCAGGGTGCCCACTGTATTTTCGATGATTGCCTTCTTCTGTTCCAGAGTAGGATAAGGCACCATACCGCCGTCCACAGCAACCAGCAGCTTGTGATAGTTGGGAATCTCGAATGCAGTGAAATGACTCATAACACTGCCCTTGCCCAAACCGGTCTCCTTGTTAACCACAGGACGCAGCATAACGCTGGTATCCAGCTTACCCTTCATGAGCAGATCAGCCTTGCCTTCCCGGACAAGCTGAACAGCAAACTTGGCAGCCTCAGCAATATCGGGAACATCATAGATGTCCTCTTCGGGAACAGACTGGCCGAAATGTGCCAATGCGGCATCAATAGCAGCCTTGTCACCCACCAGCACGGGGGTGATGATTCCCTCAGCACGAGCATTGAGCACTGCCTCGATGGTATGCTCGTCGCCTGCGGCAGCCACAGCCATACGGGCTGCATTGGGTTGAGACTTCATCTTTGCAATGAGTTCATCGAAGTTTTTATAAAACATAGACTTTGCTCCTTTGCGTCTTTTAGATTTTCATTGATTTTTTCAGAAAAAGGAATATAATGATTTTATAATTTATAAAATCATTAACATCTTTGGAGATGAGGCTTACCATGGCAAAAATTGTGAAACAATCTCTGGCGGACCAGATCTACATCCGGCTCCGCAAGGATATTCTGACACTCCGCTACCCCTTGGGCAGCCGCATCAATGTCAATGAAGTGCAGGACCGGCTGGGTGTATCCAGCACCCCTTTCCGGGAAGCACTGAACCGTTTGACACAGGATGGTCTGGTTGTCATGGTGCCCAATATTGGTGCCTCAGTTCTGTCGCTGGATGCACAGGATGTGGCAGAAATTGAGGAAGCTGCCTTCACCCTTCAGACTGCCGCCGTTCACCTTTCCCTTCAGAGAGGTGATCGTCAGGAAATGCTGAACGAAATCGAAGATTCTGTACAGCGTTATGCTGCAGCAACAGATTCCCGGGATTGCCTGAAGGCTTTCTTTGATCTGATCGGTGTTTTCTATCACCATTGCGGAAACCGCCGCCTGGATAGCACCATGATTGCCCTGCAGGGGCAGGTACTTCTGCTGCGATATATCTACGCAGAGTGTCCTG
Organism: Faecousia sp.; assembly: GCA_045628895.1. Lineage (GTDB taxonomy): Bacteria > Bacillota > Clostridia > Oscillospirales > Oscillospiraceae > Faecousia. The sequence goes on from JAZQQD010000135.1 coordinate 10,380, forward strand.
GCAGCCAGAATAATCTGGATTTGCTGGAAATCATGCGTGACGGTGTGAAAGAAAACAATCCGAACAAAATACTGGATGCACTTCAGGAATACAGCCGCCGCAGCATCCCTGCCATCCTGAGCTGGCTGGAAGCACAAAAGAAATAATCGTCTTTCCCCGCCGTCCCCTCCGCAAGGAGAGGACGGCGGATTGCTTTATTATCTCTGTTCTCTGCCGATTTCCAGACCCTTCTGGAAAGCCTCTTTGTTCAGGGGCAGCAGCTTGGGCTTGGAAGCCAGCTTATGCTCAATGGTGTTCCAAACGATAGCAGGATCGATGACTTCGGTATAGCCTACGTACACACCCAGCATGATGACGTTCAGCACCTTGGCATTGCCCATTTCCAGAGCCAGCTCGGTAACGGGAGCCTTCACCACGGTGACATCTTCGCGGGTAATCTCGTCGGTAACGATGGAGCTGTTGATAAACAACCGTCCGCCGTTTTTCAGAGTGGGCAGGAACTTTGCCAGAGAGGGGCCGTTCATGACAATCAGATCATCCATCACATCGCCCAGAGGTGCACCGATGTCATCATCGGAGATGACCACAAAGCAGTTGGCGGTACCGCCGCGCTGCTCAGCGCCGTAGGAGGGGAAGAAAGTCACATTCTTGTCGGTAGAATTGCAGGTAGCATCCGCCAGGAATTTGCCCAGGGACATAACGCCCTGACCGCCGAAGCCGGCAACACACAGATTGGTTTCCATAATTCTTCCTCCTTATCTGTCGCGGAAGGTGCCCAGAGGATACTCTGCCAACATCTTCTCTTCCAGGAAGTCCAGAGCCTTCAGAGCGTCCATACCCCAGTTGGTGGGGCAGCTGGTGATGATCTCCACCAGAGAGAAGCCCTTGCCATCCAGCTGGTTCTGGAAAGCCTTTTTGATAGCCTGCTTGGTCTTGTTCACATTGGCGGGATTGTTGCAGCTGGTACGAGCCAGGAAAGCAGGTGCTTCCAGCTGATTCAAAACTTCGCACATATGCATGGGATAGCCATGTTCCTTGGGATCACGGCCCTTGGGTGCGGTGGAAGCCTTCATGCCCACCAGAGTGGTGGGAGACATCTGACCGCCGGTCATGCCGTAAATACCATTGTTGATAAAGATAACGCTGAAGTTCTCACCGCGGTTTGCAGCGGAAACGGACTCTGCCAGACCGATGGAAGCAAAGCCGCCGTCGCCCTGGTAGGTAAAGACCAGGGTATCCGGGCTGGTGCGCTTGATGCCGGTAGCAACGGCGCAGGCACGGCCGTGAGGTGCGGTAATATCGTCATAAGCCAGATAGTCCATGTGCAGACCGCAGCAGCCGATACCCTGTACGCATACAGCCTTATTGACCAGGTTCATTTCCTCCAGAACTTCGCCGATAAGCTTGATGACGGTAGAGTGCATACAGCCGGGGCAGAAGCCGGATACCTTATCTTCCTGGATGGTTTTTGTTCTGGTATAAATCTTTTCCATTACTTAGCCCTCCACGATTTTCTTGGCAGCCGCAATGACATCATTACGGCTCATGATGTTGCCGCCGGAGCACAGGCAGGTCTCAATGGGTGCACGACCCTTAACTGCAGCCTGGACATCTTCTACGAACAGTGCGGGGATGGACATCTCAATGTCCAGAATCGCCTTAACCTTGGTATAATCCAGACGGTCGTAAGCTGCGGTGGGGAAGGGATAAACGGTGATGGGGCGAACCATACCGGCCTTGATGCCCTCTGCACGAAGCAGATTGACAGCACTCTTGGCAATACGACCGCAGATGCCGTAGGCAGTCAAAATGACTTCTGCGTCCTCGGTCATGTACTCCTCGACCATTGCTTCGGACTTCCAGGACTCGTACATAGCAGCAGCTTTTTCGTTCTCCTGCTGCATGACAACGGTGGACCACTGGCCGGGCTGGATCCAGGAACGGTTTGCATAGTCCAGCTCATGACCGACACATGCCCACTTTCTCTTGGACTCCTTGATAGCAGCAACTTCCTCATCGGACTTTGCTTCGGGCAGTTCAACAGGCTCCATCATGGTGCCGATAACGCCGTCAGCCAGCAGAAGAACCGGGGTGCGATCACGGTCTGCCCAGTCAAATGCCTTGACAGTCAGGTCAACAGCCTCCTGAACGGTGGAGGGAGCCAGAACGGGCATACGGAAGCCGCCGTTGCCGCTTGCCTTGGTTGCCTGCAGGTAGTCCTGCTGGGCAGGCTGAATAGAACCTACGCCGGGGCCGCCACGGGCAAAGTTAGCATACACCATGGGAATCCGGGCAGATGCGCAATAGCTGATACCCTCACTCTTCAGCGCAATTCCGGGAGAAGAGGAGGAAGTCATAGAACGGGTACCTGCAGCAGCGGCACCGTAGACCATGTTGATAGAAGCAACCTCGCTCTCACCCTGAACAAACACACCGCCGACTTCGGGCAGCTTGCGGGCCAGATACTCGGGAACCTCATTCTGAGGGGTGATGGGATAACCGGCAAAGAACCGGCAGCCGGCACGAACGGCAGCTTCAGCGACTGCCTCAGTGCCCTTCATAAACACTCTTGCCATGCTCTTACCTCCTTAACGATAGACATCGATTGCCCCGTCGGGACAGATTTTTCCGCAGATTGCGCAGCCAATACAGGCGTCGGGATTGGCGGGATAAACATACTCGTATCCCTTGGAATTCACTTCTTTACCGACAGCAAGCACGCCCTTGGGACAGAATTTGATGCAATAGCCGCAGCTCTTGCAACGCTCTTTGATAATATCTACCTTGCCTTGTGCCATTACCTTCGCTCCTTTTTTATATTTTCCCATCCATATATCAGTAAGGAGGCACCTCGCTCTCGGAATGAAAATCCAAATGAAAACCGCTTGTTCCGGTTGGGCATCCCAGGATTGGCTGTTTTTCTTCTCTTTTCATTCCGGGGCAAAATGATTCTTTCCGTTAAACAGATGGTATCTTTCAATCAATTCGTATTTCGAATCGAAGGAAAAACAAAATCAGTTACTGCTCCCACTCATAGGTGAGATACAGTTTGATGGGGATCACGATTCCCGAGGTTTCCGCCGCAACCGACTGACTCAGAGAATCCATCACCGTGGTAAACTCCACCGGCTTATAAGGCCCGACCATCTCATCCAGCTTCCTCATACCGTCCAGCACATTCTGTGCGTCGGTGCTGCTTCCCAGATTGGGATTGCCGATAAGATGCAGCAAATCCAGCCGGACATGGGAAACACCCAGCGTCTGAGACAGAACCTTATCAATATGTTCAAGATCCATAGACCATGGACGATAGGGATTGATGACGTAAAATACCGAACAGTCGGGTCTATTCAGCATGGGGGCGTAGCCGCCGATGGAACGGGCACCGATGTAATCTCCACCCACATCCAGCACGGTATAGACCGATTCATCCAGCATCTGCCGGGTAACGCCGCCTGTGACAGTGGGTGCATCCATGAATTGCTCTTCAAAGTGAACATGAATCCCCTGACCGGTCAAAAAAGCAGCCTGATCCCGGGATCGGAAGAGTGGCTTGGTCATATCCAGATCGTAAAAATGCACCGGCTTTTCAGACTGTGCAGCAAGAGCCAGCGCCACATTAATGGCAATTTCACTTTTGCCGCTTCCCGCCTCACCGATAAAAATAAAACTATGAGACCGAGGATACAGTTCAGTTAATACGAAATTGTTTCCGTTGCTCATTGGATTCCGCTCCCTTTTTTATGTAGCCCGCAAAAAGCGGCTGTCTCTTTTCTTTATTTTCATTATAATATGAAAAAACACAAAATTCAAGACCCATTTAATATTTTATAAAATATATAATATATTATACAAAAACCTCTGGACAAACGAGTGATTTCGTATTACAATAACTGTGCAAGATGTGCAAAATAAAACCGTCCCGTGTTTCCGGGCAGAAAAAGGAGATTTTTATGAAACAAAGAAATCTTAACCTTCGCTGGATCTATCTGGCTCTGGGCGTGGTTGCCCTGCTGTTTGCCGGTGTGATTTATGCATGGTCCATTCTGAAAACCCCTTTGGCAGAACAGTTTGGTTGGTCCGGTGCCCAGCTTGCGCTGAACTTCACCCTCACCATCTGTTTCTTCTGCCTCGGCAGCTTTTTCGGCGGTCTCGCCAGCAAAAAGCTCGGCATTCGTCTGTGCCTGATTCTCGCCGGTATTCTGAGCGGACTCGGCTTCTTTGCCGCTTCCCGTCTTTCCGGCAATGGCATTCTGGGGCTTTACATCAGCTACGGCGTTGTTGCCGGCAGCGGCATCGGTATTGCCTACAATGTCATTATTTCCACTGTCAACGCATGGTTCCCCGATAAAAAAGGACTTTGCTCCGGTGCTCTGCTCATGGGCTTCGGCGGCTCTGCCCTGGTCATCGGCAAACTGGCTGCTGCCCTCATCGACGGTCCCGGCTGGCGCACCGCATATCTGACCATCGGTGCCGCACTGGCTGTGGTTCTGATCCTCACAGCTCTGATTCTCAAGAAGCCCGATGCGGGTATGGTCTTCCCTGCACCCAAGCAGAAAGGGAGCAGTGCAGGAAAGGAGTCTAACGTCGTTGACTATTCCACTTCCCAGATGGTACGTCGGATTTCCTTCTGGCTGGCATTCTTCTGCATCGTGTTTCTCTCCGCTGTGGGCAACACCGTGATCTCCTTTGCCCGTGATCTGTCCCTCTCCGTCGGTGCAAGCGCAGCTCTGGCTACCACTCTGGTAGGTGTGCTTTCTGTCTGCAACGGTCTGGGTCGTATCCTCATGGGTGTTCTGTTTGACAATATAGGAAGAAAGAAGACCATGATCGCAGCCAACCTTCTGACCATTTCTGCCGCTGCTATCACCCTGCTGGCCGTTCAGTCCCACTCCCTGCCTCTCTGCATTGTGGGTCTGTGCCTTACCGGCTTCTCCTATGGCTCCGGTCCGACCTTTACTTCCGCTCTGACCTCCGAATTCTACGGCACAAAATATTTCCCTCTGAATTTCTCTGTTATGAATTTCAATTTGATGGTGGCATCCTTCATGGCAACCATTTCCAGCAGTCTGCTGGAGGCTTCCGGAGGATATGTGCTTCCCTTCCTGTTCCTGCTGGGATTGGCTGTGGTCTCGCTGATTCTAAATCTCTCTTTGAAGCGTCCTTGATTCCGATAGGAGGGCTTTTATGACAGACCTGGAAAAAATACTGTGCTTATCCAATGATAACCGACATTTTCTCCGAGACTTTTGCATGGAGCTGGTTTCCGAGGAGCTGAATCATGTAAAGATTTCTGCCCAGGTTCAGCAATCCGTGTGCAACAACTACGGTTACGCCCACGGCGGTTTTCTTATGACTTTGTCGGATGTTGCCGCAGGTCTGACCGCCTTTACCGATGGCAGAAACTATGTGACCCAAAGCTCTAATTTTCAATTTTTAGGCAATGTAAAAAGCGGTATGGTTCTTGCAGAGGGTACTGTCCTCCACCGGGGAAAAACCGTGACCTCTGTTCGGGTGGAAGTTACCGATGAGAGCGGTAAGCTGCTGTGCGAAGGACTTTTTTCCATGTTCTGTGTTCAAAAACAGTTTGCGCAGTAACACACGCAAGCGCATAGGATGACAGCATTCTTCATATCATCGATAAGCAACGCATTTCGCAATAATCGATTCCCCCAGTATGAAATCAGGGCAGTCCTGTTGAATTTTAACAGGACTGCCCTTCTTTTCACTTTATGAACATTGCCGCAAATTAAGATTCCGCCTATGGCATATTGTCCCGGTTTTATGTAAATAATTGCATTTCTGTCTAATCTACTGTGTGGAAATGCTCCAACAGCATTTCCTGAAACAGAGCAACGAAGGAAACACTGGTGTTCTTTCGCCACGCCAGAGCAACGCGCTGGTGCTCATCAATGGGCATGAAGCGGAAGGAAGGATAGTGGATTGCGAAGCACCATTGATCCAGAAGCGCCACCGCGGAGCCGGTTTCTACATAATGAAGAACGGTTTCGGTGTTGGCAACCGTTTTGAACTTGGGGACAAAATGGTATGCCCTGAAAATTGCTTCGTTTTCCTGCACCAGCCTGCGGATCACCGGGTCATCAGCAATCAGAAAATCATAGGGATAAAAATCAGCCGGTGTTTTCAATTGGTCCGCTCCGGGAAGTGTATTGGAGTAAACGATCAACCTTTGAATATCCGTAAACCGACGCACCTCAAAATTCTGGGCATCGTCTAAATAATTCTCGAAGGATATGACCGCATCCAGCCGCTTTTCCTCCAGGCCGAGACATAGACTTTTGAAGTCCAGACATTCATAGATCACGTGAAAAGAGGGGTCTTTCTCCTTGCATTTTTCCACAACTGCCGGAAGAAAATCATTCGTACGCCAGCTTTTGTTGATGCCAAGCCGCAATGCCCGCGTATTCTCAGACAGGCTCAGCCTTGTGTTTTGAAGCTCCAGACTCATTCGCTGGAACAGATTAAAATAGGATTTCCCGGCAGGCGTGAGCATCACCTTTCTGCTGTTTACCCGAAGGAACAGAGCAGTGCCCAATTCCTCCTCCAAAGAGGAAATATAGCGACTGATTGCAGGCTGTGGAAGGAGCAGATTTTCGGCAGCACGTGTAAAATTCAGCAGTCTCCCCGCTTCAAGAAAGCACTCTATTTGCCGATCGTTCATAGAAATTCCCTCTTTTCAATAGAGTCATTTACACAATTATACCAAAAAAAGACACATAGGGCAACAAAAAAACGCCGGAAAATCCGGCGTCTTTTGTTATGAAATCAGACAAGGCACTTTAAGATGTACACACCATCGTGCAGCGCATTCATATAGATATAGCCGCGGTCATCCACCACAACATCCTCGGCAGTACCCATAGGCTTAATGGGCATTTCTACATCGAAGCACAGCTTTTCAGGGTTAGGCGGAATGAAGTAGGCAATCTCCTTGGGAACATAAGGATCGGAAACATCGTAAACTCTCAAGCCGGCATGGAAGTAGCAGTCATACACACGGTCGCTGCGATCCTCGATCCAGGGCTTGTTTGTCATCGGCTCGTGGAGATTGTGAGGACCGAAGGAAGTCGGGAAATCCTGCCCCAGCTGGTTGAAGTTCTTGTAGGGGAAGCCCTCGGGAACTTCAGGATAGGGGAACACGGAAATCAGTACAGGATCCGCAGGATTGGAAACATCAAACATCTCAATGCCGCAGAAGGAATGAACGCCAAACTGCTCAAACTGCTCCTTTCCATAGGTCCACTGACGCTCGCCTTCCTGCATGCCGACGGCATAGTGGGTGCCGTGGATGGGCATGAAGGTATGGCACAGAGCACCGCCAAACTTGGTAGCAAAGGGAGGAGTCATTTTGCACTCGCCCAGAACCTGAGGCCATGCGGGATTGGAGATATCCAGAATCTTGAAGCCACCACCGGCGCAGCTCAGATAGGCCAGATTATCATCGGTGCCTACATAGGGGAAGTGAACGAAACCGGGGTAGGTGTTGTAGCCCTGCCAGCCGTGCCACTCCTTCTTACGGGTTGCCTCGGTCTGGTTGCCGAAGAACTGACCGGGATTCCACCAGCGGCCAACCTCCTTGGGATTTTCGGGATCGGAGATATCCACAATACGGTAGATAAAGTCCTTGAAGCCCTCAGCGGTAGCGGACAGGTGTAGGTACTTACCGCCATTATAAGAGAAGCGGTGAACGCCGGAGCCGGGGTTATCCGTATCGCCGGTGGCCCAGAAAGACAGCTTCTTGGGATGCTCAGGATCTTCCTTCAGACTAAAAATATGTACACCGCCGGGAGCCGGGGTATAGACCTCAGGAGCAGGTCCATGCAGGAACTCCAGGCAGTTTCCGTTAGAAACAATCATCAGATCTTCGCAAATCTGAACCTTGGGAGTAGACATATAGGGATGCTTTACAGGATCCATTACCGGCATGTACTGAACATGGCGGGGATTTGCGGGGTCAGTTACATCAATGATCTCTACACCGTAGCCATAAAAACAGCCGCCATAGAGATAGTATCTGCCATCCTCGGTTTTATAAAGCTGGGACTGGAACAGGTAGTGGTTATCGGCATCGTGATAGCCGACTACTTCCATATTTTTGATATAGCCCTCATTGCCTTCGCTTTTTGCGTAAAACTTCGCAGACATTTCATTTCCTCCTTATGTGATAAATAACAGAAACACGCGGACACTATGCGATATTTTTATTATACTCATGGAATTATTTCTTTTCAAATACGAAAAACAGGAGGAATCTATATCAAAATTGTTATTAATAAAATTCATAATTAGCATTTTCAAAATATGACATTTCTTACTATAATATTATCGGGCATCTCAATGGAATTGGCAATTATTCCAAAAAACCTAAGGAGGACTACAAAATGAAAATTCTCGGATTATCCTGTGGTACCAGAAACGGTAACAACGATACCATGTGCCGCGTGGCACTGGAAGCAGCTCAGGAAATGGGCGCTGAAATTGAGTTCATTCATGTGTTTGACTGGGACATCAAGTATTGTTCCGGCTGTGTAGCCTGCTCCCGTGGCCTGGTTATGGGCAAGGGCATGATCTGCACCCAGAAGGACGATTACGCAGCTCTGTATCAGAAAATGATTGAGGCTGACGGCGTTCTGGTGGTAGACCCCATTTACGAGTCCGGCGGATCCGGACTGTTCCATGTGCTGTGCGACCGTATGGGTCCCGGGCATGACACCGGCATGCTGATGATGCTGGACGGCAAGCTGAAGGAGCAGGGCAAGGAAGGCCTGAATCCCCGTATCTTCCGTCAGAAAGCACTGTCCTTTGTTGGCATCGGCGGCTCCGATTGGGCTGTCCGTGTAGAGACCGACCATGCTATGCTGGCAATGTCTCCCGGTTGGAAGGTTGTTAACAACGAATTCTTCTCCTGGTGCAAGGACGTCATCATGCAGGATGACAAGGTTGAGCGTATGCGTCAGATCGGCCGTAACCTGGTTGAGGCCGCTCAGATCATCATTGATCAGGATATGCAGATCGCCGGCTCTGAGGAAATCGATCTGTGGAAGGGCGAAGAGGGCGGCTGCCCCCATTGCCATGGCAATAACTTCTACATCTACTCCGGCACAAACCACGCTGTCTGCGAGCTCTGCGGTCTGGAAGGCCACATGGAGCTGGTGAACGGTGCAATGAAGCTCGTTCCTGACGAGTCCATCGTTCCCAACGGCCACATCGAGCATTGCCATGATCTGCTCTCCGGCAAGGCTGCTCACGGTGCTGACATTTTCGAGAACGAAGGCCGCCTCATGAACCTGTTCAAGGACGAGACCTTCAAGGCTCGTAAGAAGCACTATACCGACGTGGTAGCTGCCACTCCCTCTCCCTCCAAGGCAAAATAATCCCCTACATATCAGATTCGGAGGTAACTGCAATGGCTTATGAATTTAACCTGATGCGCAGCCTGATTTATGTTGGCCTCGCAAAGGAAGAGTACCGCCATCGTCTGGAAGAGTGGCTGTACAAGTACCATGTACCCGAAAGCATCAGCAAGTTTGTTCCTTACTGCAACAAGTACGCTTTCTACCAGTGCTATCCCACGCCCCCCGAAGGTGATCGCTTCGGTCACCGCAAAATGCAGCTGACAGAGCATTACTGGCTGGTTGACGAGCATATGCCCGAGATGGCAAACAACATCTACAACGAGTATATGCCTATGGATGTGCTTCGCTGGCAGGGCTGCATTCCCGATGTGGAATCCGATGCAACCCATGCAAACGCAGCCACCGGCGATGCCGGCCGTGCTGTAGGCGGCGGCGAGTATCCTCCCTTCATCTTCACCTTTATTCCCATCAACTGGGAAGAGGATTTCAAGGGTGCAGGCCGCACTCCCGAGGATGGTCCCAATTACCGCTGGCAGTTCCTGATCCAGTATCCCGCGGGTGTCAGCAAGGAAGACGGCGAACGCTGGTTCTATGAGCAGGTCGTTCCCTATTTCCAGAATTGCAAGTATGTTAACCGCTTTGTTTCCAGCAAGGTCAAGGTAAATTACGGCGCTCCCAGTGCACAGTTTGACCGGGTCTGCGAGCTGTGGTTTGAAGGTCCCGAAGAGTGGTACAAGGCTGCCGTAGAGGAAGTCACCATCGCAAAGCCCGAATGGGCCGAGCAGGAGAAGTTCCCCTATCTGAAGCCTCAGTTCAACATTGCCTCCATCTTTGTTGGCGACCGTACCACCAGCGACAACCTGTCTCAGTACCGCGGTTATATTACCATGCGCTGATTGCGCTTTTCAGAAAGGATTGCTGAATAATGAAGCCTACTGCAAAAATGATCATCACCCAGAACCTGGTGTTCAATGCTCCCTTTGCATTTATCATGGTTTTGGTTTCCACCCTGCTGAACGGTGCTCCTCTGGTGAGCATGATCCCCATGTTCTTTATTGCTCTGGTTATCTGCGAGATTCTCGGTGCTGTGATCCCCGTGCAGAAGATCGCCGGTGCTGTCGGCGGTAAGGTAGCTCCCGGCAAGAACCCCATGGCATTTCCTCAGTTCTTTGCTGTTGCTGCCGTTCTGACTGTAATTTTCACCGTGCTGATGGTTCTGGCAATGACCTTCATCGGCATGAAGATTGACGGTGCTCCTATGAGCGAGTACGTAAATTCCTGCCTGCATGTGTTCCTGCCTCTGCTGGCAACCGCATACGGCTGCGTATTGGTGTTCCTGCCCCTGTCCATGGCTGTTTCCGGCCTCGGCAAGCTGGCTGCTCAGGCATCTAAGCAGTAAAAGTCGATCTTCATCTCCTTTTTACCTTTCCTTTACGCCCCCATCGCAAGATGGGGGCAATCTCTCAATTTAGGACGCATATGAAGAATTTAAACCGAAAAAATATGACGCTGGCCTTTTGCATTGCGTTGTTTCCACCCATCTGGGCTGTTCTTGCTCCCGTTTTGGGAGTGCAGACCGGCGCAGTAGCCTTGATTTGTGCAGGTGTATACGCCGCTGCAGGAAATCCCCGAAAGCTGGCGATTCCCATGTCACTCGGTTTTCTGGCCGGAGATGTTTGGGCAATCATAGCTCTGCAGATGATGTCTGCTCTGCCGCTGCCGGGTAGTATTCCTCTATTTGTCACTCTGTTTTTCATGGGCGGTGCCGCGGTGCTTTTGTCCTCCATGGTACCGAAGCTGTTTTATACCCCCGCATGGCTTTGCGGCTGGGCGATTGGATTGACGATTCTCACTCCGGATACGGCTTTGACTACGGTTCCCCTTCAGATCGGCGCTGCCATGCTGGCCGGTGTCTGGTATGTGGGTGTTGCCGTAGATTGGATCCATAGTAAAATCCGAGGCTGATTGGGAAAGAAAAGGACTGTTTTTTCCATGTTCTGTGTCCAAAACAGTTCGCGCAGTGACACACGCAAATGCATAAGATGACAGCATTCTTTCTTAGTATCGTATCATCGATAAGCAATGCCTTTCGCAATGATCGATTCCCCCAGCATAAACCAGGGCAGTCCTGCTGAATTTCGGCAGGACTGCCCTGGTTTTCACTTTATAAACGCTGCTGCAAATTGATGTATGCCGCATCTTACTCTTTCTACCGGTGACAAAATGATCAGCAGCGGGGCTTCGTTTATCGCCTTTGTTATTTTATCTTACGAAATGCTATCATCCGGCTGCTGGCCGTCATGTGCCAGCCACTTGCACTCCGTCACATCCATCTGGGTAAAGGTTGCCTTGAAGGAAGAATCCTCCGGGCTGCAAGCATAGATACCGAAAGAAATCTCGCCGGTTGCTTCCCACATATGGCATACCCGCATCTGGGAAAAGTGTTCCCCATCGGTGCTGCACTCAATGCAGAAATCATCCTCCCGGCGGCTCAAGCGATACCACATAGATTTGATATTAGCATCGATGGCGGTAGTTGCCCAATCCGAGTAGCCATGGTTGGTTACCACGCTGCCAAGATGCTGAAATGTATCATTTTCGTACTCGATGGATGCTTTCAGCCAGTTATCGCTGTTCAGATACATGACCACGCCGCACTGATCAAAGCGGTGTTTGCTGTCAAATTCTGTCTTTACGACAAAGGAAAAGAATTTTTCCTCTGTGGTCATTTGAAGAACCGGGGCATTGTCATTGCGGAAATGGTAATAGGTTCGCTGCCAAAGATCCGTTTGGGGAGCAGTCACGATCTCAATTTTTTCGCCGTCCATAAAAAACGCCCTGGGCTCCCTTGTCCATTTCAATGCTTCCGTTTTAAACATATCCAAAACCTCCGTATCTCTTTTACACCATAATATCACAGGTAACTAAAAAAACACAGGGTAAATTTCAAAAATACCCTGTGTTTTTTGATTCATTATACTTCCAGATCGTACTTTTCTACATCCACCAGAACAGTGCCATCGCAGGAGAAGTTAATAGACTTGGCATCCAACGGAGTATAAATGACATTGGATGCTGCCTGCTCGCCGTCGTTGACGAAAACTTCCACACTGTAACGATCCATGATGATCCGCAGCTTCAGTTCCCCGTTCTTCACACACACAGGGAATTCACGAACATTGACGATATCACAGGGCAGGCCGCTCTGGGTACGGTCAATGCGGAGGATGCTTGTGGAGGGCTTGAAGCGAATGGAGGTCATGTGCTCACCGTCACGGGCAAGGTTAATCTTGAACCAGCGGTACATGGATGCCTCGTTGCCGGGACGAATGGTCACCGTCATATCGATGAATCTGCCGGAAATGCCCTGCAGACTGGTGTCACCGGTCATCATGACATTCTTATAGGAGATCTTCTGGGTACGGAAATTCTCAATTTCCCGCACCGGATTCTGGCAGAGTCTGCCGTTGCGGATGGAAAGCTCTCTGGGCAGGGTCATCTGTCCCATGAAACGCAGGTCACCGGGACGGCTGCCGGAGGTCTCCCAGTTCTGCATCCAAGCGATCATGACCCGGCGGCCGTCATAGGTCTTAAGGGTCTGCATAGCATAAAAGTCCAGGCCGTAGTCCACCGCCTGCACATTGTCCCGGAGCATATGCTGTGTCTCGTCCAGGTCGCCGATAATGGCGATATTGGCATTGCCGGGATGGAATTCCAGGCCCACGGATTTCATTTCCTGGGGGCTGGTCAGCAGTACATGCTTGCCGTCCAGTTCAAACAGGTCGGGGCATTCCCACATTTTGCCGTACTGGTTATGGCAGGAGGCCACCTTATTCACAAACTCCCAATGAATGGCGTCCTCGCTCTTGTACAGCAGGATAGAGCCGCTCTTATCCGCAGTGCGGTTTCCCAGCACCACATAGTACATGCCGTCCTCCCGCCAGATATGGGGATCCCGGAAATCATGGACGCTGCCGCCCTCGGGGAGCTGGTCGCCGGTAATGACAGGGTTACCCTCGTACTTCTCGTAATTCACGCCGTCACCGATGGCAATGCACTGGGTCTGATAGGCTTCCACCTTGCCGTTGGCTCTGCGGACACAGCGCTGACCGGTATACATGAGCAGGTGCTTGCCATCCGGAGTCTCTACGGCACCACCGGACCAGACGCCGTCCTTATCGCAATCGGTATCCGGGGCAAGTGCGGCGGGAAGCTGCTCCCAATGGATGAAATCCTTTGTTTTTGCATGACCCCAATGCATGGGACCCCACTTGGTGTCATAGGGGTAGTACTGATAAAACAGGTGATATTCCCCGTTAAAAGGAGCAAAACCATTGGGATCGTTGATCCAGCCGATACCGCCGGTCACGTGGAAAGCGGGCAATTCCTCTGCCACATAGGGCATATATTTCTTTTCAAAATCACGGGCACGCTGTAATTTTTTACTGTTCATATAAATACTCCTTTGTGCGAATACGCAGAAAGATACGCTCTCAGTAAGAGCGCATCTTTCTGCCCATCGCCGGAAGTTCCGGCGATGGGTTAATGGAAGGGAATAGATGTTAGATCATTTTACTCGCCGTTTTGAACCTTTTCGATATCCTCCGGGTGCATGTGCTTCATATACACATTTTCCATGGGGAAGCTGATTGCAAGACAAATCGCTGCCGGCAGGAACAGAGTGAGGAAAGGCACCATAAGCGCCATAGCAAAACCCAGAACCAGGAATGCCATAATCATAGCAGTCATGAGGGGATGGGACAACACCAGGAACAGGCACAGCCACAAAGTTTCCTTCAAGCTGCCCTCAAAACGGACACAATAGGAGGTGCAGTAGGCCGCCCAAACGGAGGCCACACCAACCAGCAGCATGCAAATGCCGTAAAGCTTTGCCAGGCCCTGTGCGGCATAACCCCGGAGGATGACCAGATCCGCAATCAGGAAGATATACACGGCCAGAATGGGAAGCCAGGTCACAATACCCACCTTCAAATTCTTCCGGTAGGTTTGCCAGAACACCTTGAGGGGATACCCTTCGTCCCTGCGCAGGCAGCGGTATACCGCGCGGTACAGGGCGCCGCAGGAGGTTCCGATGGTCACGATGGGCAGGCACCCGGAGATCCAGCAAAGGCTCAGCAGGATGCAGTCAAATATCTTGCCAAGGCCATTCATGAGACCGCCGTCTAAATCAAACAGGCCGCGCATAATCCATTCCTCCGAATCAGTTCATGGTGTACTCTCTCAGGCAGGAGAACACCACATTGTTATTTTCCGCGAACAGGCGGATGGGCTTACCGGTGATACCGTAAATACGGACAGTCAGCGCAGCCATTCCGTCGATATAGAATACGCCAACAGAGCCTTCCTGAACATAGGTGAAGGAATAATCCTTGTTCTTTTCCAGATTCACAGCCATTTCGGTGATCTCAGAGCTGCCTTCGTTGAAGGACAGAGAGATCCGACCGGCCTTGGGATCGATGGAAATGAGCTTATAGTTCTCAGGAGTCTTGCTGTAGTCAAAGGCAAGACCGAAGGAGCCGTCCCCAGTGAAACGGAACTCGCCGGTGAGCATATAGCGCTCATAGGAAGTAAACACATCGGTATAGGCATAGCGAGAACCTGCCTCGATGGCAGTTGCGGTTCCCTCGATGAGCAGCTCACGGCGGGCACTCATCGCTTCCCGAACAGAATCGATGGGAGCCAGAGCCAGGGTACCATCGGGATTCTGAACCAGCTGCTGGCACTCCATGTTGCCGCCCCATGCGGAAACTTCCTGGGTAGAGGAAGGAGATTCGCTGCGGCGAGCCCAGCCGACCATATAATTATTGGTACCATCGGAAACCTGCTTTGCAGCGTAGAACAGCTTGCCCTCCAGACGGACAGGCTCGGTGTACTCGCCAAAGCGGCTGTCGGACATGGCATACCACAGAGTATCGTCCTGACCGGAGTAAGTCACATACCAGGTATCGCCGATCTGGAAGCAGTCGCTGCACTCCAGATTCCAGAACTTGCCGGTGGGATCGGAGAGGAGGATGCCCTCATACTTCACATTGGTGAGATCGGGATCCATGGTGTACTTCAGGATACGAGCAACGCCGTCCTTAGCAGCGGTAACGGTCATATAAATCTTGCCGGATTCCGCATCATAATATGCCTGAGGATCACGGAAATCACGCTTCTGTCCGATTTCCTTGGGAGGAATCATCTCCCAGTCCTCCACCTTCTCGAAGTGGTAGAGATCGTCGCCCACAGCCAGCATGATCTTTTCCATGTACTCATAGGATTCGCTGGGAGCATGGCCGGTGTAGAAGAAGTAGTACTTATCCTCTACCTTCACGATGTTGCCGGTACCTGCCCAACTATCCTGTCCGCCGCTGCGGGAGGACTCGATGATGGGATCATCGATCTCGGTAAAGGTGAGGAAATCAGTGGTAGTAGTCAGATAAATGGAGTGGTTATAGGAATCTCCGCCCTCTTTCAGATAGTAGAGGTAGAAAACACCGTCCTCATAGTAGGGCATGGGGTCGCCAACAAAAGGCTGGTTGATGCCATCCACAGCGGGAAGGAAATTCAGATTGTAATCATATGCTTCTTCCTGACTGCCCGGTGTCTTCATTTTTGAAAAGTCCTTATCCGTAATATTCTGCGCAAAGGGTTCTGCAACGCCTTTTTCCCAGATAGCGTGCAGAGTGCCGTCTGCGGTAACCTTATCGGCAGCAAAGTCCCATGCGGTGCCGCTTTCCAGGCCCGCGTACCAGCCGGCAAATACATAGCCTTCCCGTGTGGGATCCGCAGGGGCCTCCAGCTTTTTTCCGGAGGAAACCGTCTGTGCGGGGATCTCGGATGCCCCGACGAAATTCGGGTCAAAGGAAACGGTGTACTTTTTGCCCAGCTCGCAGCCGGTGAGGGTAGCAAGCAGGAGTACCGTTACAGCAAATAAAACAAGGATTCTTTTTTTCATAAGTCCTCCCGATTTTAAGAAATGGTAAGTTGAAAGTTGAAAATGGAAAGCATATACAATTCCCTTTTCATTTTTCCACTTTCAACCATCAACTATGGAAGTTAGGGGGATGTTGCCATCCCCCTTAGGTTCGTGTGAAATTACATCACGCTTCTCTGATAGATGATGATGCTATCGATCTCGATGGTGACCTCGCCCAGCTGTGCAGTAGCATCGGAGCCAAACTGGAACAGCAGCTCAAAGTCCATATCGGTGATCAGAGTATCGGTGGTCTCGTAAGTGAAGGTCTGGTACTCGGTGGTCAGATCCATGCCCTCGGAGAATCTGGGATCCCAGCCGCCGCAGGGGTTCAGGAACACGCCGCAGGAAACGTTCTTGGTTGCCTTTGCCACGATCTCCACGGTGAAGTAGCTGTCAGCAGGCAGGGTCAGAGGAGTCTCGCCATAGCCCATGATCAGCTTGTTGTGCCAGTCAACAGTGCCGCCGTTGTCGATACGGTAGCAGAAGTTGCCGTTCTCCTGATAGATAGTACCAACGCCGCGCTCGTTCTCCTCATCAGTACCGTTGAAGGTGGTGATGATGTATGCGGGGTTACCCTCGTTTGCAGAGCCTGCGCCGACAGATGCGAAGCGATAGGTAGTCTTGTTGGTCTCCTTGTCGCCCTCAACTACGCCGAACTCAACGTCGGAGAAGGTCAGGGTGTTGGAGGTAACACCTTCGGAGGGGTTGCCGATCTGCATACGGATGACGGGATCGGAAACGCTCTTCTCAGCGGTGAACACAACGTAAACGGTGTTCTCACCGGCATTCAGAGACAGACCAGCGAAGTTAGCACGAGCCTCGTGGAACAGAGTCTCGGACTCCAGCAGGCACTCGCCGCCCTGTGCGTTCTCAGCATTGACCTTGAAGGAGTAGTAGTACTTGGTGCCCTCTTCGATCTCGGTTCCTACAGGCAGAGTAGCCTTGATGGACCACACGCCGCCGTCGGTGGGATAGGAGGAGATGGTCACGACATTGCCGTCAGCAGAAGCCTCAGCGCCGTCGCCGGCCTCAGCAGCCAGGCCCTCAGCGTTTGCGGAGGTGGAAACAGGAGTATTGTACTCTTCGCCGGTGATCTCATAGATCTCGATCTTGTCGACGGTCACGGTGAAGTTCTCAGGAGTGGTGTCCTCTGCGTTGTCGGGGTTGGGGGTGATCTTACCCATGTTCATCATGAGCTCAGTGGTGCCCTCTTCGCCGCAGGAGAAGTTCAGGGTCAGAGGAGCGATCTCCTGACCGATGCGGACATTCCAGGTGTCGCCGTAGGTGGCCCAGCCCTCAGCGCCCTCGTTGCGGGCGATGATGTGGCAGTAGGTATCAGCAGTGGACTTAGCCCAGATTTTCACGACATAGTCAGCCTTCTTGACTTCCATGCCAGCCAGCTTCAGCTGGACAGCGCCGTCGCCGTCGCCGGGGTTAGCAATGTCGAATACGAAAGCGCCCTGCTTCAGCTCGGCAGTACCGGTTGCGGATTCGCCGATGAAGCCTTCCCAGCCCTGAGCATCAGCAGTAGTGGTTTCGTCGAAGTCGAACTGAGCAAAAACAACAGCCTCGCCGGTCTGCTTTGCAACAGTCAGAGTTGCGTAAGCTTCGGAGGTAGCACCGGCTGCGTCGGTAACAGTGTAAACAAGCTCATAGCTGCCTGCGGTTGCGGGAGTAGCCTTACCATTCTTGAAATCCAGAGTGGGGGTTGCTTCCACAGTAATCTTTGCGGACAGGTCGCCGTCTTCCTTATCGGAAGCGGAAACGCCTGCAAAAGCATCAAATTCAGAACCGGCCTCAACGAAGCCATCCTGCACGCCGGTGATCACCGGCTTTTCATTATTGCCGCTGGGAGCAGCGGGAGTCTTGCCGCCGCAAGCTGCCAGAGACAGAGTCATGACAGCGACCAGCAGCAGGGCAATCAGTTTCTTCATAGTTTTTCTCCTTTAATTAGCCGTTTACGTAACGGTCATAGGCATCCTGGTAAACCTTCTGAATGCCCTCAACGTTGACCTTACCGGCCAGATCCTTCTGGAAAGCATCCCAGTCAGCGTCGGAAACGCCGCCCTTCAGCAGCCAGTTGATGAGGTTGGTACGGACATAGTCATTGAAGTTGGTCTCATAGTTTGCCAGAGTGTTCAGCTCTTCCAGAGTGAACTGGAGGTTGGGGCAGGGAGTGACGTTGGAGGAAACATAGGGACGGACAAAGCTATCCAGACGCTCCAGACGCAGCTGTGCACGAGCTTCCATGTTCACAACGTTCTTCCATGCGTAGTCAGACAGGTAGATGATGCCGAGAGGAGCGTTCTGCAGACGCAGCTCATCGGAGGTAACGCCTTCGGGCAGGGGCTTCTGAACCAGCATGCCGTTGGCATCCAGCTCTTCCTCATACACGACACCGATGGGGCCGTAGTTGATCTGAGCGGAAACCATGGGATCATAGAAACGGTCGAGGTATGCAAGCAGAACCTGGAAGTTCTGGCAGGAAGCAAACACAACGACTTCGCCGGTGCTGACCTCGGGGTTGTTGGAAACGCAAACGGTCTGATCGCCGTTGGGTCCGATAATGGGAGCGCAGGTGATGTAGTTCTCAGGGTTAGAAACGACGGTCTCGGATTCCCACCAGTAGAATGCGCCGTAGGTCTCCAGGCCCTTACCGTTTGCAAGGAACATATCCTGGCTCTGCTCGAAGGAAACCTTATCGATGAGGCCTTCTGCTACCCAGCCGGCAATGAAGTTGGTTGCATCCTTGAAGCGATTGTCAGCGACGGTATAGGTGATCTTGCCATCTACAACAACTCTGTGCTCCAGGTTGTCGTTGATGCCGAACATACCGTACAGATCGCACTGGTTGCCCTGCCAGTTGTTGTAAACAAAGCTCAGGGGACGCTCGTCATCGGTCTTGCCGTTGCCGTTCATGTCGTTGTCCTTGAAGTACTTCAGCAGGTCAGCCATCTGAGCAGAGGTCAGAGCCAGGCCGTCGGCCAGGTCAGCTTCTGCCAGACCGGAAACAGCGCCGGCCTTGATAGCCTCAGCAGTCCAGGTCTTGTTCAGGAACAGGATGTTGGGGTGAGCCAGCAGACCCATTTCCTCAACACGGGGCAGGGAGTAGATCTTGCCATCCTCGGGGTTGATGAGCTGTGCCTTGATGTCGGGACGCTCTTCCAGGATCTTGGAGAAGTTGGGCATGTACTCCAGGTAATCGCTGATAGGAACCAGCACATTACGCTTAGCGTACTTGATGATCTCGCCAGCGGACATACCGGCATGATAGATTGCATCAGGACGGTTGTCAGCGTTGCCGAAGATCAGGTTCTTCTGCTGAGAGTAAACGGACTCGGAAACGTTTTCCCAGTTCACAGTGACGTTGGTATCAGCAGCCAGATCCTGCATGATCTTCATGTCATTGTAGTCCTTAGCGGAAGCGTTCTTGGAGGAGTAGATGCGGAAGGACAGCTCGTCAGCACCCTTCTCGTTGAGGATGGGAGCCTTGGGGTCTGCCCACTGGAAGCCGTAATCGGAAACCAGGGAATCGGCAGAAGCTGCGGGAGCGTTGCTGCTGCCCTTGCTGCCGGAGCTGCCGCAGGCAGCCATGGAAAGAACCATGGCGACGAGGAGCAGCATAGCAATGATTTTCTTCATTTGGGTTGTCTCCTTACTTAAAATATTAGCCCTTCAGAGAGCCGATCATAACACCCTGTGCGAAGTACTTCTGAACGAAGGGGTACAGGCACAGCACGGGGATGCTGGAAACGATAACGGAAACGTACTTGAGCTGGTTGGCCAGACGGAACTGCTCCAGAATGGTTTCGCCGCTGCCGCCCACGGTGCTCTCGGAAGCGATCAGGATCTCCTTCAGGATCAGCTGCAGAGGATACAGGGACTCATCCTGCAGGAAGATCATGGCGTTGAAGTAGCTGTTCCACTGACCAACGGCGTAGTACAGAGCCATAACGGCGATAACAGCCTTGGACAGAGGAATGACCACAGCGAAGAAGGTGGTGAAGGAGCCTGCACCGTCAATGGTAGCAGCCTCGATGAGGCCATCGGGAATGCTGGACTCAAAGAAGGTCTTGCACATGAACAGGTTCCACACGGAAAGGATGGAGGGCAGCACGATGGCCCAAATGGTGTTGATGAGCTTCAGGCTGCTCATAACATTATAGAAGGGAATCAGGCCGCCGCCGAAGAACATGGGGATGATGAAGTACATCATCCAGCCCTTCTTGCCGGGCAGGGTCTTGCGGCTCAGTGCCCAGCCGCCGGGGATGGTAACTACCAGAGACAGCACCACAGTCAGCAGAGTGTAGATGATGGTGTTCAGGTAGCCTCTCCAGATTTCGGTGTGCTCGATGATCTTCTGGAAGCCTACCAGAGTGATCTGTACGGGGTACAGGACAACCTGACCGGCCAGAACCGCCTCAGGTGCGGAGATAGATGCGATGATGATAAAGTAAAGGGGATACAGGACGATAAGTGCCATCAGACCAAGGAAAAGACCGTTGATGAAGTTAAAAATCTTATCGCCTTTTGTTTCTTTCATTGGCATAATTCCGTTTCCTCCTTACCACAAAGAATTTTCAGAGAACTTCTTGGAAGAAGTATTGGCAATGATCAGCAGAACAACGTTGATGACGGAGTTGAACAGACCGATTGCAGTTGCGTATGCCTGATCGGGTACGCCGGTAAGACCACGCTTGTACACGTAAGTAGCAATCAGCTCGGAAACTGCCAGGTTGCCGTCGGTCTGCATCAGCAGAGCCTTCTCATAGCCGACACCCATCAGACCGCCGATGGACATGATCAGCATGACGGAGATCATGGGCATGATTGCGGGGATATCAACGTGGACAACACGCTGGAAGCGGGTTGCGCCGTCCAGAATAGCAGCCTCATGCTGGCCGGGGTCAACATTGGAGAGAGCTGCGATGTAGATGATGGCACTCCATCCGAAGTCCTGCCAGTTGGAGGACAGAATGTACAGGGGACGGAATGCAGAGTTCTCCAAGAAGTAGGAGAAACGCTCAGCGCCGAGGTTTGCTGCGATATTGTTCACCAGACCGTAACGGCCGAAGAACAGCTGCAGCATACCGACCAACACAACGAGGGAGATAAAGTGAGGTGCGGTAAAGATGGTCTGCAGGACCTTGCTGGTGCGCTTACCCTTCAGAGCATTGATAGAAAGGGAGATGATGATGGGCAGCGGGAAGCCGATAACGAAACCGATGATGCAGAGCAGGAAGGTGTTCTTCATCAGGGACCAGAACTGGGGATCCGTGAAGAACCGTCTGAAGTTCTCGAAGCCCACCCAGATGGTGGTGTCGGAGAGGATCTTATCACCAGGCATAAAGTCCTGGAATGCAATCAGCACACCGTAAATAGGCAGATAGTTGAACAGAAAAACTACCAGCACTGCGGGAAATACCATCAGCAGATACGGGGAGTTTTCCACGAATGCCTTCCACTTGCGGTTCTGGCCGATTGCTGTGGAATCATTTGCTTTTTTCATATTTCCTCCTTGCCGATATATCCATGTCAGATGCATCACAGGCAGGAATGGAATCTGAACCGATATATCCTATTTTGTTGCTTTACGGAAATTTACAATATCCTCCTTTTGTAAACCGAATGCCTGTTTCCGAAGTCAGGTATTTCCATTCATGTTGACAGAATGTAAACCCATTCTCATGTATTATATTTTATGCATTACATATTGTCAATCTTTTCGCTTTCATCAATTTGCATTTTGTAAATTTATATAAGTTTACATGTCGTTTCTTGTGCAAATTTCCTGTTGCACCCTGTCGAGTCTACTTTCTTTCAACTGTATTTCATTTACAT
Source organism: Faecousia sp. (assembly GCA_045628895.1). Classification (GTDB taxonomy): domain Bacteria; phylum Bacillota; class Clostridia; order Oscillospirales; family Oscillospiraceae; genus Faecousia. The sequence goes on from JAZQQD010000135.1 coordinate 32,580, forward strand.
TTTGCGCCTTGCAATTTACATTTTATCATGATATACTAACTTTATTGAAGAAATCTCGGGAAAACAGGAGGTTGCCCATGGCAAAGATTAAGAAAGTTACCATGCAGGATATTGCAGATGCCTGCGGTCTTTCCCGGAATACCGTTTCCAAGATCTTCAACAGCCGAGGGGCTGTCCCGAATTCCACCCGAGATTTCGTGCTGGCCAAAGCCCAGGAGCTTGGTTATCATCAAATTGCCGATAGCGAAACGCCCTCCCCCCAGAGCGTGCAGAACCAGAACATTGCGCTGCTGACCCACAGCACGCCTTCTCTGCATAACTTCGGCTCCTTATTTATCACCAATTTCACCGATCAGATCTGCCGCTCCGGGTATAATCTGAAGATCTTTGAGATCAGCGCAGAGGATTATCAGAATAAAACGCTCCCTTCCCATTTTGTACTGAGTGAGATTTCCGGTATTATCATGATCGAGCTCTTTGACCGGGATTACACCAGAATGGTATGTGGCTTGGGTCTCCCCGTTCTGCTTGTGGATAGTTTTCCCCATGCTCCTCAGGAGCTTATGGAATGCGACCTCGTGTATATGGAAAATTACGCCAGCACCATTGCCCTCACCTCCCGGATGATCGAAAACGGCGCAAAAACGCTCGGTTTCGTTGGCGATCGTTTCCACTGCAACAGCTTTTCCGAGCGTTGGAACGGCTTCCGGGCCGCCCTGGAGAAGCACAGTATTCCCATGGACACGTCCCTTTGTATTATAGCAGACGATTCCGAGCCCTATGGCGAGGTAGATTGGATGCTCAGCAAGCTGGACTCCCTGCCAAAAATTCCCGATGCCTTTGTTTGCGTCAATGATTTTATTGCCATTCGCATTATGCGTGCTCTCCGGCGGCGGGGCTATTCCGTCCCCAAGGATGTGATGGTCACCGGCTTTGACGGCACTACCGAGGCAGAGGTCGTAGATCCTCCCCTGACCACCGCAAAGATTCCCAGTGCGGACATTGGCAGAACCGCCGCGGATATGCTGCTCTGCCGCATTGCAAATCCCGATCTTCCCTATCACTGTACCTTCCTGAAAACCACCCCCGTGTGGCGAGAGAGTACCCGAAACTAAAGAAAAAATCCTTCTGTGAGATTCACCCGCAGAAGGATTTTCTTTAAGCAATTTCTAAAAACAGGCAGCCCCACCGAAACCGGCAGGGCTGCCCTTCTTTTCACTTTATAAACGCTGCCCCAAATTGATGTACGCCGTACCTGACTCGTTCCACGGGTGACTTCTCCTTCACTGTTTTATTCAGTGCGGATACAGGAGGCAAACTCCTCCGGGGTATTGCAGTTTGTCAGCAAATCTGCCTTTTCTGTAAACGGAATCGTGCGATAACCAACCGAATCCAAAAGGCGGCGAACGGCTGTACTGCCGCTTTGCAGCATAGGCAGGATGGTTTCGGCTAAGCCGCTGTCATAGATCCCGATCAGCGGTTCTATTTTTCCATTACATTCCAGCAACGTGATGCCGCCTTTATGTGCTTGTATCAGGGCAATCAGCGTTTCTTCCGGAATCAGCGGTACATCCACGGGAAGCACCAGGCAGCACCTGTTTGATGCTCTGCGCAGGCAGCTGTATAAGCCTCCTAAAGGGCCCTTCTCCGGGATGTCATCCGGGATCATGCCCGGACCGTAGCCGGAGATCAGAATTTCCGAGATGCCGACACTGCGCATTTTCTGAACCTGCCAGCCCGCAAGGGGCATGCCCCGGAAAAGAAGCTCTGCCTTGTTGCTGCCCATGCGGGAGCTTTTGCCTCCGGCAAGAAGAATGCCGGAAACGCAGGCCTTACTGCACATCAATGGACACCACCTTGCGCACATTGCGCTTGGAGTTGCTGTCACCGAAGACCACCAGCGTCACGCTGCCGTCCTCCTCCGCTATCAGAAATGCCTTGTTTTCCTCCAGCTCCTCTGCAGCGACTTCCGCAGAAAAAGCATCGTCTGCCGTCACGGTTACGCTCTTTTCCGGCAGTGCCTTGGCGTTTTTCAGCACGGTTTTTAAGGGAACGCCCATGGCATTCACTTGCTTCTCCTCACCCTTTCCGTTGATAAGGGTTCCATTCACCTGCTGAAGCTCTTTTTTATCGAGGGACACATACGCCGTCTTTTCTCCCTTGCGGATTGCCAGCGCGCCCTCAGGAATATGCTCACGGGTCATTAGGTACACTGCTGCCAGCAAAGCAACTGCAGCAAAGAGGATTCCAATGATCCATTTTGTTTTCTTGTTCATATTTATTTCCTCCCAGTTTGAATCACCGGCAGCAACCGGACAGTAATGGCTTCCGCCAATATGCCGCAAAGTGCCCCGGAAAACAGGGCCACAGCGGCATACAGCATAAGTACAATTCCCCACAGCCGAAATACGATCAGATTTGCCGTAAGGGCAGCTGTCAGGGCACCCAGCATATTTGCGAGCAGGAGCAGGAAGGACCGATCCGTACGCATCCTTCTTCCAAAGAAGAGCACCAGATCAATCGTCAAACCAGGGAGAATATAGCCGATAGGAGCAAGGGCACCCATACTGCCCACCATGCCGAAGCCCAGGGCAAGGGCACTTTGCACCGCTCCCATCACGGAAGCAACACCGGTCACGGGTACCATTGCTGCCGCCACCACCAGAAACATCAGCGAAAAACTAGTGCCGATACCTCCGGGGATATGCAGCGCATCCGTGAGGATGTTTGCCAATGGGGCCACCAGTCGTTTGCCGAACAGCCCCAAATCACAGCAGATGGCCATAAAGACCAGCTGCCGCAGCGTAAACTTTTTCATAATGACTCCTTTGCAAAATGGCTGGCGCAGCACTTTCGCGCTGCACCCCGTCCTGCGGGTCATGGCATCACGCTTTAGACCCGCAGGCTCGGAGTATTTTGTGTAATAATTAGTCTTCTGCGACGGCCACGCACTCGATCTCTACCAGCGCTGCCTTGGGCAGAGCTGCCACCTGGAAAGCGGCACGGGCAGGATAGGGAGCGGTGAAGAACTCGGCGTAAACACCGTTCATAGCGGCGAAATTCGCAATATCGGACAGCAGCACGGTGGTCTTGACCACATTTGCCATGCTCAGGCCCTCTGCCTCCAGGATTGCCTTCATGTTATTCAGGCTCTGGCGGGTCTGCTCTTCGATGCCTTCGGGAAATGCGCCGGTGGCAGGATCAGCAGGCAGCTGACCGGAAACATAAACGGTATTTCCTGCGCGAATAGCGGCGGAATAGGGGCCGATGGCGGCGGGTGCATTGGATGCAACAATAGCCTTCATTTTAGAAATCTCCTTCAAAAAACGTATTTTCGGATTATTAAACCTGATTTTCCAGGGTTTTCAGGCTCTTCAGACGAAGAGAATTTTCCGGTGCAATGGAGCTGGGCTCATCCAGATTCACAAGCTGCAGCGCGCCGGTGGGGCAAACCCGCACACAGGCAGGCAGCATCCCGTTGTGAATGCGGATAAAGCAGCCGGTACACTTGACCATCTTGCCTTCTTCATTGAAGTTCGGCACGCCGAAGGGGCAGGCCATGGCACAGGAATGGCAGCCGATGCAATCGGTATTGTCATAGACTGTCAGATTGGTCTCCGGGTCCTTCTCAATGCAGGCCACAGGGCAGCCGGTGATGCAGGGTGCATCCGGGCAATGCATGCAGGCAAGGGAAAGATGGCTGTACTCCACGGCGTCACCTTCCCGGTGCTCCACATCGAACACATTACGGAAGGGTCTCTGATCGGCATCGGGAACGAAGTCATTCTGATCCATGCAGGCTACGGCGCAGGCACCGCAGGAGATGCACTTGGACATATCCAGATCAATGGCGTATCTCATAATCAGACCTTCTTTCTCATGCAGCAGCGGGTCGCATTATATGCCGGGAAACCGGAATAAGGATCCACATGGGTGGAGGACATCAGACTGTTGACATCCGCCTCGGAATATCCGTGGTAGAAGAACACACAGCCCTTCTGAATACGGCTGCTGGGATGCACCTTGACGGTGATTGTGCCTCTGGGAGTGGAAATCTCCACATCGTCATTCTCCTTCAGAGACAGCTGCTTTGCATCCTCCACAGAGATTTCCGCTGTGGGATTCGGGCGCAGGGAGCGCAGCCATTTCACATCGTGCAGGCGGGAGTGGAGCGCATTGGGCAGACGTCCGCCGGAGCAGAGCATCAGAGGATACTGCTCAGGATCCGCATCATCCAGCGGAGACACATAAGTAGGCAGCGGATCCAGATTCCATTCGGGATGGGAAGCAATGAGCTCGGAATACAGCTCGAATTTACCGGTTGCGGTATTAAGGCCGTTTTCCCGCTTGACCCCGGGGACATAGGGACGGAAGTTCGGAACCTTCACCGGCACACCGGCTGCCTTCAGTTCCGCAACGGTGATGCCCACAGGCTCCAGAATGGTATCGATATTCTTCTCATATCCGGCCTCCAGTTCGCTATCGCCCAGCTGCATACGGATGGCCAGATCACAAATGATCTCTACATCGGACTTGCACTCCCCCACCCGATCGATGGCAGGCTGGGTAAACCATGCAAACCCGCCGGGATAGGTTTCCAGCTCTCCCCGCTCCAGAGAACTGCACACAGGCAGGACAATATCTGCCAGCTTGCAGGTATCGGTGAGGAACAGGTCGGCATTGACGAAGAAGTCCAGCTTCTTCAGAGCTTCCACGGTTTTGCCGTCCTCAGGCAGCATTCGGAAGTTCACGCCCATGCCGAAAACAGCCTTCACGGGATAGGGCTTTTCCTCCAGAATCTGGCGGGTCAGATCCACGGTCTGCATCTCCCGTTCGGTGTGGAACCACAGGGGGAACCGCTCCTCGCCTACGGCAGGTTTCGTGTGTTCCGGCTCGGTGGCATCCATCCACTCCTCTTCGGCGGTTTCATAACCGGCAAACTGGTGGGTGAAGGTATGCTTGGAGGGAACCTGTCCGCCTGCCCGGTCGTAGTTGCCGGTGAGCGCAGACAGCGCCATAATCGCACGGTAATTCTGCAGGCCGTTGCGATGATGGGGAATGGGGGCGCTGTTTTCCTGAATTGCCATTGCCTTGCTGTCCCGAATCATTTCGCAGGCCTTCAGCACATCGGCAAAGGGAACACCGGTAAGCTGCTCCACATTGCTCTCGTCAAAGTTTGCGGCATAGGCGGCATACTCGGCAAAGCCGTGAACGTGCTTGTCGATAAACTCTTTATCGATCCAGCCGTTTTGGATCAGGGTGTTGCCGATGCACAACGCCAGAGCACCGTCGGTACCGGGATAGGGACGCAGATGCAGATCTGCCAGCTTCTCCACAGTGGGGGTCACCCGGGGATCCACAATGATAAATTTCACGCCGGCGGCCTTGCGCTGCTCGGCAGCTCTGGCAGCCAGATAATTGGAATGATAGGGGTTGTAGGCCCAGCCCAGATACAGGTCGCAGTTGGGCATATCGGGGCGTGCGCCCTGACCGGCGGCAACCTTCCATGCCATCCAGCCTGCGGTCATACAGGTAGAGGATTCGGTGCCATAGTTGAAGGTGCCGAAGCTATGGGCAAAGCGGCGAAGCCAGGGGCGATACCACTTGTTGTAGCCGCCAAAGAAGGCAACGGCATCCGCACCGTCTTCCTGCCGGATCTTCAGCAGTTTTTCTGCGATTTCCTTATACGCTTCTTCCCAGCTGATAGGCTCGAACTTACCCTCACCCCGCTCACCTACCCGGCGCAGAGGGGTCTTGATTCGGTCTTCCCGGTAAACAAAGGCACGGTTTGCCTGACCCTTGGTGCAGAGCAGGCCCTTGTTGCGGGGGTGGCAGGCCATACCCTCCACCTTCAGGAGCTTACCGTCCTTGACATAGGCATCGATACCACAGTTATTGGAGGGGCTGCAGATGGCGCAGACCGTATGCTTCACTTCAATACCCGTTTCAGCGCAGGGAATCTTGGCCTTGAGCAGTTGTTCCAAATTATCCACGGAGTGCCGCCTCCAATCTTTCGATGAATTCTTCGGAGATACCTGCCTGTTTCAGCTTTGCCAGCTGATAGTTGGGCAGATCCTCGTGATCTCCGGCAAAGAGCCGCAGCATGTAATTCTTCACGATGCCGCTGATGCGGGCACTGTCCAGAATATTTGCGCCGGCAATCTTTCCATCCGCTACAATCACGCGGATATACAGTCCCTCATCGGGATTGCCGGTCTCCAGCACCTCACCGCTGATGCGGTTGTCACCGAAGCCGATGAAATCCATATCCATAAAATGGGTAATATTATGCAGGATATTGCCGTCAAATTCTGCGTTGCCGCCGGCCATATTGATGCCTGCGGTATGTCCCTGATGGTTGGCATTTGCCCACAGGCCGATGATCATATTCTGGCCGCTCTGCAGGTTGCCGCCCTCGCAGCAGTCGCCTGCGGCATAGATGCCTGGAGCAGAGGTTTCCATTCGATGGTTGACGGTAATACCGCGGACAATATCCACTTCACCCTGCACCACGCCGGTTGCGGCACGGGTGCCGATGCAAAGTGCCACCAGATCAGTCTGCACTTCCCTGCCGTCGGTCATAACGGCAATCTTTACACCGTCTCTGACCTCCATATGATCAATGGAAACGCCATAGCTCTGCAGAACGCCCTTGGCTTCCACACGCTTTTCAATAATCTCTGAGACCTCGGGATATGCCGCCAGGGGGAAGATGTGCTTGGCAAGGTCTGCCAGAACCACCTTCACGCCGAACTTGGTCAGCACCTCTACCACCTTGATACCGGCCATGGATGCACCAACCACAACGGCGGTTTTTACATCGCCCTTTTCCAGGCGCTCCTTCAGGCGGTCCGCATCAAAGACAGTACGCATGACGAAGGCATCCTCTTTCTCCAGGCCCTTGATGGGGGGAGCAAAAGCGGTTGCGCCGGTGGCAATGAGAATTTTATCATAAACTTCGCTTCCCGTCTCCGTTTCCACGGAGCGGTCGGCTGCATGAACCTTCACAACACGCTGATGACGGAACTGAATTCCGAATTGCTCGGTGATCTTGGCAAGATCACCGTAAGGGAACATGCCGTCCCTTTTCAGCTTTCCGCAGGCGTAATAGGTTGTGAGCATGGGATTATAGGGTGCCAGACCGGTATCGCCGTAGACATCGATGGTGCCTTCGGTATCCAGTTGACGAATGGCTTCTACCGCATGATAGCCTGCGGTGCCGAAACCAACAATAGCATAGCGCACAAACCAGCCCTCCTTTTTCATGATTTTCAGGAAAATAAGCAAAATGGTTGCCGATAAAAACCGGCAACCATTCCTTACCTATATTGCATTGCCGTTTTCAGATAAATCTGAACTTATTTTGCAGCCTTGTCAGCGTCCTTGAAGTTCTTGTAACGAACCAGCATAACAATGGCAGCAACAGCGATGAAGATGCCCATGCCAATGAACTGCGTAGCGGTCAGGCCGGACAGGCTGACATAGGAGGACAGAGCCAGAACGATGAAGACCAGCACTAGGACACCCTTCAGGGTCTTGGGGTTCATCTTCAGGGTGGACTTCTCATAGACAGCGGGGAACAGATCGGGCAGACGGAAGCAGGCAATAACCATCAGCAGGTCGGTCAGCTTGGAGCAGCCGGTACCCATGTTGGAGATGTCAGCAGTGTTCATGCCGGTGAGAACAGGGATCAGACCAACAACAACGAAGAAGCCCAGCAGAACAATGGGAGCGCCGTTCTTGTTTTCCTTGCCCCAAGAAGCAGGCAGCCAACCATCGAAAGAAGCTCTCTGCAGGCCACGGGTAACCCAGGACAGGGTGCCGTTCAGAGTGGTCAGCAGAGCAAACCATGCACCGCCGATGACGAAGAACAGATATACGGGAGCGGGGAAAATCTCCTTAGCAACAACGGAGATGTTCTTGCCTGCGACCTGCTCCAGAGGCAGGACACCGGCAGCAACAAAGCCAACCAGAGCATAGAAAGCAGCAACCAGGATGGTGGAAACAACCATTGCCTTGGGAATGGTCTTGCCGGGGTTCTCAACTTCGCCGCCGTTTTCAGCCAGGAACTTAGCACCGCCGCAAGCGAAGGACAGCATAACAGCGCCGCGCAGGAAGCTCATGGTGCCGTGGGGCATCAGGTTCTCCATGGTGGGAGTCAGCATATCCCACTGAACCTTGGGCAGACCGAAGAGGATGTAGACAGCAAGGGAGACCAGCAGCAGGCCAACCATGCCCTTCTGGACCTTAGCAGAGGTCTTCAGGCCGATGAGGTTGACGCCTGCAGCAGCCAGGATTGCCAGAGAAGCAACCAGCTTCTGGTTCACATTGGGGAAGATTGCAGCAACATAGCTTGCAAAGCCCAGTGCGAAGGTTGCAATCAGCACCTGAGACAGTACAAACATCATCAGGTAAACGAAGGATGCACGGGGTCCGATCAGGCGCTTTGCGTAAACATAGCTGCCGCCGGTGGCAGGCATTGCGGAACCCAGGATTGCCATAGGAATCAGCTGGATCAGGGAAATGATGGCTGCAAGGAAGAATGCATAAGGCATACCATGGCCGGTCATGCCCATAACCACGCCGGTCAGGACAAAGACACCGGAACCGACGATCTGACCAATGCAGAAGCTCATGCAGTCGGTGAAGTTCAATTTCTTGTTCATTACTTCTTTTCTACCTTTCTTATAAAGATTTTACATATTTTGCCATAGCCTCCAGGCCCTTATCCAAGGTCTGGCGGGGACAGCCAATGTTGAAACGGATGAAGTTCTCAGCATTGCCGTAGACAGAACCGTCGCCTACTGCCACGCCATAGCCCTTCACCAGGTCTGCGGTTACCTGCGTACCGCTCTTGCCCAGGCCGCTGCAATCCAGCCACATGAGGTAAGTACCCTCCGGCTTTACTGCCTTGATGCCGGGAACATTCTTTTCCAGATATTCTACAACATAATCAGCGCTCTCAGTGAGATAAGCATTCATCTCATCGACCCACTGATCACCATAGGTGTAGCAGGCTTCGATCGCAGCGGAAGCCAGGCAGTTGGGTCCCATGATCCATGCATCCCGCATAGCGCCTTCCAGCTTTGCCTTATTGGCAGGATCGGGAATGATGTTGCAGGAGGACTCCAGACCGGCCATATTAAAGGTCTTGCTGATAGCGGTGTAGACGATCATCTTGGAGGAATAGATATCTGCAAATTTTGCAGCGGAGGTATAATGGCCGCCATTCAGCACCACATCGCCGTGGATCTCATCAGAGAACAGCCACACATCATACTGCTTGCACAGCTCCACGATGCGCTGCACCTCTTCTTCACTCCAAACATTGCCGGTGGGGTTATGGGGGTTGCAGAAGATCATAGCCTTGACACCGTCAGCCAGCTTCTGCTCCAGATCCGTCCAGTTGATGCTGTACTCGTTATTTTCATAAGTCAGGGGGCAATCCACCTTCTCACGATCCTGATTGTTGATAACCGCAAAGAAGGGATCATACACAGGAGTGAACACCAGAACCTTGTCGCCGGGCTTGGTGAAAGCGCGGATGGAGAACCAGATGGAGGTCACCACGCCATGTGCTGCGGAATAAGCACTCAAGGGAAGGTTGACACCGTGACGGCGTTCATACCAGCCTGCCACAGCCTTGTAAACACGCTCGGAAACAAAGGAATAGCCAAACAGAGCGTGATCGATTCTCTTGTGCATAGCCTGAACCGCTTCCGGCAGAGTCGCAAAATCCGTGTCTGCGATCCAGAAGGGCACGAGGCCGCTTGCCTGACCGAATTTCAGCTGCTTCTCCCACTTAAGGCAATCAGAACCAATACGGTCGTGTACCTGACCAAAATCGTACATTTCTATCTACCTCCAGCAATTTGTAATCGGTATAACTTTACCTGAATCCATTATATGATAATTTATTTATTTGTCAATAATTTATTATCAGAATAAATTATTATTATAAACATGCACAAAGGGCGCTATCTATAATTGTATATTTTGTAAAAATACTGCACCATTACTTTGGTTTTCTGCGAATATACTTGCAACCATTCATAGAAAATGGTATAATCCAGATAATAATTTATTTTCGTAATGCCAATCATGAAAGGATCTGTACGCATGGGAATGCATCCGATTATCGCGCAATACTGTAAGCTGGTTCCCTTTTTGGGCGCTGCTTTGGGCCCGGATTATGAAATCGCGCTTCAGGATCTGACTCAGGGCAACTACTGCATCGTTGCCATCGCCAACGGTCATAACTCCGGCCGTGAAGTTGGCGCGCCGTTGACAACCAAGGCTCTTGGCTTCGTCGAAAGTAAAATATATCAGACCACAGATTCCATTCTCGGCTATCGCGGCGTCACTCTGAAAAACGCTCCCACCAATTCCTCCACCATGTTTATCAAGGATGAGGACGGCACATTGCTGGGAATGCTGTGCATCAATTACAATCTGAATCACTGCACCGAGACTCTGCAAAAGGTTCTGGAGCTTTGCAATCTTACTCTGGACAATCCCATTCTGCCTGCCCCCTCTTCCGAACCCGCAACAGCCGCCGCATCGGAACAGCCGGAAATCTTCTCCGGAAGTGTTGCCGACCTCATTGACAGCATTCTGGAGCGCAATCTGGAACCTGGCATCACGCCGGATCGGTTGAATCAGGCGGAGAAGATCCAGATCATCAACAAGCTGAAGGAAAACGGTGTATTCTCTGTCAAGGGTGCTGTGCACGAAGTAGCTGCAAAGCTTTGCTGCTCCGAACCTACAATCTACCGATACTTGAAGAATGTATAATAATTTGTACCGCAAATAAAAAAGCAGGGACTCTTGAAAAGAAGTCCCTGCTTTTTCTATTGTTCCCTTACACGCCGGAATAGGCTGCAAAGCCGGCATCGATGGGCAGCACCACACCGGTAATGGCGGAAGCGGCCTTGTCATCACACAGGAAGAACACGCCGCCCAGCAGCTCTTCGGCATCCACAAAGCGACCCATGGGAGTGCCGGTTAGGATCTTTGCGGTACGGGCAGTGGGAGTGCCATCGGGATTGAAAAGAAGATTCCGGTTCTGGTTGGAAACCAGGAAGCCAGGAGCGATAGCATTGGCACGAATTCCGGTTCCTGCAAAGTGGGTTGCCAGCCACTGGGTAAAGTTGGAAATACCTGCCTTGGCTGCGGAATAAGCAGGAATCTTGGTCAGAGGAGTATAGGCATTCATGGAAGAGATATTCAGGATGCAGCCGCTCTTCCGCTCCACCATGTCCTTTGCAAAGGTCTGAGTCGGCAGCAGGGTGCCCTGGAAATTCAGCTTGAACACAAAGTCCACACCGCTTGCATCCAGATCGAAGAAGGTTTTCTGGCCTTCCTTGGCTTCATGCTGATACTCATTGTCGGTGGTGGCCCGGGCATTATTGCCGCCGGCACCGTTAATAAGGATATCGCAGGGGCCGAGATCACGGAGAACCTGCTGATGAACCGCTTCCAGAGATTCCGGCTCCAGCACATTTACCTTGTAGCCCTCCAGAATGTAGCCCTCGGCTTTCACTTCGGCAGACAGCTTCTTGACGGCTTCTTCGTTGAGGTCTAAAGCAGCGACCTTGGCACCAGCCTGGGCAAAGGCTCTTGCCATGACGGAGCAAAGCACGCCGCCCGCACCGGTGATAACTACTACCTTACCGGTAAAATCGATATTCAGAGGTAAATTCATAGGAGTATTCCTTTCTATTATAGCTGTTTATTGCAAATCTTGGGATTTATACCGCACAAAATAGGGCCACCGTCGTAGGGGCGGATATCATCCGCCCGGCGGAACACCCTACGTTTTCAGATATTTGCGGCGTAATGGTACCGTGTTCGTTTACACATTGGTTTATTCCGTATTTTGGTTCCTTCTGTGCGGGCGAGCAATGCTCGCCCCTACGGGAAGTGCTACGTTTTCGCATTGGATTTTCAGAAATCCCAGGCTCCCCTGCACGGGCGGATAATATCCGCCCCTACGAGCCCAGAAGATTTTTAAGCTTGCAAAAATCCGAAATAATTCACGGTGTTGTGATAGCAGATATCTTCCACCATTTTATTTAGGGTTTCTTCGTCATTCGGGTATCTGCCTTCCTCCACCCATTTGCCCAAGAGATTGCACAGTACCCGGCGGAAATACTCATGGCGGGTGTAGCTCAACAGACTCCGGGAATCCGTCAGCATACCTACGAAACGGGCAAGGACACCGTTGGAAGCCAGATCGGTAAGTTGGGTTTCCATGCCGGGGATATGGTCATTGAACCACCATGCGCTGCCCATCTGCACATTCCGGAAGCAGGCGGCAACGGTCTGCACGGCGGTGTTGTCCACGGGGTTCAGAGAGTAGAGAATCATCTTGGGCAAGCCCTGATTTTCCAGAAAGGCATTCAGCAGGGGGCCGAGGTTCTCTGCACCGGATGTCACATTCACCGCATCATACCCGGTATCGGCACCCAAAGCACCGTACATAGGCTTATTCACATTACGAAGGCAGCCGAAGTGGATCTGCATGACCATGCCCTTTTCTGCATACTTCTTGGCACAAGCCACGGTAACAAAAGTTTTGAATCCGTCCATTTCTGCTTTCGTTGCTTTCTCGCCCTTTTTTACCTTTTGGAGAGCAATGTCCGCAAGGGATACATCCCCAAACATGCAATAGTCCATGCCATGATCGGCAGCCACAGCACCGTGATCGTGGAAGAAATCGATACGGGTGATCAGGGCATCCGCCACATCCTGCGCGGTTTCCACGGCCTTTCCCACCGTTTCAGAAAGGCGAGCCATGGCAGGCAGGAAGGTATCCTTCTCGATATTGATGTAGGCATCCGGGCGGAAGGCAGGCAAAACCTGCACATCCATTTCTGAATCCCTTTTGATTGCCTCGTGCCAATGAAGGTCATCGCAGGGATCATCGGTGGTGCAAAGGGCTTTGACACCGAACTTATGCATCATATCCCGGGGCGTGGTGGTTGCCAGAACGGCATTGCACTTTTCATAGATTCCCTCAGCGTTGGCAGTGGTCAGAGGCTCGGTAATGCCGAATCCCCTTTGCAGCTCCAAGTGGCTCCAATGGTAGATAGGGTTGCCGATGAGCTGGGGCAAAACAGCGGCAAAAGCCTTGAATTTTTCCAAGCCGGAGGCATTGCCCGTAACCAGTTCCTCAGGAATGCCGGCACCCCGCATAACACGCCACTTATAGTGGTCGCCACCCAGCCAGACCTCGGCAATATCCCGCAGAGGTTTATTTTCCGCAATCTGCTTTGGACTGATGTGGCAATGGTAGTCGATGATAGGCATCTTCTCTGCCGCATTATGATAGAGCTTCTTTGCCGTTTCTGTAGTCAGCAGGAAGTCCGCGTCCATAAAGGGTCTCATTTCTTTCCCTCCAAGCGATCTAAGGTGTCCCACACGCCCAGCATATACTGGGTTCCCAGGGCACGGTCATACTTGCCGTAGCCGGGACGGCAGACACCGGGACCTTCCTCCCAGAGCTGACGGCCGTGGTCGGGACGGATATACCCCTTGAAGCCGCCGTCATGGTAGGCTCTCAGCACCTCAATGATGCCGGTTTCGCCGCAGCAATCCCGGTGGGCGGCTTCGGAGAAGTCACCGTTATCGAAGTGGTGGATGTTCCGCACATGGCCGAAGGCAATGCGGTCGCAATGCTTGCGGATGATTTCGGCACAGTTGTTATTGGGGTTTGCGTTGAGAGAGCCGGTGCAGAGGGTCAGGCAGTTGTAGGGGTCGTCCACCATCTTGAGGAACCGGTCGATACTGGGCTCGTCAATGAGAAGCCGGGGCAGGCCGAAGATAGCCCAGGGGGGATCGTCCATATGGACAGCCATTTTCACATCCGCCTCGTGGCAGGTGGGCATGATGGCTTCCAGGAAATACTTGAAGTTCTCCCACAGCTTTTCCTTAGTGACAGGAGCGTAGGCCTTGAACAGCTCATCGAGCTTATTCATGCGCTCCGGTTCCCAGCCGGGGAAGGTCATGTTGTACTTCTCGGTGGAGGACATGATATACTCTGCCATGGCCTTATAGTCGCTTTGAATCATGTCCTTCTGGTAGAATAGAGCGGTAGAACCGTCTCCAACCGGGTGGAACAGGTCGGTTCTCGTCCAGTCAAAGATGGGCATAAAGTTATAGCAGATGACCTTCACACCCGCTTTTCCCAGATTGCGGATACAGGTCTTGTAGTTTTCGATGAGGGCATCCCGGGTGGGCAGGCCGATCTTGATATCATCGTGAACATTGACGGATTCCACCACCTCGGCATCAAAGCCGTAGCTGTGGATGAGGTCAACTTCCTTCCCGATTTCTTCCTCTGTCCAGATTTCTCCGGGCATTTTGTGGTGCAGTGCCCAGACGATGCTCTCGACACCGGGAATCTGCTTGATATCGGCAAGAGTAATGGGGTCATTGCCTTCGCCGTACCAACGCCAAGCCATTTTCATAGGAACACTTCCTTCCGTTTGTGTTGTCTTTATCATACAGGAAAACGCACATCTATAACGAATCACTGGGTCTTATTTGCAAAATATGGGAGACTGTGCGCAGGCGGTCAGCTTTGATCCCCCGGGAAACGGATGCCTGCCATTTTTCGCATTTTTTCAATCGTACTGCAGACAGCAAGGGTAACTACCTTTAATTCACGCATTTTTTCTTTGTTTTCTTCCAGAAATACCGGCACCAGATTCTGAATCTCATAGAACCAACGATCCGGATTCTGCTGCAGATTGTAGGTTTTCTCTCCGGCTGCGGTCACAACGCGCAGGGACTGAAGTCCATTGGGGCCATTCTCCACAGAGAGGAAGCCATCCTCGCCCTGGATCTGGTAAACGCTTTCTCCCCGGGCATCCTTAGAGCCGCTCAGCGTCGCGCAGAAGTCCGGATAGGTCAGGCAGGCAATTCCCGAGGTATCGATGCCCTCATGCAGATTCGGCGCATACAGAGCGTTCTGAGGCTTACCAAAGAGGGCAAGGGTCAGATACACATTATAGAAACTCAAGTCCATAAGACAGCCGCCGGCAAAGGCAGGATCAAACACATTGGTCTTGATACCTGCACGCAGCTTATCATATCGGCTGGAATATTGGGTGTAGCATCCCAGAACCAGGCGGATCCTGCCGATTTCCCCCAGATGCTCTCTGATAACGGAAAAATTGGGCAAAAACATGGTGGGTACCGCTTCCAGAAGCATTCGGTTATTCCGCTCCGCCAGGGCAAAGAGCTCCTCTGCCTGCCACAGTTCCGGGCAGAAGGGCTTCTCGCAGATCACGTGCTTGCCTGCCTCCAGAGCCATTTTCGTCTGGGCATAATGGAGGCTGTTGGGAGATGCCACATAGACAGTATTGATATTCGGATCTGCCAGCATAGCATCCAAATCCGTATAGACGGTATCACAGCCAAAAGACACAGCAAAAGATCTTCCCTTTTCTTCAGTACGGGAATACACCGCCTGCAAGGAAATGCCGGGAGTTACGGACACCGCATTTAAGATACTCCGAACAATCTCTCCCGTGCCGATGGTTGCCAGTCTGATTTCTTTCATGACACTCCACTCCTTTTCTTTTGTTTTATCCGAAAGAGACAAAAATGTCAAGAAAGGATTGCTTTTTCCGAAAAATCACTTCCATTTTCCGGAAAACGCTGATATACTGAGGAAAGTGAAAAAACCGAAAGGAGAAAAAACATGGCACTGAATATGCGGAAGGACGTTCCCGTGGAAGAAACATGGGATCTGTCCCTGATCTACAAAACCGAAGAAGATATGTATGCTGCTCTGGAGGAGCTGAAGGCTCTGGCAGACCATACCGAACTGACCTACAAGGGAAATCTGAACACCCCTGAGAACATCAACGCCTGCCTGGATGAATACCGGAAAATCGTGGAACTCATGGTTCTCACCGGCAACTACGCCGACCTGGCAGTCTCTGTGGACTATTATGATGCCCACAACCAGGAGCGAAACGACAAGGTCAACTCTGTCCATGCGGACATTTCCAGCCGTCTGAGCTTTATCGACAGCCAGCTCATCGAGCAGGACGAGGAGATTCTGCGTGCTGCCGCAGCCGCAACCACCGCAAACAAAGGTTACATTGAAAATGTTCTGCGGGAGAAGCCCTATCACCTGCAGCCTCAAACCGAGCAGGTGCTGGCCGCACTGAGCCAGCCTCTGGGCACCCCCTACCGGATCTACAACATGGCAAAGCTGGCCGACATGAAGTTCGGGAACTTCACCGCAAACGGCAAGGAATATCCCCTGGGCTACTCCCTGTTTGAGGACGACTATGAGTACGAATCCGACACCGAAGTCCGCCGGGCTGCCTTTGCCGCTTTCTCCGAGAAGCTCCATGCCTACGAGAATCTTACCGGCGCTGCCTACAATGCCCAGGTGCAGACCGACAAAATCATGTCCACTGTCCGGGGTTACAAGAACGTATTTGACTACCTGCTCTTTGGCCAGAAGGTTACCATGGAGATGTACAACCGCCAGATCGACCTCATCACCGAAAAGCTGGCACCCCACATGCGGAAGTACGCAAAGCTGGTGCAGAAAGCCCACAAGCTGGACAAGATGACCTGGGCTGACCTGAAGATTCCTCTGGATCCCGACTACGATCCTGAGGTCACCATCGAAGGCTCCAAGGAGTATATCGTAAAGGGTCTCTCCATTCTGGGTGAGGATTATGTGAACATGGTGAAGGAAGCCTACCAGAACCGCTGGGTCGACTTTGCCAAGAACCAGGGCAAGTCCACCGGCGGCTTCTGCGCCAGCCCCTACGGCAAGAATTCCTACATTCTGCTGTCCTGGAACAACCGCATGGCAGACGTATTCACCCTGGCCCATGAGCTGGGACATGCCGGCCATTTCAAGGCCTGCAACGGCGCTCAGAGCATCTTTGACACCAATGTGAGCACCTATTTCGTGGAAGCTCCCTCCACCATGAACGAGCTTATCATGGCAAACTACCTGCTGAAGACCAGCGATGACAAGCGGTTCCGCCGCTGGGTTCTGAGCTGCATGGTCAGCAAGACCTACTACCACAACTTCGTCACTCACCTGCTGGAGGCAGCCTACCAGCGTGAAGTTTACAAGATCGTAGATGCCGGCGGCAGCGTTGGCGCAGAGGTACTGAGCAAGATCAAGCGGGAAGTCCTGGAGAAGTTCTGGGGCGATGCCGTGGAGGTCGTAGACGGTGCCGAGCTGACCTGGATGCGTCAGCCCCACTACTACATGGGCCTGTACTCCTACACCTACAGCGCAGGTCTGACTGTGGCAACGCAGGTCGCCAAACGGATCGAGAACGAGGGCATGACTGCCGTGGAGGACTGGAAGAAGGTTCTCGCCGCAGGCAGCACCCTGGATCCCGTGGGTCTTGCGGGGCTTGCCGGCATCGATATCACCACCGATGCTCCCCTGCTTGACACCATCGAGTACATCGGCAGTATGGTCGATGAAATTGAGAAGCTCACCGAGGAACTGGAAAACGCATAAAGCCATGTCCCGGGCCGCTTGGCCCGGGACATTTTAGACTGTTAAAAAACTCCTTCGGAGTTTTTTAGCAAAAGGCTGCAGTCTGCTGCGCGCATAATTTGTTTTCCATAGGAAAACAAATTCCACACTTGCAGCCTGTAAAGTATTTTCGTCCACGTACACGCCGCGGCCGAAAATAATTGAATTTCTTCGCCGCTGCGGCGGCGAACTCTGCGAGGCATTTGGGGCACACTATCATGGCCCAGGCTAAACGGTCTGAGTCTTTTTCTCTTCGTAAAAGAATAAAATCTTCGGTTTCGGCAGAAAATGGGGGAAGAAATCCGTCATAAAAGCTTTACAATTTTTGCCAATTTCCCCATTGAAAGGCCGGTCTTCCCATGATATGATACAGGAAGAAACAAGATTCTATTGAGGAGGAAACCCCATGTCTATTGTTCATGTTACAAAAGATACCTTCCAGGCCGAAGTTCTGGAAAGTGAAAAGCCCGTCCTGCTGGACTTCTGGGCAACCTGGTGCGGCCCCTGCAAGATGATCGCTCCCATTCTGGAAGAGATTGCCGAGGAGCGGGACGACGTCAAGATCTGCAAGATCGATGTGGACCAGGAGGCTGAACTCTCCCTCACCTACAAAATCATGAGCATCCCTACGCTGATGCTGGTGAAGGACGGCAATGTGGTTGCCCAGACTGTTGGTGCCATGCCCAAGGAAGAAATCCTTGCCTTTATGGAAGGTTGAGAAAAAAGCCGCTGCATTTTCATGCAGCGGCTTTTGCTTTTATACAGGCTGTTTTCTGTGATCGCCCACCGGGTGGAAGGTCGTTACCACTTCAGCCACCTTGTTAACGATATCCATATCGTTATCAAAGCTGGCCCGGGCAAGCTCCTGCAGATCCTGCAGGAATTTCTCCTCGTCGAACTCGATAGGGTTGCCGATATGGATCAGCTTATTGGCTGTTTTCCGCATACCTTCCTCGGCCATCAGTTTTTCCTCGTACAGCTTTTCGCCGGGACGCAGGCCGGTATACTCCACCTTGATATCCACATCCGGAGTATAGCCGGAAAGGCGGATCAGGTTTCGGGCAAGGGTATCGATCTTCATAGGCTCGCCCATATCCAGCACGAAGATCTCTCCGCCCTGGGCATAGGTGCCTGCCTGGAGCACCAGGGAAACCGCCTCGGGGATGGTCATAAAGTAGCGGATGATATCCGGATGGGTAACCGTCACGGGACCGCCGGCCTCGATCTGCTTCTTAAACAGAGGGATTACAGAGCCGTTGCTGCCCAGGACATTGCCGAACCGGACCGCCACAAACTCCGTGCGGGTCGTCAGCTTTTCTACATAGCCGGTGTGCAGGGTCACATCCACGGGATCCTCCGATGCATGGCCGAAGATCTGGGGCAGGATATCCTCCCGATGGTTCCGGTTGATCTTATCCATGCTCTGGATCACCATTTCGCACAGGCGCTTGCTGGCGCCCATGATATTGGTGGGGTTCACCGCCTTATCCGTGCTGATGAGCACGAAACGCTTTGCACCGTACTTCATGGCGGCATAAGCCGCCTTATAGGTACCGATGGCATTGTTTTTGACTGCCTCGCAGGGGCTGGTCTCCATCAGCGGCACATGCTTATGGGCAGCTGCATGATAGACGATTTCCGGGCGGTAATCCCGGAACACGCCCTCAATCCGTCGGCTGTCACGGACGGAACCGATGAGCACCCGGAGATTGAGGTTAGGATAGTTCCTTTTCAGTTCCTGCTCGATTTCATAGGCATTGTTTTCATAGATATCAAAGATAATCAGCTGCTTGGGTTCATGACCGGCAATCTGACGGCACAGCTCGCTGCCGATGGAGCCACCGCCGCCGGTGACCAGAATCACTTTTCCGGAAATGGATGCAAAAATCTCATCCATATCCACCTTGATCATATCCCGGCCCAGGAGGTCCTCAATAGCAACACTCTTCATCTGGTTCACAGCCACATCACCATTGACCATCTGATAAATGCCGGGCAAGACCTTCAGCTCGCAGTTTGTCTCCTTGCAGATATTGAGGATATCCCGCTTTTCCGTAGCTGTGGCTTTGGGGATGGCAAAGAGGATCTGGTCGATTTTATACTTATCCGCCACCCAGAGAATGTCCTCCCGGGTGCCTACAACAGGCACGCCCCGGATATATCGGCCGGTTTTATTCCGATTATCGTCAATGATGCACACCACACGAACATTGCTGTCCCCATGGCTGATATCCTCCAGAATCATCTGTCCCGCTGCGCCGGCACCGATGAGCATCGCCCGACGCAGATCCGCCCGGGCTCGCTTGCGTATCAGCAAAACAACACGATAGGAAAAGCGAATACCCACCAGACAGCAGATCTGGAGGATAAAGCCGAATACGAAATAAGAAACAGGCATTCTGCCAAAATAGAACGCAGACAGCGCCACATGGACCACCGTTGCCAGCACCATAGCAACAGTACAGCGAACCAGTTCCACAAATCCAGCAAAGCGCCAAATACTGTTATAGAGCTTCAGCAGACCATAGACCACCAAGCAGGCCAAAAGATAATACGGCAGCATGGAAAGCGCCCGGTCAAGGTATTCCTTGGGGATATGGGAATACATACAGTCAAAGCGAATCCAAAGTGCCGCCATATGGCACAGAAATGCCGAAACCAGATCAAATAAAATCAGCACCGCAGAAACCCAATGCCAGTGCTGGAATTTCTCTTTATGTTCAAACATAACGGCGATTCTCCACTTCACGTAATTGAAAAAATCGGATGATTTCTTTCATTTTCTTTCCCATTGTATTATATTTTTCTATTTTCGTCAACCGGAAACTAAAGAGGCCGAGATCGCGATGCGGTTCAAATTCCACCAGGCAAGGAATCGGGTTCCATTGATTTTTTAACTTTTCTGTATTATACTATAAAAAACTTCGAAAGGAGGCCGTGTGATGGCAGATCTCTTTGATTATCTTCGCTGGCGGGGAGACATCCGTTTTTCTCAGGTTCCCATGAATTCCGTAGATGCGCTGATCTTTTCTGCCCTCGCCTATGTTCACTATGAGGACGCAGTGTCTTCTGTCCTGGATGACGGCATTCCTTTGAAAGATGCCGCCCAGGCCGTACTGGCTCAACCGGATGCGGCTTCCCGATGCCGGGTAAAAAATGACCTGGAGCTTCTGAAGGCAGCTGCCGAAACGGAACGGTTCGGAACAGCCCGGCTTTGCTGCTATCGCTCGGTATTTCTTCCTGAAAAGGCCACCCAGTTTGCCGCTCTGGCCTTCCTGCTCTGCGACGGAACGGCCTGCCTTGCCTTTCGGGGCACCGACAACACGCTGGTTGGCTGGAAGGAGGACTTTAACATGTCCTTCCAGGAAAGCATTCCCGCCCAACGTCTGGCAGAGCAGTACACCCGGGATTTTGCGGGTATGACCACCCTGCCCCTGTACCTCACCGGCCACTCCAAGGGCGGCAATCTGGCAGTATTCTCAGCGGCTACCGGAGGCACCTGGGTACAAAACCGAATCCTGGCGGTATTCAACCAGGACGGTCCCGGTTTTCTGGAGCACATCACCAAGTCCGAAGGCTACATACGGATCCTGCCCAAGATCAAGACCTATGTTCCCCAGTCCTCCATCATCGGCATGGTACTCAGCCACCAGGAGCCCCACATCATTATCCGCAGCAAGCAGCTGGGGATAATGCAGCACGATCTCTATTCCTGGGAGGTCATGGGGGCAGATTTCCTGCTGGCAGAGAGCATGACCGCCGATTCCCGATTCTGGGAGCAGACTTTCCACGGCTGGATCGACGGCATGAAACCCGAGGAACGGAGCCACTTCTTTGATACCCTCTTCCGGCTGCTGGAGACCGAAGATGCCTCCCACCCCAGGGACATTATGAAGCCCCAGAATCTGCTGACCTACATCCGGGCCTTGAGCAATGACGAATCCATGCGAAAAACCTTAAAAGCGGAGCTATCCGGGCTGCTGCAGGCAGCAAAAGATGCACAAATAGAATAAAAAAGAGACATCCTTGCGGATGTCTCTTTTTATGTAACAGATATCAGCCCTTAACTGCGCCCACGACGATACCCTTGATGAGATGCTTCTGCAGGAAGGGATACAGGACAAGGATGGGCAGCACGCCGATGACGGCCAGAGCCATACGCATACCGACGCTGGGCACGGAAACATTGGCAACGTCAACCACCAGGGATGCCTGGCCGGAGGACAGGAAGGTAATGTTATCCATGATCTTAATCAGCAGGTTCTGGATGCCGTAGAACTTGGTGTTATCGACATAGTACAGAGCGTTGGTCCAGTCGTTCCAGTAGGCAAGACCGGCAAACAGGCCGACAGTAACATTGACAGGAATACTCATGGGGAACATGATCTTCCAGAAAATGGTCAGCTCGCCGGCGCCGTCCAGCTGAGCGGACTCCACGACGGAGGCAGGTACGTTGGTGGTGTAGTAGTTACGCACCAGCAGCACATTGAAGGCGCCCATCAGCAGGTTCGGCATCAGCAGAGCCAGATAGGTATCCTTAATGTGGAACAGGCGGGTCCATACCATGTAAGAAGGAACGATACCGCCATGGAACATCATGGTAAAGAAGATGGCAAAAGCCAGCACATTGCGGTACTTGAAGTCCGGACGGGACAGGGGGTAAGCAAACATGGTGGTCATCAGCATGTTGATGGTGGTACCCACTGCAGTCAGGCAGATAGAGGTCAGATAGGCGCGGCCGATGGTCTTTGCCTGGTTGATCAGATACTTATAAGCGTCCATACTGTATGCCTTGGGGAAGAAGGTGTATCCGTAAATGGTCAGAGTCTTCTCCTCAGTGATGGATGCCATAAAGATAAGGATCAGAGGCAGGATTGCAAACAGAGATGCCAGGCCAAGAACAACCAGGGCAAAATACTTGAACAGACGTTCATTTCTTGTCAGTAATGTATCACTCATGGTTCAGCCCTCCTTAGAACAGTGCGTCTTCTTTGTTGGTGAAGCGCACCAGGGTATTTGCGCCCAGCACAAAGGCAAAGCCAACCACAGACTGGAACAGGCCGGCGGCACTGGACATACCCACGTCGCCCAGTTTCATAAGACCGCGGTACACATAGGTATCGATGGTCTGGGTCACGGGATACAGAGCACCGGAGTTCTGGGGAACCTGATAGAACAGGCCGAAGTCAGAAGCAAAGATACGGCCGCAGCTCATGAGCAGCATCAGGGTAATCATGGGCTTCAGCTGAGGCAGAGTAATCTGAGTGATCTGCTGATACTTGCCTGCGCCGTCCAGACGGGCAGCCTCATAAAGGCTGGGATCGATGCCGGAAATAGCTGCTATGTAAACGATGGAGTTATAACCCACGACCTTCCACATCTGGACAATCACCAGAATAAAAGGCCATGCTTCCTTCTTACTGTACCAGTTAATTGCTTCGCCGCCGAAAAGCTTGATGATGCTGTTCAGCAGACCGGTCTCAGGGCTCAGAAATGCGTAAACAATATAAGAAACAATGACCATGGAGATCAGGTTCGGCAGGATCATGCTGCCCTGATAGTACTTGGAGATGGTCATCTTTGTAATTTCGCTCATCAGAATGGCAACCACAACCGCCAGGACTGTGCCCAGGAAAATGAATGCCAGGTTGTAACACACGGTGTTACGGATCATAAGAGATGCGTCCTTGGTGGCGAACAGGAACCGGAAGTTCTTTAACCCGCACCAATCACTGCCGAAAAGGCCCTTCGCATAGTTCAGGTCCTTAAAGGCGATAAAAATGCCGAACATTGGCAGATAGTTATTGATAAAAAGATAAATGAGGCCCGGAATCGTCAGGGCGAACAGGGGGAAGTTCTTCTTGAAATCAGAAGTCTTCTGGGTCTTTGCCTGGGTCTTTGCCGCTTCCGCAGTTTTCACTTTTCTCGCTTCCTTTCAAAGGGCGCACCGAGACCGCTGCCAGTCTCAGTGCGCCAAATATGATTGCGTAAAGGGTATGTCAGTCAGACTTATTTGCCTGCCAGCCAAGCGTCCAGCTGAGCCTGCTTCTCGTCCATGACCTTCTGCAGGCCTGCGGCGTACAGCTGCTCGTTGAACTCCTTCAGAGTGGGCTCGACTTCCACGTTGCCGCACATCAGGGAGTAAGCATACTGCTCGTAAACGTTGGTCAGAGCAGTGATCTCGTCCTTGACCTTGCTGCCGTCGAAGCGGAAGCCATAGTAGGGAGAGGTAGGAGCAACCTTATTGATAGTCTGAGCATACTTCAGATTAGCAGCCTTCTCCTCAGCAGTCTTGCCCTGCTCCAGGCCCCACATGATGCTCTCAGTGCCCCACTCGCCCATGGTCATGAAAGCGCAGTAAGGAACGGTATCAGCGGTCTTGCCTTCGGGATAAGTAACGGTGTCCTCGGTAACCTTGACATAGTCACGGCCTTCCAGACCCCACAGCAGAGTGTTGTAAACGTACTCATCGGTGTAAGCGATGTTCAGGAACTGAACAGCAGCGTCCACAGCCTTGGAGGTGCTGGGGATGCCCAGAACAGCAGAAGCGAAGTCGGTGGTCAGGTAGGGCTCACCCAGCTTCTTAGCGCCGATGTTACGGCCGGTCATGTTGGACTGCATGACACCGAAGTCGGTGTAGTCCTCACGGACACCATAGCTTGCGTAGGTGCAGAAGCCACGGCCAGCCATCATGTACTCGGTACCACGCATAGCGGAGGTAGCCATATCCTGAGGCATGTAGTTGTTGTCGTGCCACATCTTCATCTGGTTGCACAGAGCCAGGTACTCCTCGGACTCGAAGACATTGACAACCTTGCCGGAATTGCCGAAGACAACACCGAAGTCATTGCCGATGGTATCGATTTCCTTAGCAGCATAGAAGTAGTAGGGCAGGTTCTTGTTAGCAGCGTCGGTGGAGACGAAGGGATAGCAATCGTCAGTCTGCTTACGGATCTCAGCGAAGATGGCATCCAGGCTGTCCAGACCGTTGATATCGTCATCGGTGAAGCCAGCAGCGTACAGCATATCACGGTCATAGGTGATAGCAGCAGCCAGAGCCATGTTCTTGTTGGCAGGGATAGCCATGATCTCGCCGTTCTGGGTCACGGTGCCGAAAATGTTCTCACCGCAGATGTCCTTAACAACCTTGGTCAGATCCTTGCCGTAGGTCTCCAGAGACTTGGTCACGGGAGCCAGCTTCTCGGTAGCCAGAGCGGTAGCGATGTTGGAAGGAATAAAGATATCCAGCTGGTCGCCGCCCTGCAGCATCAGGTTGACCTTCTGATCATAGTCAGCGGGGCCATACAGCAGCCATTCCAGCTCGATGTTGGTTTCGGGATACTTTTCCTTGATGTAGCGGTTAACTTCATCGGAAACAGTCTTGATAATTTCGGTGGTAGGAACCACATTGAAGGTCTTCATAGCGAAGACAACCTTAGTGGGCTTATCACTGCCGGCCTTCTTGCCGCAGCCTGCGAACAGACCAACGCACAGAACAACAACCAGCAGCAGAGCAATTGCACGTTTCATAGTTTCCTCCTCAAATATGTATTGTAAAGCAGGGCAGCCTGCTCCACAGCCGCAGTATATTATAGCTTCATAAATGTAATAATTCTTTTAAAAAAGTACGACTTCTATTCAATTATGATGATTTTATAAAAAACTATTCTTTTGTAATATCAGAAAGAAAATACACCGCAGAGAGCAGGTCCGCGCAGCCTCCGGGGGACAAATGCTCCCCGATAAACCAGCTGTCCAGGGCCTTTACACCGGAAATACCGAAATTCTCCAGCAGCATCCGGCTTCGCTGTGCTGCTTCCCTCGCCTTCTCTTCTCCTCCCCGATGCATCAGATTGGTATCCTCTACCCGGGCAATGAGGTGCAGCAGGGTCCAGATGCCCGCACGGTTCCGATCCCAACCACGGGATACCGCCTTTCTGTAGGCAGGAAGTCCCACATTGCGCACGGATGGCAGGCCCCGGGCGGCTTCACCCCGGACACCGCGAATGCCTTTGCTGGCATAGAGCCGTTCTCCGGCGGTGGCTTCCTGCTGATTCTGCAGATCCGCCTCCATGGCATCGGCTGTCATGGCTGACACTTCCCTGCAGATTCTATCCGCATCGCAGTTTTCCACCGGATCCCACAGCCGGCCTGCAGCGCCGCAAAGCAAACCCATAGTAAAGATTGCGCCCTTATGGGTATTGATTCCCCCGGTGACGGCATACATTTTCTGCTCGGCAAGCAGTCCCGCCTGGCGAAGCCGGGAGAAGGTCTCCTCCGGAGACTCTGCCGCCGTAGCCATGCCGATCCGGGCACATTCCGTAAAATAAGGGATCAGAGCCGAAGCGCTGGCCATAAAGGTGAAAATATCCATATCCCCATGGCTGCCGCTGTTATTCCGGTCCACAAGGCCGGGCTTGGGGGTGGTGCAGACCTCATCCAGCAGAGCTTTGCCTGCCAGGGTGCCGATCTTCTCGGCATCCTCCAGGCGAAAATGCTCCAGCATCAGATTTCTCGCCGCTTCCTGCAGCTCCGGTACGCTGTGGATTCTTCGGGAAGCGCACCCCCTACCCTTCTGTCCACAGACGATGCAGTCCCGGCTGCCGCCGCCGAAATCTTCACGGTTCAGCTTCTCTCCCCCGGGCTGCAGCACATCCATATCAAAAAGCCGACCCATGGGGCAGCTTTCCTCCACGGCGACGCAGATCCTTTTTGCCTCTCCCGCGGGAAGATCTACACAGAAAAAGGCCGTACAGCCTGTGATCTCCTCCTGCGCCTGGCGGAACAGCACCCTTGTCAGCCGATGCTCCAGGGCAGAAAGACCCCAGCGGAAGCTCCGTCGGATAAGCGGAGAATCCTTAATGGGACCGGGAATATTCATGGTGAAGCAGATAACAGGCTTCCCATATTTTTCCATAAGGATATTCTGGGTATTTACCCGCTGCTCCCGGGCATCTAACATCTGTATGAGGGTGACTTCTTCCATAAAGGCTCCTTTCATCGCAGGGGCGGATCGTCTCCGTTTCTACGATGGACACTTCTTAATAATGTATCAGATCCGTTGCCTTCTCGATGGCTTTGCGGACAGGCTCGGATTCCGGAGAGGCAAAATAAGCATAGGTAGTCTCCGGCAGCATAGCTCGGATCTCCTCCAGTTTTCCATCATGGATGGCCTGGCGGACAGTACTGGCGCTGATGACGGCAGAATCGGTTTCCAATCTCGGAATGATCTTACATTCCACCCCGCCCTGGGGCAGATTTTCCGCCAGGACCTCATTATAGAGGGCCGTGACATGGCTCGCCTTTTCCTCGCCCACATACCGGGTGGTGATCCCCAGTTCCTTTGCGATCTTCAGGAACACATGGGCATCCAGCCTGCCCTGGGTACGGATGACCTCATCCCCATCCTTCAGAAAATAGCTGGGGAAGGTAGCCGAAGAGATCATATAAGGGCCGGATTTATGGACATAAACATTTGGAAGATCGGCAACGCCGTCACATACCAGCTTCCAGCGTACCTTTGCCGGAATGGGGCCGGCTTCCTCCTCCAGAACGAAGAGGTGCACCGTATCATTCTCCTTGGCTGCCTGCTCCACAAGATAGCGGTGGCCGCGGGTAAAGGGATTGGCATTCATTACGATGGCCGCAGTTTTTCCTGCCCCGGCTTTGGGTGTCAGCGCGCTGCAGAAATCCAGGAAACCCTTTCGGCGGTTTTCCATAAACACCAGTTTGCCGTCCACCCGGGCAATCTCATAAAAGCCCAGGTCTCCGAAAAACTTAGCGCTGCCGGGTTTGGTATACAGGAACACCCGGAAATTGCCCCTCTGAGCCTGCACATCCATAAGGTGGCTCACCACCTGGTTCAGCAGTCCCTCACCCTGGCGGGTATGGGACACCGCCAGGCAGCGGATGGTATTATGGAAGCAGCTGCCGGTGGCTACCAGATTGTAGTCCTCGTCATACATGCCGCAGATATAGTCCAGATTTCCGTCCCGGCGGATGCCCTCCTGCTGCAGGAGCTTATCCACCTGGGAGAGGGCTCTTTTATCAGTGAGAGAAACGGAAGAAATAGTATCACTCATAGCAAAATCCTTCTGTAATTCAATATATTTTTGATTTTATCACAGAATTCGGAAAAAAGATATCCCCCATTCCCTAGGGAATGGGGGATAATTCTCGGAAAATTACACAGGCATGATGCCCAGGATCACAGCGAAAACCATGCACAGGATGGAGAAGCCCCAAACATACATGAAGGAAGCCTTAATATGATCCTTGATGTCCACATCAGCAAGGCCGGTACCCAGCAGAGTAGCAGGAACCATGGGGCTGATGAAGGTAGCGCAGTTGCGGCACACAACCATTGCCACAGCGATGGGCAGAGCTGCAAGGCCGAAGCTCTGGCCGATAGCAATGATAACGGGCAGCATACCATAGAAGTAGGAGTCGGTGTCGAAGGCCAGAGCCAGAGGCACAGACAGGATACCGATAACCAGAGGCAGGTGCTGACCGATAGCGGTGGGCAGCATGGACTCCACGATGCCGGCCAGGCAGCGGACAACGCTGGGCACATCCACGGATGCAGCCTTAGCGGAAGCAGCGGCCAGACCGGTGATCACGCCGGCATCATTCAGCTTAAAGTTGAAGCTGGTGGTCAGAACGCCCATGAGGACGGCAGCGCCCATCAGAGTAGAGCACATCATGAGAGCGGGACCTGCATGGAGGTTGATGATCTTCTTGTGCATCTTAGCGGAAGCGCCGTAGTTGACGAACAGAGCCAGAGAAACACCGATCATGAAGGGTACGTAGGAGGGGAACTCATCCCAGATCAGCAGAGCAATGACACCAATGGTCAGAGCAACGTTGAACAGGAACAGCTTGGGACGGGCCAGCTCATTGGCTTCAGGGTTCTCGGAAGCAATTTCCAGAGACTCGCCGGCAGCCAGACCGGCGCCGCGCTTCTTCTCCTGCACACCGGTGAAGAAAGCGTGAGCCAGAGCAAGGACAACGCCGAAGATCTGAATAGGGATCAGAGTGGTCCACAATTCGCTGGCTTCTACGCCCAGAACGGTGGCAGCACGCATGGTGGGGCCAGCCCAGGGCATCAGGTTCAGGACACCCATAGCCAGAACTGCGATCCGCAGCAGGCTGGTGGGACGCATGTTCATCTTCTTGTAGACAGGCAGCATAGCGGGAACCACGATGCAGAAGGTGGAAGCTCCGCCGCCATCCAGATGGCCGATCAGTGCAATGACACAGGTCATGACGCAGACACCGACAACATTGTTGCCGATGAGCTTCATCAGCTTGCCGATGATGACATCGAACATGCCGGCATCAGACACGATGCCAAAGTAGAGAACGGAGAAAACGAAGAGGGCTGCGGTAGGTGCGGTGGAGTTGAAACCGGCCTTGATCATAGCGGTCAGGTCGCCGAAGGACAGGGAAACGGCAGTGCCGTCGATGTTTCGGCCGCCCAGAACCAGGATCACGCCCAGAATCATGGGGAATACGATGAATGCGATGGCAGGCTGGGTCTTGCTCTTGAACAGGGTGACAACAATTGCCACGATGGTGATAAGACCCAGAATGCCGACCAGGGTATTGCTCATAGGGTACACGCTCACTTTCTTTTCTTTTCTATTTAATTCACCGGTTTTACCGGAAAATTACAGGGTTACGGGCTTGATCTTACGAACAACATCCAGCACAGTGCCGTCACGGGCTTCCAGAACGGCAACGACCTTGTCCTCCCACTCCATGTCATCGGGAGTACCAACCAGAGAATAAGCCTTCTCCTGCAGGGACTCGATGGTGACATGGGGGATGCCTGCCTTATCCAGGCACTCGATGAGGTCGGGACGCAGGGGGTTGACAGCGATGCCGTAATCGGTAACCAGCACGTCAACGCAGTCGCCGGGGGTAGTAACGGTAACAACGTTCTTGCAGACGGTTGCCATACGGCCACGGGTCAGAGGAGTGACGATAATGCAGACCTTGGAGCCGGCTGCGGTATCGGGATGTCCGCCGGGAGCGCCGCGAAGCACACCGTCGGAACCGGTGAGCACGTTGACATTAAATCCGGTATCGATCTCCAGAGCAGCCAGAACGACGAAGTCCAGCTTGTTGACGAAAGCGCCCTTGTTAGCGGGGTTTGCGTACTGAGAAGCAGACATCTCAAAGTGGCCGGGAGTCTGGTTGATGGAGTTAACGGCATCCAGGTCGAAGTCCTGCACGTCGATAACCTTGCCGACCTTACCCTTCTTCAGCAGCTCCACCATGGGGCCGCAGATACCGCCGATGGCCCACCCCATCTTGATATCCCGCCCGTCCATGTACTTCTCCAGGAACAGGTTGGCTGCCAGAGAGGGGCCGCCGACACCGGTCTGGAAGGAGAAGCCATCCTTGAAGTAAGGAGTGGAAGCGATGACCTTTGCCACATCCTCAGCCATCATCAGATCTCTGGGGTTCTGGCTGATACGGGCAGCGGAGGAAGCGATCTTCTTGGGGTTGCCGATGGAGTCGACCACAACAACGGCATCCACATCAATGGCTTCCACGGATGCGGGCATGTTGGGGAAGTCAACCAGGCAGTCGGTTACAACGACCACATGATCGGCGTACTTGGCGTCGGTCATGGCGTAGCCCAGAGAGCCGCAGTTGCTCTTGCCGCCGATGCCGCGGCAGTTACCTACGCAGTCGGAGGTAGGAGCGGCAACGAAAGCGATGTCGATATGTACTTCGCCAGCCTCGATGGCACGGGGACGGCCACCGTGGGAGCGGATGATAGCGGGAGTCGCCAGCTTACCGGCGGAAACCACTTCGCCCATACGGCCGCGGATACCGGAGGTCTGGATACCGA
>JAZQQD010000136.1:0-18014 GCA_045628895.1 Faecousia sp.
CGCCTTCGGCAAGGAAATGAAGCACCATGAGCCTGTCGTGCATGGCAGCGATGCCGGCTCTATCTTCGATAAGCTGGATGTGGAGGTTCCCGCTGAGGATCTGTGCAACCGCTACACCGCAAGAATGGTTGCTAACGTCAAGATCGGCCCCTCTCCCAAGTGGCTGCGTCAGAGACTGCGCGCCAACGGCGTTCGTCCCATCAACAACATCGTAGACATTACCAACTACGTCATGCTGGAGTACGGTCAGCCCATGCACGCTTTTGACTACCGTTATATCTCCTCCGGTACCATCGTTGTCCGGGAAGCTGTGGAGGGTGAGTCCCTCACCACTCTGGACAGCAATGTCCGCAATCTGAAGCCCGGTATGCTGGTCATTGCCGACGGTGATAAGGCCATCGGTCTTGCCGGTATCATGGGCGGTGAAAATTCCGAGATTAAGGACGATACCACTACTGTGGTATTCGAATCCGCAAACTTCAACGGCACCTCCATCCGTCAGACCGCTCTGGCTCTGGGTATGCGTACCGAGGCTTCCGGTAAGTTCGAGAAGAATCTGGATCCCATGATGACTGTTCCTGCTGTGCAAAGAGCCTGCGAGCTGGTTGAACTGCTGGAGTGCGGCGATGTGCTGGACGGCACCATCGACATTCTGAACTACGTTCCCGAAGAAAAGACCGTGGCTCTTGAGCCTGAGAAGATCAATGCCCTGCTGGGCACCAACATTTCCAAGGAGCAGATGGTTGAATATCTGCGGCTGCTGGAAGTGGAAGTGGTAGGCGACACCATCAAGGTTCCCTCCTTCCGTCCCGACCTGAACCACATGGCAGATATTGCCGAAGAAGTGGGCCGTTCCTACGGCTACAACGAGATCCCCACCACCGCATTCAAGACCTCCACGCAGGGCGGCTACACCCCCATGATGATGCTGGAGAACAAGGCCGGTGTTACCTGCCGCGGTCTGGGCTACAGCGAGATCATCACCTACTCCTTCGTATCCCCCACCATTTTCGATCAGATCCGTCTGCCCCAGGACAGTGCACTTCGCAACGTGCTGAAGATCCAGAACCCTCTGGGCGAGGATACCTCCATCATGCGTACCATTGCTCTGCCCTCCATGCTGGACATTCTGAGCCGCAACAACGCTTATCACAACAAGGCTGCAAAGCTCTATGAGCTGGCTAAGATCTACCTGCCCACTGAGGGCCAGGTTCTGCCCCAGGAGCCCAAGATGCTGGTTCTGGGCACCTACGGTGCCGGCGAGACTTTCTTCACTCTGAAGGGTGAGCTGGAAGCTGTCTTTGCTGCTCTGCGGGTCAAGAAGGCTAGCTACACCGCTGTTTCCGATAACCCCAGCTACCATCCCGGCCGCTGCGCTATGGTATCCGTGGACGGCGTGAACCTGGGCTACATGGGTCAGGTTCATCCTCTGGTCTGCAAGAACTACGGCATCGACAGTGAGGTCTACTGCGCTGAGATCAACTTCACCGCACTCTTCGATCTCCGTCTGCCGGATCCCACCTTTGCTCCTCTGCCCAAGTATCCCAGCGTCTCCCGTGACCTGGCTCTGGTCTGCGATGAGAATACCACCGTTGCCGCTGTAGAGGATGTAATCACCGCTGCTGCAGGCAAGCTGCTGCGGGGCGTAAAGCTCTTCGACATCTACCGCGGCACCGGCATTGCCGAGGGCAAGAAGAGTCTGGCCTTCTCCCTGGAGCTCCGTGCTGACGACCGCACCCTCACCGATAAGGATTCCGAGCAGGTTGTTGAGAAGGTTTTGAAGGCAGTTTCCGAAAAATTGGGTGCAATTCTCCGGTAATTTCCTAACTTTTCCGAATTTAGACTTTACACGCCCGTTTTTTTCGGTTATAATAGTCCCAAATATCCGAGGATGGAGGGAGTAGCATGACCGAAAGTACCATTAAGTTTACCGTTCCCACGGACGACAAGGAAAATATGCGGCAGATCCTGCGGGATGTGTTCGACGCACTGAGTGAAAAGGGCTATAACCCCATCAACCAGATTGTTGGATATCTGCTGACAGAGGATCCTACCTACATCACCAACTACAACAGCGCCCGCAGCAAGATCTGCAAGCTGGACAGAGATGAGCTGATGCAGGTTCTTGTGGAGAACTATCTGTTCAACCATCAATAATCGCCAAGAGGCTTTTGCCACGGCAAAAGCCTCTTTTCCCTTGTCTCCTCGGCGAACCACAGCTATCATTACCATTATCAATACGAAGGAGGTATCCCTATGGCAGAAGAAATTCTGATGTATAAGGGCCATCCGCTGCTGCGGAAGGGCAATCTGCTCTACTACGGTTCCATGGCCGACACCCATATCGTTATGCTCCAGATCCTGGAAACCCAGAAGGTTGGGGATCAGGATGTGGCAAGTAAGGTTTCGCTGCAGCTGCAGCTGACCGACCCCAATGTGAGAGGCCGCAGCCGTATTATCAAGAGCAGCGAAAAAGACGGCCTGTACACCGCCTTGGACTTTGGCTGTGTATGGCTGGAACGTGCTCTGGCAGGTAAGTAAATAAAAAAGCTGGTTTGCAAAATGAAATGCAAACCAGCTTTTTTATTATGTATGTTTATTTCTTCAGAGCATCCAGCAGTTTCTTTTCCACGTACGAGAAGCCCAGGCGGGCAATGGTATCGGAGAAACGTTCCCCGGCAATGCCCTCATCCCGGAACAGGCAGATTGCATTTTCCACAGTAGCAATGACCTCTTCCTCGGAGGTAAACAGGTAATTGAGGGCATTGCCCTGGGCAACCCTCTTGCCCCATCTGCCGCCCACCACGATCTTGTAGCCGGTGACTGCGGGAGTCACGGCATCGAAGGGACATTTTCCTGTGCAGCGTCCGCAATGGTTGCACTGCTCGGGATCAATGACGATCTTGCCATCCTGCAGCACAGGCACATGGATGGGGCAGTTCTTCACGATCTGGCAGTTCTTGCAGCCACGGCACTTTTCCGGATCAATGCCCGGTACCCGCTGACCGATGATGCCCAGATCGTTGAGGTCCGGCTTCACGCAGTTGTTGGGGCAGCCGCCCACGGCGATCTTGAACTTATGGGGCAGAGCCACATCATGGTAGCCTTCGTAGAACAGCTTGTGCAGCTTCTCGGACAGAGCAAAGGTATCGATAAGGCCATACTGGCAGGTGGTACCCTTGCAGGAAACCACAGGACGGACCTTTGCGCCGGTACCGCCGGTCTGCAGACCATGCTCTGCAAGGAAAGCAAACAGGGCATCGGTGTTTTCATATTTCACACTCTGCACCTCCAAAGTCAGGCGAGTGGTCATGGTTACCTCACCGGAACCGAACCGATCCGCAGCCTCGGCAATGGCTCTGTGCTCATCGGTCGTAATCTTGCCATTGCGGGTAATGACGCGGACATTGAACACATCGGGATACCGCTTATCCTGCAGGCAGCCCAGGCCCTTGAGGCGCTTAATTTCTTCCGGAGCAAGCTTCTTCGTTTCTTTTTCCATCGTTCATTTCTCCTTTTTTATTTGCTTACAAGATCGAATATCACATATTCAGACTTACAGCCTGTTTTAAACAGAATCGCCCAGTCTCCGATGCCGGAGGACACTTCAAACACGGTGTCTCGCTGCTGCTCCATTCCATAGGTACGGCAGTTGACACCCATCCATTCTCCCACATAGGTGATTGGGATAAGCTGGCCGCCATGGGTATGGCCGGAAAGCACCAGATCGGCACCGGCTGCAGCTTCCTCGGCATAGTCCTTGGGCTGATGATCCAGGACGATGATATACTTCTCATGGCTCAAATTCTTCAGCAAGGACTCCGGAGTCATTCGAGTTCCCCCCGCTTCCACAACGGAATAGTCCTCCCTGCCCACGATATAGAAATCGTTTCCCACCGGCACCGCCTCATCCTGCAGAATCACAACGCCGGCATCAGTGAGACCCTTTTCCAGTTCCCGATTGGTCCAGCCTCGGCGGCTTTCGCTGTAATATCCCCGGTCGTGGTTGCCGTAGACGAAATAAGTTCCGTAGGTCGGTTTCAGAATCTTCAAAGCTTCGCAGCCTGCCAGCATATCCTCCCGGGAGGTAGAATCATCCACGAAATCTCCGGTGATCAGCACCACATCCGGATTTTGATTCTGAATTTCCTGCAGATATGCAGAAAACTTATCCGCATGGAACAGGGTACCCAGATGGCTGTCAGAGATCTGAATGATACGTAAATCGGTCACATTCTTTTCGGTCGTCAACCCGTACTGGGTTACAACCACATGATGGGCTGCATACCAGCCTCCAGCCAGATAAAGGGCAGTCACTGCGAGCGCTGCCAGAGCGGTAATGACGGAATCGCATTTCCATCCGCACCGGCTTAAAAGCCATGCCCCAGCGCTGAAGAGCATCCATATCAGCAACAGATGCAAAACTACAATGATGCAGTTGATGAAATCCATTGCCGCCCAAAGCACTGCAATAAACGCTCCCAGCAGCAATGCCGCCCAAAGCACAGAAATCCCCTTTTTACAGTGAGCGCTCTTTTGGATCAACCGCGCAATCTGCCAGACCAGGAAGGCAATACCCAGGGCAAAGCAAAAAATGACCGTGATAAAAATCGCAATCCACATTGGCATGCCTCCTTTTTCTTTATTATACCATGAAGCAAAGCGGAATGGTATAATATGTGCATCATTTTCGGTTGTCCCGTGAGGGACGAGAAAATGGCACATTAAAATGGTATAATAATTGCCTTCGTAATTATTATACCACGGAATTTTTATGGATGGAATAGGCTTATTGCGAAAAAGAGTTGAAATCTTTTGGCATCTGCTGTAGAATATGGCAAGTTTCATTTGCGAGGCAAAAACATGAAAGAAAAATACAATCCTATAACCGAAGGCCCTATTGTCCCAGGCCTTTTGCGTTATTTTTTTCCTATCATCCTGGGTTCCTTTTTCCAGACTCTTTATAATACGGTGGATGCCATTATCGTAGGACAGTTTGTGGGCAAGGAAGCTTTGGGTGCCGTTGGCGGCTCCACCGGCAATATCATTGCTCTGCTGGTAGGCTTTTTTGTTGGCATCAGCTCCGGTGCCGGTGTGATCATCAGTCAACTCTACGGCGCAAAAAATCAAGAACGCATCCAGAATGCGGTGCATACCTCCATTGCGTTGGCTACCGCCGCAGGACTGCTCTTTGCCGTGGTAGGCGTTTCTCTGGCCCCATGGATGGCAGCTGCCATCGGCGTTAAGGGAAAGCTTTTTGACTACTGCGTTACCTATCTGCGGATTTATTTTGCAGGCATGATCCCCAGTCTGCTCTACAATATGGGCACCGGAATTCTCCGGGCAGTGGGCGATTCCAGAAGGCCCCTGTATTTCCTGATCACCAGCTGCCTGCTGAACATTGTGCTGGATCTGCTTTTCGTGGGCATACTCAAAATGGAAGTCGCAGGTGCCGCCCTGGCAACCGTGCTTTGCCAGCTCATCAGCGCCATCCTCACCATGATTCCTCTGGTGCGTACCGATGATATTCACCGGGTAACCTTCGCCAAGATCCGCTTCAACAGCTTTGAACTGCGGCAGATCTTCCGTTTGGGACTGCCCGCAGGATTCCAGAGCACCCTCTATGCCATCTCCAACGTATTCATACAGACCTTCATCAACGCCTTTGATACGGATGTCATCGCAGCCTGGTCCGCCTATTCCAAGATCGACTCCCTGTTCTGGATGAGTCTCGGTGCCATGGGCGTAGCCGTAGGTACCTTCGTTGGTCAGAACTACGGCGCAGGAAAGATGGATCGGGTTTTCCAGAGCATCCGCAAGGGCATTTTCCTCTCTCTGGGAATGTCCGTTGCCATCAGCGCATTGACCTATGTGTTCGGTCTGCCCATTATGGGACTGTTCACCCGGGATGAGACCGTGCTCGCCATTGGACTGCAGATCATCCATTTTCTGACTCCCCTGTTCTTCACCTTTGTGTGGATCGAGATCTATGCCGCATCCCTTCGGGCCATGGGTAATTCCTTCATTCCCATGGTGCTGACCTGCCTGGGTGTCTGCGTTCTGCGTATCATCTGGTGTCTTGTCTCCCGGAGTATCTGGCCCGGAAAGCTCCTGCAGCTGGTCGCCTGCTATCCCGTCACATGGATCGTGACCTCCTTCCTGTTCTTCCTGTACTACCGCTATTACATCCAAAAGAACAAGGAAAAATTTGCCGCATAAAAAAGCTCCCTCAA
Organism: Faecousia sp.; assembly: GCA_045628895.1. Classification (GTDB taxonomy): domain Bacteria; phylum Bacillota; class Clostridia; order Oscillospirales; family Oscillospiraceae; genus Faecousia. The sequence continues at coordinate 6,234 of JAZQQD010000136.1, forward strand.
AAGAGGGACCTTTTTCATTAACATAGGATCAATCCAAGGACGGCCGCCAAGGCGATGGTTTTGGGAATACTCCACTTGAAACGCACAAGCAGAACGCAGGCCAGCAGGCCGATGCCGATACAGGCAACGGAAATTGCCCCCTCCGGTCCCAGATAATTGGTGCACACCAGCTTCAGAATCGTTGCCCAGATAAGGCCGATGCAGGCAGGACGCACGCCCTTCATCAGTCGCTGCAGCAAGCTGCTGTTCTGGAACTTGGCAAAGAAGACTGCCGCCAAAGCGCAGATAGTGAAGGTGGGCATCAGCATACCCAGGTTGGAGGCAATGGCACCCAACACACCTGCCACCCGGATGCCGGCAAAGGTGGCACAGTTCAGGCCCAGGGGGCCGGGGGTCATCTCCGCAATGGCCACGATATCGGAGATCTCCGAAGTGGTCATCCAGGCATGGCCTTCCATCTCGCTGCTGATCAGCGGCAGCATGGAAAGTCCGCCGAAGCTGGTAAAGCCGATTTTACAGAAGCTCCAGAAGAGCGCAAGCACATCCATCATTTCTGCTCCCCCTCTCCCCGAAAGGCAAAGAAGCCTACCACAAGGCCCATCACAACGATGAGCAGGGCGCTGACCTTAAAGACGAAGGACAGCACAATGGACACACCGCAGAGCACAAAACAGATCCATTTGGAAAAGGATCCCTTGTGCAGTTTCAGAACGGCAGAAAGGATCACCGGAGCCACCACGGCGCGAACGCCCATCAGCGCTTTTGCCACATATACATTGTCCTTCACATTGGTATAGAAAAACGTCAGTACCGTAAGAATGATGATGGAAGGGGTGATCATGCCGATCACCGAAAGAATTGCACCGGGCACACCGGCCATTTCATAGCCAAAAAGATATGCCACATTACCGATCATGGTACCCGGCATGCTGCGGCCAACGCTGACAATATTGAGCAGCTTCTCACCGGATATTTCCTGTTTTCCTTCTACATAGTCCTTCTGCAGCTGTGCAACGATGCCCCAGCCACCGCCGAAGGTATACCATCCGATGGTAAAAAAATACAGGAAAAGCGACAAAGCCTTTTTCCATTTTCCCTGCATGCACTTCATCTCCTTTATTGGGATATATTTTATTCCATTTGGCAAAAGATGTCAACGGATGCCACAAATTTCATAGTTTTAAATTGTATTATTCTTGAAACAGCCGGTCTTTTATTGTATCATGAAGAAAAAAACACAGGAGGCCTTCCTATGGTAACTGCAGCAACCCCCATAACAATCGGGAGCGTAACCTTGCGCAACCGCGTGACCTTTGCGCCCACCGTAAAATTTGACTACGCCGATGATACCGGCATGGTCAGCGATGCCCACATTGTCCATTATACCGAGCGCGCCCAGGGAGGCTGCGGCCTCATCTGCGTGGAGGCTACCGGCGTGACCCCCCAGGGCAGAATCGGCAATACCAACATTGGTCTGTGGTGTGACGAGCAGATTCCCGGCCACAAGGCCATCACCGATGCCTGTCATGCCGCCGGAACCGCAGTCATCGTCCAGCTGAACCACACCGGCTACTCTTCCACCCCCGGCGTGGGTGACCCCGTTGGTCCTTCCGCCGTTGAGCAGCACCGCTACGGCCGGGACTACATCACCATTCCTCTGACTGTTGACGGCATCCACGAGATCCAGGCAGCCTACATCGCAGCCGCAGTCAGAGCTCAGAAGGCCGGTTATGACGGCGTGCAGCTCCACGGCTGCCACAGCTACCTCATCAACCAGTTCATGTCCCCCACCTACAACAAGCGTACCGACGAATACGGCGGCACCACCGAAAACCGGGCAAGATTCGGCGCAGAAATCATTGAAGGCATCCGCAAGGCTTGCGGCAAGGATTTCCTTATTTCCGTTCGAACCTCCGGCTATGACGATACCATTGAAGACGGCATCGCCGTTGCCGAAGAATATGTAAAGGCAGGCTGCGATTATCTGCAGGTTTCCTGCGGCATCGTCGGTCTGGATGATCTGCCCGTCTATGAGGAAGGCATCAGCAAGATTGCCACCATCGGCATCCTGCTGCACAAGCACTTTGCCGGTCGGGTTCCCGTCTCCTGCGTTGGCGGCATTCTCACCCCGGAGCAGGTCAATTACCTCATTGAAAATGAGCTTGTGGACACCGTTGACCTTGCCAGCGCCATTCTGGCGGATCCCGGCTTTGCGGGCGCCGTGGTTAACGGCACCGAGTATGTCAAATGCTTCCGCTGCCGTCCCTGTCAGTATGGCCCCTTCACAAAGCACCAGTGTCCTGCAGCCAAGAAACGGGCAAAGGAGCTAAGCCATGAATGAAATTCTGATCGTTGTAGATATGCAGAACGATTTTATTGACGGTGCTCTGGGTACCCCGGAAGCAGTCAAGATCGTTCCCAATGTAAAAAAGAAAATTGAAACTTTCCCGGGCACAGTTCTCTTCACCCGAGACACCCACGAAGCACAGTATCTTGCCACCCAGGAAGGAAGAAACCTGCCTGTGCCCCATTGCATCCGCGACACCGACGGCTGGCAGATCCGGCAGGAGCTGGATGCCCTGCGGAAAAATGATGCCATCGATAAGGTAACCTTTGGCTCCTCTGAGCTGCCTAAGCTTCTGCTGGAAATGGATGCAAAAACTCCCATCGACCGCATCACCCTCATCGGCCTGTGCACGGATATCTGCGTCATTTCCAATGCCATGGTCATCAAAGCCTTCCTGCCGGAGGTTCCCGTCCATGTAGATGCTGCCTGCTGCGCAGGTGTTTCCCCTGCCACCCACAAAAATGCATTGGAGGCCATGAAGGTCTGCCAGATCACCATTGAAAACGAATAAGAAAGGAAAACGCCTTATGAACGAAACTTTGAAAGTTCTGGAAACCCGGAGAAGCTGCCGCAATTTCAAGCCCGATATGGTCCCCCAGGAGACCTTGGATGCCATTCTGAAGGCCGGCACCTACGCCCCCACCGGCATGGGCAAGCAGTCCCCCGTCATCATCGCCGTTACCAATAAGGAAGTCCGTGATCAGCTGATGGTGGAAAACCAGAAGGTCATGGGCGCTGTGGGCAAGGGTGATCCCTTCTACGGCGCGCCTGTAGTGCTTCTCGTCATTGCCAACAAGGCCGTTGGCACCTACAAGTACGACGGCAGCCTGGTCATGGGCAATCTGATGAACGCCGCTGCCAGCCTGGGTGTGGACAGCATCTGGATTCACCGTGCAAAGGAAGAAGTCGAATCCGAATTCGGGCAGAAGCTTCTCGCCGACCTGGGCATTGAGGGTGAGTGGGAAGGCATCGCCAACTGCTGCCTGGGCTATGCAGCCGCTTCCCTGAAGGAGCCTGTTGCCAGAAAAGAAAACTACGTTTATTTCGTCAAGTAAGTGTTATGGGCTGCCGAAAGGCAGCCCATTTTGCTATTTCCATTTTGATTTTTCTATGCTATACTGTAGGAAAAAGGAGTGGTCACTGTGGAAAAAGAATTCGCCTCCACCCCACGGGGAGAAAAAGCGAAAGGAAACTTCTTTGAAGGCTATAACTGTGCCCAATCCGTGGTGCTGGCCTTTGCCGATCTGCTGCCCTTTGACAGCAGCACTGCCCTGCGGCTGGCATCCTCCTTCGGCGGCGGCATGGGACGGCTCCGGGAGGTCTGCGGTGCGGTCAGCGGGATGTTTTTCATTCTGGGCAACCTCTATGGCTACGACGATCCCAAGGCCTATGATGCCAAAGCGGAGCTCTACAGCCGCATTCAATTTCTTGCAGGGCAATTCCGGGAGCATACCGGCACCATCATCTGCCGGGAGCTGCTGCAGCTGGATCACAAGGTGGACGAACCGGCACCGGAACACCGCACCGAAACCTATTATCATTCCCGGCCCTGCGGCGAATTTATCTGCCTTGCCGCCAGTCTGCTGGAAACCTACATAAAGGAGCATCCCTATGAAAACCATACTCTTTGATCTGGACGGTACCCTTACGGATTCCGGCGAGGGAATTATGAACTGCGCCAGAGTTGCCTATAAGCATTTCGGTCTCACGCCTCCGGATGACATGATTCTGCGCACCTTTGTGGGGCCTCCTCTGCGTAATTCCTTTGCAAATAACGGCATTCCGGAAGAAAATGTGGAAGAAGCCATGAAGGTGTTCCGAGCCAGATATCAGGCCGTAGGAAAATTTGAGAATACCCCCTACCCCGGCATTCGTCAGCTTCTGGAGAAGCTGCAGCAGGAAGGGCACTTTCTCTGCGTCGCCACCTCCAAGCCGGAAGTGACCGCTGTGGAAATCCTGGAAAAGTTTGACCTGGCGAAATATTTCCGCTTCATCTGCGGTGCCACCATGGACAAGAGCCGGGACAGCAAGTCCGCTGTCATCGCTTACCTGCTGGAGCAGGCAGGAGGCGCGGAAAATGCCGTCATGGTAGGTGACACGGAATTTGACGTCCTGGGTGCCAAGCAACACGGCATCCCCACCATCGGTGTCACCTGGGGATATGGAAACAAGGAAGAAACCCAAAAAGCCGGTGCCATCGCCATGGCAAATACCGTAGAAGAACTATATAACCTGCTTTCCAAGTAAAAAAATCCCCGACTTCCGAGAGGAAATCGGGGTTTTTATGCTTAAATCGTTTCCACCTTGATGGTGTTGGTATTGCCGTGCTGGCCGTTGATGGGGCCGCCGGAAACCACCACGCGATCCCCGGACTGCAGACCCAGGATGGACTTTGCGCCGTTGACGGCATGGTAGAACATGACATCCATGGAGCTGACAGACTCTGCCAGCATGGGAGTAACGCCCCAATCCAGATTCAGCTTCCGCCACACCTTCTCATTGGTGGTCATACCCACGATATCCACAGGGCTGCGGAAGCGACTCACCAGCATGGCAGTCTTGCCGGATACGGAACAGACGGAGATTGCCTTGGCATCCACATCCACGGCCATAGCGCAGATGGCATGGGAGATGGCATCCTGCATGCTCTGGATTTCCACGGAGGTATTCAGGAAGCGCTTGCGGTAGCTGGTGTGCTTCTCGGTATACTCGGCAATCTGGGCCATGTTGGAAACAGCCTCCACAGGGTACTTGCCTGCGGCAGACTCTCCGGAGAGCATGATGGCAGAGGTGCCGTCATACACGGCATTGGCCACATCGGAGATCTCTGCACGGGTAGGACGAGGATTATAGATCATGGATTCCAGCATCTCTGTGGCGGTAATGGTTCTGCGGCCCATGAGGCGGCACTCATTGATGATCTTCTTTTGCACGGCAGGAACCTCCACGAAGGGGATCTCCACACCCAGGTCACCGCGGGCGATCATAATGCCCTCGCAGGCCTCACATATTTCCTTCACATGATCCACACCACTGCGGTTTTCGATCTTGGCAATGATCTCAATATCGCTGCCGCCGTTGGCATTCAGGAAATCACGAATATCCTGCACATCCTGCCGGACGGAAACGAAAGATGCCGCTACAAAATCCACATCATTGCGAATACCGAAGAGGATATCCGCCTTATCCTGGTCGGACAGATAGGGGCCGGACATAACCTTATTGGGGAAGCACATACTCTTGCGGTTGCTTAAGGTACCGCCCACCAGACATTTACAGACAGCATTGCTGCCCTCCAGGCTCATGACCTCAAAAATAACCAGGCCATTGTTTACCAGGATCCGATCACCCACCTGCAGGTCCTTCACAAGGCCCTTATAATTGACAGAGACTCTGGTCTCGTCACCTTCTACATCATCGGTAGTAAAGGTAAATTCCGCGCCCTCGGGAACCTCCACCTTTCCGTTCTTGAAGGTACGGATCCGGTATTCCGGGCCCTTGGTATCCAGCAGAATGGCAATGGGCAAATTCAGATCCTTGCGAACCTTCTTGATCAGGTCAATTTTCTTCTGATGTTCCTCATAGCTGCCATGGGAAAAATTCAGCCGGGCAACATTCATGCCTGCCAGAGCCATGCGGCGCAAAGTTTCCTCATTTTCACTGGAAGGGCCAATGGTGCAAATAATCTTTGTTTTGCGCATTTGTATATCCTCCAACTTTTTTCTTTTATGATACTTCTAATCCGTTAAGATGTCAACTTGATAATGCTCCAGCCAGTACTCAGTCTGCAGCAAAAATGCAATGGTCTGGGGCTCCCGCATCAGCTGCCCATACCACGGCCAGGGCAGATCCCCCTCCATCATTTTTCGCACCTCTTCTTTGGAAATCAAACTCCAAAGGGGGGCATTTTCTTTATTCAGCAATCCCCGCATGCGTGACTCCACCAGTTTCCGATAATTCGGATGGAAGGTCTTGGGATAGGGACTTTTCTTCCGCCACAAGATTGGCTCCGGGAGCCACCTCTGCATGGACTGCCGCAGCAGCCCCTTCTCCCTGCCCTTGTAATCCTTCATTTTCCAGGGCACCCCATACAGATACTCCACAATACGATAATCGCAGAAGGGAACCCGGACCTCCAAACCCCAATACATGCTCATGCGGTCCTTTCGATCCAGCAGGGTCTGCATGAACCACCGCAGATTGAGATTCACCATCTGCTTCATACGGGTCTCCAGAGGTGAGGTTCCCGGGAGAATATCGCAGGAAGCCAGGGTCTCGGTATACCGGTCCTGGGCGTAATGTTCCAGTCCCACCCGACATTCCGGCAGCAGCAGTTCCAGCCGCTGCTGCGTATTCTGGGCCCAGGGGAAGCCATTCCGGTTTCGCACCTCCGGATCCCGATACCAGGGATAGCCGCCGAAGATCTCATCCGCACACTCTCCGGAGAGGGCAACCTTTACGTGCTTGCTGATGCGATTGCAGAATGCCAGCAGAGAAAAATCCACATCCGCCATGCCGGGGAGGTCTCTTGCCTCCGTAGCCATTTCCAACGCACCGAAAAGTTCTTCCGGGGTCAGCACCGTGTGATGGGGTTCGCAGGGTACTGCAGACTCCATAATGCCGATGAAATCCGAATCCGGGTTTGGCTGGAACTTCCCCGGTTGGAAATATTTGTCATTATCCTCGTAATCTACAGAGAAGGTGGGAAGCAGCTTCCCCTGTTCCCCAAAGGTCTTGCCGCAGACCGCTGTGATCAGGCTGGAGTCCAGACCACCGGACAGGAAGGTTCCGATGGGAACATCAGACACCATCTGCCTTCGGATGGCATCCTCCACCAGGAAAGCAACATGATCGGAGGTCTGTGAAAAGTTCTCCATGTGATCCCGATCCCGCAATTTCCAATAGGGTTTTGGGTAAAAATGTCCCTGTTCGAAATAGCCGCACCATCCCGGCTCCAGACTGTAAATCCCGGCAAATACACCGCTATTGGGAGTTCTGCCCGGGCCCAGCAGGAAAATCTCACCGATTCCCTGCCGATCCAGCTTTCTGGGAACCGACGGGTCGGCAAGAATGGTTTTGATTTCCGATGCAAACAGAAGTCCCCCCCGATGCTCGGTATAAAAAAGAGGCTTCACCCCAATGCGGTCCCGGGCAAGGTACAGTCGCTTTCCGTGCTTTTCCCAAACCGCAAAGGCAAAAATCCCGTTGAGTTTTTCCGTTACCCCTTCGCCCCACTGGGCATAGCCGTGGAGCAGCACCTCAGTATCGGAATGCCCCGTAAACGTATGTCCCAGTTTCCCCAGTTCCTTAGCGATCTCTGCCGTGTTATACAATTCTCCGTTATAACAAACGGTGTACTCTTCCCCGCCCCACAGGAGGCTCATAGGCTGGCTGCCGCCTTCGGGATCAATAATGGCAAGCCGACGATGCAGCAGCGTGCAGTTTCCATCCGAGAATCGGCCCTCACCGTCCGGTCCCCGCCGGAACATGGTTGCCAGCATGGCTTTCTCTACCGCTTCATTGATAGGTAATCCGACAGCGCCTGCAATGGCACACAATTTGACCACATCCTTCCTCTTACCAGCCTATGCAGGCCTCCCTCTTCGGTGCATAAAATCGGTCTTTCGGGAAACACTATCCCTGGTGATGAAAATGAAAACAGAAAAGGATCTTCTCTCCTCCATTCTGAAAACAACCCAGATGGGGCAGTCCGGCATCCGCTGCGTCATGGACTACGCAGAAGACGAAAAGCTGAAGCAGGCACTGCACTCTCAGCTCAAAGAATATGATGAGGTAGAAAACAGAGCTCAATCCTTGGCAAGGGACCGGAACTGGCAGGTAAATGAGCTGGCTCCGGTGGTGAAATCCATGTCCTCCATGATGTCCAAAATGAAGCTGCAATACGGAGATACCGACAGCAAGATTGCGGATATGATGATTCTGGGCAACACCCGAGGGCATATCAAGGGGCTTCGCAACCTCCACAAATGTGAGGTACAGGACGGCGGACTGCAGACGCTGGCAAAGGATCTTCTGAAATATGAGGAAGAAAATATCCGGCAGATGCAGCCGTTCCTATAAAATGTGCAGGGCAGCACACCGCTGCCCTGCACATTTTTTCCCGTAACTGCATAGAATAATCCCGATGAAAAAATGAAGGAGGGATTCTTCTGGCTGCCACCGGATATATCCAAATCCGTGCTTACACCAGCCGATCTGAAATACCCCTGCGGGATGTAGCCGTAACCATTACCGCTCCCAACGGTACCGCTACCGCCATGCGGCTTACCAATCGCAGCGGAAAATTCGATAATGTCATTGCCGTAACCGTTCCGGACAAAAGCGAAAGTCTGGAGCCCAATCCCGATGAAATCCCCTTTGCCACCGTGGATCTCTACGCCCGAAAGGATGAATACGAGCAGATCGCCGTCTACGGAATCCAGGTCTTCGCCGACACTCTGACCCAGCAAAATCTGGAATTTATCCCCCTGTCGGAGTTCCCGGAAAGCTGGGATCAGGAGGAGGTCTTCATGACACCTCCCCAGGATCTGTAAAGGAGGGGCCGCCTATGATGTCGCCTGTCGTTACCCCCTATATCCCCCAGCGGATCACCGTCCATCTGGGCTCACCAAACCAGAATGCCGCCAATGTCACACTTCCCTTTACCAATTACATAAAGAATGTGGCCTCCAGTGAAATTTACCCCACCTGGGATGAAAGCGCTCTGCGGGCCAATATCCTTGCCATTATTTCCTATGCCCTGAACCGGGTCTACACGGAGTTCTATCCCAGCCGAGGATATGATTTCGACATCACCAACAACACCGCCTATGACCAGGCTTTTGTCAACGGCCGCAGCATCTTTGACAGCGTCTCCCGAATTGTAGACGAAATATTCAACAATTATCTGCGCCGTCCCGGTTTTGTGGAACCCCTGGCCGCCAAATACTGCAACGGCACCACCGTCACCTGTGAGGGTCTAAGCCAATGGGGCAGCCAGAACCTCGCTCAGCAGGGGCTGAACTCCATCCAGATCGTCCGCAGCTACTACGGGAATGTGGAGGTCGTCACCAACGCGCCGGTCCGGGCCAACGTCCGCTCCTATCCCGGAACAGCTCTGCGACGAGGCAGCAGCGGCCCCAATGTGGTGGTTATCCAGACCGAGCTAAACCGCATTTCCCAGAATTATCCTGCCATTCCCAAGGTAAATCCTGTGGACGGCATCTTCGGCAGCCGCACGGAAGCGGCAGTCATCGCCTTCCAGCGGATCTTCGGATTGGAGCCAGACGGCATTGTGGGCAAATCCACCTGGTATGAGCTGATACGGCTGTACACCGGGGTCACCCGGCTTTCGGAGCTCCGCAGCGAAGGCCAGCGGTTCTATTCCATCAACTGGCAGTATCCCGATGCCATCTCACAGGGCAACACCGGAGAGAAGGTGCGGCACCTGCAATATATGCTGGCCGTACTGGCAGAATACATTCCCCAGATTCCTCCTCTGGCCGTGGACGGCATCTTCGGTCCAGGGACCCGGGCATCGGTAGTGGCTGCACAGCGCTACTTCGGTCTGCCGGAAACCGGCAGCGTGGGGCCGGAAACCTGGAACGCCATCTACAACGCCTTCTCCGGCATTGAAACCACCTCTCTGCGAAGCGTGGAAATCTTCCCGGAGGGTCAGGGGCAGACTGCACCCAGAAACCGTTATTCCGAAACTTCGACCATGAGCCAATTTCCCGGATATGATCTCCGCGCAGGCGTATCCGATCCTGTATCCCAGGAGGTGGTAAGATGAGGCCCCCCGAATCCTTTGTTGGCCAGCCGGTCCGGGCTCTGCAGACCATGCTGCGGGTCATTGCCATGGAATCTCATAAAGTTTCCAACGTGATTCCCGACGGGATCTACGGTCATCAGACCATGGATGCCGTTAAAGATTTTCAGCAATCCCAGAACCTTCCCGCTACCGGCATCGTAAACAACGAAACCTGGGATCGGATCGTGGATGCCTATGAACCTGCTATGGTAAACCAGGGCAGAGCACAGCCGATTTCTGCACAAATGGATGGATGCATCCACAGTGGAGAAAGCAGTCCCAATGTCATGCTGGCGCAAGCCATGCTCCACACCATTGGGCAGCAGTTCCATTGCGTAGAAATGCCAACCCATTCCGGTGCTTTGGATCCGCAGACTGCACGCTCGCTTCGTTCCTTCCAGGATATCTGCGATCTGCCTTCCACAGGCGATCTGGATAAGGGCACCTGGAAGCACCTTTGTCTGCAATTTTCTTTGGCTGCAAACCCCAATCTAGGGAAAAGATCCAGGAATTGTTAATTTTTTTAAAACAGACTTGCTTAAATTCCGTAACATGGCTATAATATCAAGGTGGCAGATTATCCCTGCTGTTGGAGGACCTACCAATGATTATAAAAGACTGGAAGAAGGATGTTCTGACCATTCCCAATCTGCTGAGCCTGTTTCGGATTTTTTTGATTCCTGTATATATGTACCTCTATCTCCACGCACAGGCTCCGAAGGATTACGTGGTTGCAGCTGCTGTGCTCTCCGTTTCCTGCCTCACAGATATGGTGGATGGAAAGATCGCCAGAAAATTCAATATGATCTCCACCATTGGCAAGATTCTGGATCCCGTTGCGGATAAGGCAACCCAGTTCGTCCTGATCGTGACGCTGACGCTGAGGTACCCTCTGCTGCAATATCTATGCGGCCTGTTTGTGCTGAAGGAAGGCTTCCAGCTCATTGCCGGAATCCTGCTGCTGCGAAAGCAGAAGATTCTCAAGGGTGCTGTGATGGCCGGTAAGGTGTGCACCACCGTGCTGTTTGTTTCTCTGATCATCCTGGTGCTCTTCCCCAATATACCGAATTCCTTTGCAAACGCTCTGACCCTGCTGGATGCCTGCGTCATGCTGACGGCATTCATCGCCTACCTCCGAGCCTATTCCGGAAAAGGCGGTCATATCGAAGATCTTGCCTAAATGAAAAACAACCCGGACACATTCGTGTCCGGGCTTTCTTTTTACCGTTTATCCTTCATCTGTGCCTGCAAGTGCATGGACAGCACGGCAAGAGAGGTTGCCATATTCTCATTCTGGACAAGGATATTGTCGGGTACATCCAAGTGGGTAGGCGCAAAATTCCAGACTGCCTTGATGCCGTTGGCAATCAGCCGGTTGCACACTTCCTGCGCATAGTCCACGGGAACTGTAATGATACCCATAAGCACCTTGTGAGAACGAAGGAACGCCTCAAGTCTTGCCATAGGATAGATTGGTTTTCCCTCATCCGTCTTATCCGCAGAAGGATTGACATCGAATGCCGCAAGAATGTTCAGGCCGTAGGCATCAAATCCGCCGTAGCCCAGAAGTGCCTGACCCAGTTTGCCCGCGCCAATGAGCACGGCATCCGTGGTATTATCGTAG
>JAZQQD010000137.1:0-26032 GCA_045628895.1 Faecousia sp.
CCGGCTTTGCTTCGTACCTCAGCGAAGCCACCTCCCCCTGCACAGGGGGGGCTTTGGGGTTCCCTACTTCTTAATCGTCATCAATGCGTCCAGCAGAACCTGCAGATCGTCCTGGCCGTAGAATTCCAGTTCGAATCTGCCCTTCTTCTTGCCGTTGACGATCTTGACGCCCCGGCCCAGGTGCTTGCTCAGGCTCTTAGCCGCTTCGGCCACATAATCGACCTTGAAATCGGCTTCTTCCACTTCTTCCTTGGGGGGCTGGGACATATTCTTGCACAGCAGCTCCGCCTGGCGGACAGACAGACCCAGAGCAATGATCTTCTGGGCAGCCTGCTGCTGCTTTTTGGCATCCTTCAGGGTCAGCACCGCTCTGGCGTGGCCGGCGGACAGCTCACCCTTGCGCAGCTGCTCCAGAACCTCCGGGCAAAGCTGCAGGAGCCGCAGGGCATTGGCGATGGTGGGACGGGACTTGCCCACCTGGGCAGAGGTCTCCTCCTGGGTCATGCCGTACTCGTCCATAAGGGTCTTATAACCCAGAGCTTCTTCCACAGGGTTGAGGTCCTGCCGCTGCAGGTTCTCAATCATGGCAAGCTCCATGGTCTTCTTGTCGTCGGCTTCCACGATCTGCACGGGCACATCCATGAGACCTGCCATTCTGGCAGCACGCCAACGGCGTTCGCCCACGATGATCTGGTAGTAGCCGTCCCGAACAGAGCGAACCATCAAGGGTTGGATGATGCCGTGAATCTTGATGGACTCTGCCAGGGATTCCAGCTCCTCGTCGGGAAAGTCCTGCCGGGGCTGGGTGGGATTGGGTTCAATTCTATGCAGGGGGACAGTCTGGAAGGCGCTTTTCTCGGCTGCGACCTCTTCGGCCAGATCCATGAGGGCTCCAAGACCTTTTCCTAATCCTTTTGCCATTTCTTCACCTCGTTATTCTGCGATCAGACGCTGTCTGACCTCTTCTGCCATTTCCCGGTAGGCCACGGCACCGCGGCTGCGGCTGTCATAGGCTGTGACGGGAAGGCCGTAGCTGGGAGCCTCCGCCAGGCGCACATTTCTGGGCACCATGCTGGAAAACACCTTGCCCCGGAAGTGCTTCCGCACCTCCTGCGCCACCTGGTTGGAGAAGTTGGTTCTTCCGTCAAACATGGTCAGCGCCACAGCAAAGATCTCCAGATTGGGATTCAGCTTCCGCTTTACCGCCCGGAGGGTGTTCATCAGATCGGAAAGTCCCTCCAGCGCGTAGTATTCGCATTGCACCGGCACCAGGATAGCCTCCGCCGCTGCCAGACCGTTGAGGGTCAGCATTTCCAGGGACGGGGGGCAATCGATGAGCACCAGGTCATAGTTTTCTTTGATTTTGTCCAGAGCGGTCTTCAGCTGGTACTGGGGACGCTCTCCCTCCAGTAGTTCTACGGATGCGCCGGCAAGGCTGGCGGATGCGGGAAGCACATCGCCGAATTTGGTCTTCTGGATGGCCGCTTCCGCAGGCACCTTATCGATGAGCACATCGTAAACGGTTTTATGGTCTCTGCGTTTGTCCACGCCCATGCCGGAAGTGGCATTGGCCTGGGGATCGAAATCGCAGAGCAGAACATGGAGGCCCAGCTCCGTCAGAGCTGCAGTTAGATTCACGGCGGTGGTGGTCTTGCCTACGCCGCCTTTCTGGTTGACCACGGCAACGATCTTGCCCATTGGCCTCCTCCTTTCTCTCTTTCTTCTATCGGATGTTTCACGTGAAACATCGTTTATTTAGGCCGGCAAAAATGTTTCACGTGAAACATCATTTGTCATTGGTGGTTTCTGCGTTGTAATTCTGTCCGATAGGAGTAGTATCCTCGTGATCGGTGGTATGGAGGAACAGGATGGCGGTCTCCAGAGCCACCAGCAGCACCAGCACCGCAAGGGCGATGGAGAGCAGCCGAATGGTGCCCTTTTGCTGACGTACGGTTTCCTCCAGGGTGCGGCTGCGCACCGGGTGGGCAGCAGGAACCACAGGCTTTTTCTTCGGCAGGATCACCGCAGTTCCGGGATCCACCGGAAAATGCTCCATTGTGGTCACACATTTGTCGCAGAAGGTTCCGTCTTTTTCCAGCTTCTGGCCGCATCGCAGACAGTTCACAGGCCCACCTCCCCTTTTATCGGATAGTGAATCCATTGTACAATATTTTTTTCCGTTCGTAAAGAGGAAAAATGGGGTTTTTAAAGGGAACGTCTTACTTTCTTATCACCAGATAAGAAAGTAAGCAAAGGACCTGGCTCACGCCTGTTTTTAAGATTTTAGAACGCACCTTTTCCGAAACATTCTGAGATCTTTCGGCGATGCGGCCGAGGGGATTCTCAAGGGGGGCGGATCGAATTGCGGGAGCAAGGCGCACAGCTCCCCCTTGAGCCGCTTCTTTCCCCCACTTTCTTGGCGGCGCAAGAAAGTGGGGCCGCCGGAGGCTGACAAGGTTGTACAGAAGGAAAATGTGTTTATTTTTGGTACGACGGAAACCGCAAGATTACACCCCCTCCGTCAGCTTCGCTGCCACCTCCCCCTGCACAGGGGAGGCTTTGGGGGAACGGATTGCCACGCCAGCACCCCAGGGTGGCTTCTCTTGCCGCCTTGCGGCAATTCACCTTCCGTGCGCGCTGGCTCGCAATGACGATAGTTTTGTTTTGGTGCGCTGATATAGCTAGATTGCACGGGCGGATGATATCCGCCCCTACGGACTCAGAAGGTTTTAGCTGCTCTATGCGGTTGTTTCTTCCTCGGCTGACATGACGGCCTGGCCCAAAAGACGGGTAAAAATCTGCCAATAGGTAAGTCTTGGGACTTCCTCCCCGGCAATCAGCGGAATTTCCGCCAGCACCCGATCCGCCGCCTTGACTGTCAGCATTCCCAGCTTCTGCCCCCGGCTCACCGGAGCCGGCACGGATTCCTCCAACGTGACCTCGGTGGTAACGGAACCACGCTGACTTTTGTCAATGAGAATCTTGTCGGTGCTTCCCAGCTCCACAGGCACATTGTTTTTGGTTCCCAGTTTCACCGGCACCGAGGATGATCCCTCCAAGGCAGGATCAATGAGGGAGAATCCCGCAAATCCGTAGTCCAACATGCTCTTGCAGGCGGAAAACCGCTCCTGGGTGGTGCTGCAGCCCATAACCACGGCGATGAGATGAAGTCCTTCCCGCTCTGCCGTGGCAGACAGGCAGTAGCCTGCCCCGGAGGTAAAGCCGGTCTTCAGTCCCGTTGCCCCGGGATAAAACCGGATCAGCTTATTGGTATTGCTGAGACCGAAGGCGCCGCCCCGGATGGAATCCATCCAGATGGTGGTGAATTTCTGAATATCCGGATGATTCCTCATCAGCTGCCGGGACATGAGAGCGATGTCCATGGCGGAGGTGCGATGCTTGTCGGCATCGGGGCCGTCGTCCAGCCCGGTGCAGTTGACGAAATTGGTGTCATCCATCCCCAGTTCCCTGGCTCGTTCATTCATTTTCTCCACAAACGCCGCCTCCGACCCGTACAGGTGCTCCGCCATGGCGCAGGCACAGTCGTTGGCGGAGGAAACGGCAATGGATTTCAGCATCTCCGTAACGGTCATGGTCTCGCCCACCTTCAGGTACACCTGAGATCCCCCCTTGGCGGCAGCGGCTTCCGAAGCGGTGACGGTATCGTTCCACCCGATGCGGCCGTCGTCAATGGCTTCCATAATGAGCAGCATGGTCATGACCTTGGTTACGCTGGCAGGTGCCAGAGCCTCGTGGGCGTTTTTCTCGTACAGCACGGTGCCGGTGGTGAGATCCATGAGCACGGCGCTCTTACCGCCGACGTTCAGATCCACCGCATGGCAGGGAATGAACAGGGATGACAGGATGGCCAGGGCCAACCCGATCCCGATGATCTTTTTCATGGGCACTCCTCCTTTGGTACAAACTATGTGCCTTCCCCGGAAGGTAGAACAACCCCGAAGCAAGTAATACGCTTCGGGGCTTTTTTCTGTTGTATTGCCCGGCGGGTACTGATATAATGAGGAAAAAGGAGGGAATACCATGGATTACACCCTGATTCGCTCCGGTCGGAAGACCGTCTCCATACAGCTTCGGTCCGACGGCACCGTGATTGTCCGGGCACCCCGGTATCTTTCCCAGAGGGAAATCCAGCGCTTCGTGGATTCCAAGTCCGGCTGGATTGAAAAACGCAGAAAAACCATTGTGCCTGCACCGAAGCTCACCCCGGAGGAATTGGATGCTCTGACCCAAAAGGGCAAGGAAGTGTTTCCCGAAAGGGCAGCCTTTTATGCCCGGCAGCTGGGAGTCACCTACGAGGGCATCACCGTCCGCCACCAGAAGACCCGATGGGGCAGCTGCAGCGCCAGGGGACACCTGAATTTCAACTGCCTGCTCCTGCTTGCACCTCCGGAGGTGCTGGACAGCGTTGTGGTGCACGAGCTGTGCCATCGACTGGAAATGAACCATTCCGCCCGCTTCTATGCCCACATCTATTCCATTTTCCCGGATTACGACCTCCGGCACCGCTGGCTGAAGGAACACGGCAGCAGCCTGATTGCTCGACTTCCATAAAAAATACGCTGCATACTGCAGCGTATTTTTTATTGTTTTCTTCTGCCGTCCTCGGTGAAGGTTTCCTTCAGCGCCCTCTCCGTGGGGAGGATGGAAAGGAGCAGGATGGTGCATCCCACCACGCTGATTCCCATGCTCAGCCATCCCACGACATCCTCGCTTGCCCTGTAGAAGGGGATCTGCACCAGAATCGTGGGCAGCAGGAGCAGCAGGCCGATCTTCCGCCAGCGCCGGCCGCAGTCCTCATTGGCAAAGCGCCAGGTATCGATATTGCACATGGAGCGCCGGGAACGGTAGCCCCCCAGATAGTGGATCTTCTTCACGCAGATCTTTTCCATGAGCCAGCCGCCGGCAATCATGCAGAGGGGATAGAGCAGATTGCAGAAAAACAGAAACCACCAGAGGGCCATTACTCGATCTCCACCATTTCTTCCTTCATTTCGCTTCTGGGGATCAGGTATCTCCGGGTGGCGAAGAGGCCGGCAATGCAGGCAATGCCGATGAGGTTGGTGATGGGGTTGTCATGGTTCATGATGATGTGCCGGGCGGTGGCCATGATCAGCACCTCCACGGTGTTGCCGGGAGTAAGGTCGATGAGCATACGCACGAACTCCAGACCAATGACGATGGTCAGAATGTTGTTAAGGAATTCATGGACATCGGTGATGGCTTCCGGGTGCATAACGAGATGCAGTACCTCGGCAGCCAGGGCACCAACCAGAACTACAATGGTCAGAGTGGCAATGAAGCGTTCGATGATGTGCAGGGTCTTGCGGAAAATAATGTCGTGCTTGTGCATGGGAATACCTCCTATATGTAATTATTGAATTTTGGAAAAAATGGCTGTTGTAAAGCGTAAATGCAACCGAAACCCGCCAATAAAACCTCGTCATTGCGAACCAGTGACCGATGTCACTGGTGTGGCAATCCGTTCCTACGCAGTACTTCTCTTTTTGCTGCACAGTATAAGGCGAACCCGTACAAAGGGGAGCGGATTGCCACGCCAGTTTGCGAACTGGCTCGCAATGACGGAAATTTTTTTTATTGGTCGTGTCTTTTTTACATTCCGCAAATCTTAAAGAATGTAATCAAAAATGCTTCTTCATTTCTTTTTCGGCTTCCTCGATTTCCAGCTTCAGTTCCCGGGCCGACATGCGCAGGACGCCGGAGCGGAGGGAGGACAGCTGCACCAGGCCGTCGGAGGTGGCAACTCTTACATTATAATTATTGCCGATCTTCGCCACGAAGGCCTCGATATAGGCATCGCCGGTCTCGTTCTCCTTTGTGTAAACCACATGGATGTTGTTTTTCAGCTCCCGCTCTCCGGGATTGCCCTTGACCTTGTAGCCGTCGAAGACCACCACCATATAGTGACCCTTGAAGCCGTTGTAGCTCATGAGCCGGGAAACGAGGGCATCTCTGGCCTTGCCCAAATCGGACTTGGCGATTTCCGCCAGCTCCTCCCAGGCAAAGATAATATTGTAGCCGTCGATAATGAGGCATTGCTGCTTCAGAGGACGAATGGTGATCTTGTCCGTGGCCGGACGATTCTCCGGGGCCCGATAGAGGGGCCGCTTCACGGGGCCGAATTCCCGCTCCATGATGGCCTCCAGCTCCTTATCGTCCATGCGCAGGTTCCGGGAGATGACCTCCGGGGCCTTCTGCTTTTTGATGCCGCTTTCCAGATGCATATACTCCTTCACCTGGTGCCACTTCACATTGAAGCCTGCACCGTGGGCGCAGAACACGGAATCCGGGGTATTCTCCAGATCCGCCTCGGGATCGTAGGCAGCATCGGCAATGACTTTCTCCGCATTGTGGCAGGGAGCGTAGCCGGAAAGGGCGATCTGCAGCTGTCCCCGGCCCTGGGTATAGGCCGCCAGAGTCTGGGCATAATCCCCCAGCTCCGATGCCGGCACCTGTCCCCGGAGGAGAGAAAACTCTCCCAGGGTCTCCGGGGCATCGAAGGAGCCGCCCATGGCCCGGATATCCGTAATGCCTCTGCCGATCTGCTCCGTGGGCAGGGTCAGGGTGAAGGCATACCATGGCTCCAGCAGGGTGCTTTTTGCCTCCATAAGGCCCTGCCGCAGGGCCCGGTAGGTGGCCTGGCGAAAGTCGCCGCCTTCGGTGTGCTTCAGGTGGGCTCTGCCCACCAGCAGGGTGATCTTCATATCGGTGATGGGACTGCCGGTAAGGACGCCCTTATGCACCTTCTCCCCCAGATGGGTCAGCACCAGAGCCTGATAGGGAGCATCCAGCACATCCAAAGGGCATTTCGTATCAAAAACCAGGCCACTGCCCCGGGACAAGGGCTCCAGCAGCAGGTGGACCTCGGCATAATGCCGCAGGGGTTCAAAGTGTCCCACACCCTCCACCGTATTCTCGATGGTCTCCAGGTACAGGAATCTGCCGTCGGCCAGGGAGATCTCCATGGAAAACCGCTGGGAAACCAGGGCAGTAAAGATTCCCGCTTGGACCTTGCCCATAAGCTGGACATGGATGCTCTCGCCGCTCACGGAAAGATGAAGCTGAGGATCCTCCTCTTCCAAGATCCGCAGCTTGGGCAGAGCGGTGGCGGCATCGGTGCCCTGGGGCAGCACGATGCGGTAGGTCATGACCGGTTCTAACGTGGGAGGTGCCGCCTGGGCTTTTGCTCCCAGACCCATGCCGGCGTAGGTGCCGGACAGGCCGGTCACGGCAACGATCTGGCCGGGGGCAGCTTCCTCCACCGGGGTAAACTTCTCCCCGGAGTACAGCCGCAGCTGGACGCATTTTTCCTCCAGCTCTTTGCCCTGCCGATCCTTGTAGGAAAGAAGGGAACGTACCTTTAGGCTGCCGCCGGTGACCCGAAGCCAGGTCAGCCGGTTGCCTTGGGGATCTCTTGTAATCTTAAACACCTGGGCGCCGAAGGATTCTTCCGCAGCCTTCGGCTGGGTGTAGGTATCGAGGACGGAAAGCAGGTCGTCAACTCCCATGAGCTTCAGGGCAGAGCCGAAGCAGCAGGGGAAAACCTTCCGCTCTTTGATTAGCCTCTTTACGGTCTCCGTTTCCAGCGTTCCGGTTTCCAGAAAGGTTTCCAGAGCGGCTTCGTCGCACATGGCGCAGTTCTCTGCGGCGGTTTCCTCCGTAAAGTCAATGCATCCGGAGGAAAAGCGGCTCTGCAGCTGCTTTAAAAGCTTTTCTCTGTCCGCCCCGGGCAGATCCATTTTATTAATGTATAGGAAGACAGGAAGATTCGCCTGCTGTAATAGCTTCCACAAAGTCACGGTATGGGCCTGGATTCCGTCGGTGCCGGAAATAACGAGAACCGCGGCATCCAGCACCGGCAGCACCCGCTCGGCCTCGGGGGCAAAATCCACATGGCCCGGGGTATCCACCAGGGTAAACTCCCGGTGGGCTGTGGAGAACAGGGCAGTCTTGGAGAAGATGGTGATGCCCCGGCTCTTTTCCAGGCCGTGGGTATCGAGATAGGCATCTCCGTGATCCACCCGTCCCAGCTTCCGGGAAACACCGCTTTCATACAGCACCGCTTCGGAAAGGGTGGTCTTTCCCGCATCCACATGGGCAAAGATGCCCAGAGCTGCCCGGATCTTATTTTCTTGTTCTGGCATGGAAAATCCCCCTTCCCTGGTAATTTAAGGATAGTATACCATGAAAGGGGGTATTTCGTCGATAGCAAAACAGAAAACTTGCAAAAAATGTATTTCAAGAACCCCGACCGGTTCAAAATTCGGTCGGGGTTCTTTTATCCAGTTTCGGAATCAGTTATCTTCCGTTTCCTCCGGGAGAATGTCCTGCATATTCCGCAGGCACAGGGCGATGGTAGAGGCATTGTGCAGGAAGGCTGCCGTGCCGGGAACCACCATACCGAAGATACCCGCCACCAGGATGGCGGCGTTGAGGCCGATGCCGATGGATGCGGTGCTGTGCATCCGTTCCATCTGGCCGGTACTCAGCTGCTTCAGAGAGATCAGCTGCTCCAACTCGGAGCCGGAAAGGGTCACATCCGCGATCTCCTGGGCGATCTCGGCGCCCTCCTTCATGGCAATGCCTACGTCGGCAGCGGAAAGGGCGGGAGAATCGTTGATGCCGTCACCAATCATAATGACCTTTCGGCCTGCAGCCTTCTCGGCATCCACATAATGGGCCTTATCCTCGGGCAGCACCTCAGCGTAGACCTCGGTGATGCCTGCCTTGGCGGCAATGGTCCGGGCGGTCTTCTCGCTGTCGCCGGTCATCATGACGATATGCTCGATGCCGGAATCGCGCAGCTTTTCCACCACCTCACGGGTGCCTTCCTTAATGGGATCGGCAATCTCAATGACCACAGCCAGCTTACCGCCGATGGCCATATACAGGTGGGAATGCTCGTGGGCAAGCTTTTCCAGCTTTTCCTCATCCTCGGGGGCAACCACCGTCTTTTCGTCATCGAACACGAAGTGGTAGCTGCCGATGATGCATTTTTCGCCCCCGACGGAGGAGGCAATGCCGTGAGCCACGATATATTCCGCCTTGGCGTGCATTTCCTCGTGGTTCAGGTCCTCCTGCTTGGCTGCCCGGACAACGGCGTTGGCCAGACTGTGGGGGAAGTGCTCCTCCAGGCAGGCTGCCAGCCGCAGCATCTCATCCCGGTCCCGGCCGGCCATGGGGATCACATCCACCACGGCGGGGGTAGCCTTGGTGAGGGTACCGGTCTTATCGAAGACCACGGTATCCGCAGCGGCGATCTCCTCCAGGAAGCGTCCGCCCTTGACGGTGATGCGGTGCTTGCCGGCCTCACGCATAGCGGAGAGGACGGAGATGGGCATAGCCACCTCGATGGCGCAGGAGAAGTCCACCATCAGCACGGAAGCTGCCTTGGTCACATTCCGGGTCAGCAGGAAGGTGGCAACTGCAGTACCGAAGGTGTAGGGGATGAGCTTGCTCACCACCTGCTCCGCCTGGCTCTGCACCCGAGACTTCATGCTCTCGCTCTCTTCGATCATCTTCACGATCTTGTCGTAACGGGTCTGACCGGAGACATTTCGGACTTCGATCTGCAGTTCGCCCTCTTCGATGACGGTGCCTGCAAATACGCTGCTGTTAAAGTGCTTATGCACAGCCACGGACTCGCCGGTCATGGTGGCCTGGTTGACCATGGCTTCGCCGGAGACCACGGTGCCATCCAGAGGAATCAGGCTGCCGGCGGATACCTGGATGATATCGCCCTCGGCGATCTGGCTGATGCCCACCAGTCTGGGGGTGCCGTCCTCCACGAGCCAGACCTTGGAAACATTCAGGGCCAGGGACTGAGCCAGGTCATCCACACTCTTCTTGTAGGTCCACTCCTCCAGGATCTCACCCACTTCCGTCAGGAAGCTGATGGAGCTGGCGGTGGAAAAGTCGCCGGTGAGGAGGGATGCGCCGATGGCGGAGGCATGGACGATCTCTGCACTGAAGTTTCTGTGCAGCAGATCCTTGATGCCGTGGTACAGGAAGGGAGCGGCATCGATGAAGGTGCATACGGTGCGGATGGGCAGAGGCAGGAAGACCCGCTTGACGACCCGGGCAATGACCTTGTCGATGATCTCTTCCTTATAATGATCGTTGGTTGCCCGGACGGAAACCTCCGGTACCTTCTCCATCAGCTCTGCATCATCTGTTTCCAGTTCATCCAGGAAGGTCAGCAGCTGCGCATCGCTGCTGCCCCGATAACGGTAGATGACCTGGCCGGTTCTGGCAAACACCTGAACGCTTTCCACATCATCCCGGTCGGACAGGGCGTAATAGATCAGATCCGCTTCCTGGCCGGTGAGCCGGGATTTACTCAGATCCAGATGCACCCGATTGCGGCTCCGGTGTAAAATTTTATAGTTCATATTTTTCTACACCCGGCGGCAGGCTTACAGCTCTGCCTGCTCCTTCTGAGCATAGTACTGCTCGGTGAGGACCTTGGCATCCTCAGCCACATCGGAGGCGGTAGCCTGGATCCGCTCGACCTCTTCCATGATGGAATCCCGGGCGATGAAAGCGCCGGCAGTCAGGTAAACGTAGGCCTTCTGGGCCAGGCGGCTCTTCAGCACAGGGGCAGCAACCGCGCCCAGCAGGAAGCCGATGGCATACTTAGAGAAATGGGACTGATTGTTCATGGTAAAAACTCCTTTTTATATTGAAAATTGGATTAACGAAAGAAATAATTCCTGCTTGCCTCTCCCTGTCAGGGAGAGGTGCCCCAGTTCGCAAACTGGGGCAGAGAGGGTTCCCATCTCTAACCTAGTACAATCTAAAATGGAACACGGTAACCCTCTCAGTCAGCTTCGCTGACAGCTCCCCCTAGCAGGGGGAGCCAAGGGAACATAGGTTTATCGCAAACTTTCCGGGATCCACTTGCCCGACTTGTAATAGCCGAACATGCAGGCGGCGGTGCAGAACCATGTGATGGGGTACACCGCTGCCACACCCACAGCGGTGTGGAAAATGTGCATGAGGATGGTCAGCACGGTGACACGGACGACACACATATTGAGGATGGTGATGACCATGGTGGGCATGGCCTTGCCGGCACCGCGGATGGATGCGGCGAAGCACTCCAGGAAAACGTAGAGGAAATAGAAGGGATAGGCCACCCGGCCGATACGGCTGCCCAGGTCAATGACCGCCGGGTCATTGGAGAACAGGGAGAAGGCGTATTTCGCCCCCAGCACCACGGACCAGGAAATCACCAGGGTCACGCCCACGCCCAGGGTAATGGCTTTTTTCGTGCCGCCTCTGGCTCTGTCCAGCTTGCCGGCGCCGATGTTTTGGCTGACGAAAGCGGAGCAGGCCTGTCCTACCGCCATAATGGGATAGTAGATGATGTTCTCTACCTTATAATAGGCGGTAAAGGAAGCGATGGAAAGCACATCCAGCTTGTTGATATTGGTCTGGACGATCATATTGGAAAGGGAGATCATAATGGCCTGCACCGCGGAGGGAATGCCCACGGAGAGGATCTCCCGGGAGAGCTTGGGCTCCAGAGAGATATTTCTGATTTTCAGCCGGTATTCCTCCGGCAGCTTGAAGAGGTGGCTTACGGTGAGTGCGGCAGCCAGGGTCTGGCTCAGCAGGGTGGTCATGGCAGCGCCTACCACACCCAGGCGGAACACCACGATGAAGAAGTAGTTGCCGATGACATTGGCGATGCCGCCCAGCAGCTGATATACGGTGGGGGTCTTGGAATCGCCCAGAGCCTTCAAAATGCCGGTGCCCACATTGTAGCTGACAATGGAGAGCACGCTGCACAGGTAAATGCGGATATAGGCGGTAGCCTGGGGGAGAATGTCCTCCGGGGTGTTCATCCAGCCCAGGATGGTCTTTGCCAGAGTCAGGCCGGCAACGAGGAAGATGACCCCCATGACCAGAGTCAGGCCGGCGGCGCAATGGATGACCTTCCGCAGACGCTCCTTGTCACCGCTGCCCACGCTGGTGCCAACCACAACGCCGACACCCACGGAAAGGCCGGTAAAGAAGCCCACGATGCAGTTGACGATCATGCCGGAGGAGCCTACCGCAGCGGCGGCAGAGGTACCCAGCACCTTGCCCACGAACATCATGTCCACGGTGGAATAGAGCTGCTGGATGAGGGCGCCGATGAGCAGGGGCAGGGCAAAGGAAATCAGCTGAGAGGTAATGTTGCCCTGAGTCAGGTCGTTGGTCTTTTTGCTCATATTATGCCTCTTCCACGCCGTAGGCAACCAGATTGCGGCCCTTCTTTACGGAAAGTCCGCAGCAATGATAGAAGACGATGCCGTCCTCCTGGGCGTAGTACTCATGGAGCACATTGCCGAAGAAGTCCTCGGTTCTGCCCAGCAGCTGGCCCTTTTTCACCTGGTCGTCGGGCTTTACCTCGCTGTACCACACGCCGTCCTCTTCCGCCTCCAGATACAAGGTACGGATGAACACGTGCTTTTCGGTGTTGTCCGCAGGAACCTCCTGCAGGCATCCCAGATGGGCCAGGAGCAGCTGCAGATCTCTGCAGTAATCCTCGATCCATTCCTTTTCACAGAAACCGCTGTGGCCGCGCTCCAAAAGCAGAGCAGGGATATTCATGGTGCTGGCAGCATAGCTATACTCACCGGTACGAGCCATGCTCTGGATCAGATAGGGGATGGACAGAGCCTTGGCCGCTGCCAGAGATTCCTCTCGTACCTTCTCCCACTTGGGGAAGAAGAGGCAGGGGCGCAGAGGCTCCTGCTGGGAGCCGGAGTGCAGGTCGCAGATAAAATCCATCTTGGGGAAGAGCTCCGTCACAAAGAAGTTTGCGATCCGGGCGGTCACGCCGCCGTCGGGGGAGCCGGGATAGTCGCCGTTCAGGTTGCCGCCGTCCTCGGGCAGCAGGCAGTCGGTTCTGGCCCAGAAGCCGCTGGTGTTGACGCAGTGGATCAGCACGAGATTGCCGGAGACCTTATGAGGATCGGCGGCAGCAGCGGTGCGGATCACGGCAGGCACGCCGGGGTATTCTCCGGAGTGGATTCCTGCGGTAATGAGGACGGTTTTGCCTTCCTTTGCACCGCAGATGAGGGTGGCCGGCATGTCATAGCCGGGGACGGGATGAAGGGTGACCTGCATTTTTTCGCCGGGATTCACAGAATATCCGCAGATGGTAAACATGGTTTTCTTTCTCCTTTTCTTTTCAGACAAGAGAAAAAGCCGATGAAAATCTCCCATCGGCAACAAAACAAGACATACGGCAAGTCCGACCGTACATCTTTCTTGTTCTTTCAGCAGTTCTCCTGACTTGTGCCCCTGCACCCGACGGGGTGCGGATCCTCCCCAGCCTTCTCGGTTTTCCCCAATGGCCGGCTTTCGCCCGGAAAGGACTCAAGGCGCACTTACAGTGGCGGTACCGTTCGCGATTTTCACGCGATTCTCTATTCTCCGCACATGGTGAGATACCCCATATACGGCACTGAAAGTCTCCCTTTATATTCAAGTCATATTCATTATACCAAGTGGGCATTTATTGTCAAGAAATAAAAAAACTGTGAACATTCTGTTGACAATAGAGTGAAGAAATCGTATAATGCATGGTACAAGTCAATATTTCGGCGTTTTTGCCGCCAGAATAAGTTCCAGCGATGGATTCATAGGGAAGCCGGTGCAAGTCCGGCACGATCCCGTCACTGTAATTGCCAGCGAGCCGCATGATGTCACTGAGGGTAACCTTGGGAAGGCGCGGGGAGCGTACGCATAAGTCAGGAGACCTGCTTATTCTTCGTTTTAAGATTCTTACGGTCGATAAGAAAGCTTAGAGTTACTGCACTGACAGGGGATGTTGTTTTTCTGTCGGTGTTTGGCTGTGCTGTTTTTTGTATCCACCGTAGCTCTGGTTGCGGCGGATATTTTTTTGCGTGAGAAGCGAAATCGGCAAAACACGGATGTTGGCAAAAAAACAAAAAAGGAAGTAAAAAACCATGAACAAGACCGCAAAAATTCTTGCTCTGCTGCTGGCAGCCTGCATGATGGTCGGTATGGTTGCCTGCGGTGCCAAGAGCGATGCTCCTGCCGCTCCCGCAGCTACCAATGCCCCTGAGACCACCGCTGCTGCCAACCGCGAGGGCGAAGTCAACCAGGAAGCCCATGAGGCTGAGCATGACACCTCTGCTGACCGTGTGCTGACCTTCGGTATTCAGGAGTACTCCATCGGTGTTGACCCCGCACAGGAAGTCAACACCGCCTGGAACTGCTCCCGTTACGGCATCGGCGAGTGCCTGTTCCGTTTCGACAACTCCATGACCGTTGTCAACTGGCTCTGCGACGACTACAACGTTAACGAAGAGCACACCGAGTGGGTGTTCCACATCCGCGAGGGCGTGAAGTTCTCCGACGGCTGCGACCTGACCGCTTCTAAAGTCAAGGCATCCTTCGAGCGTCTGTGGGAGGCTGGTGCATCCGGCTCCTCCAAGCCCAACACCTACCTGTCCAGCGAGAGCACTCTGACTGCTGACGATGCAGCCGGCACTCTGACTGTGGTCACTCCCGCACCCGTGGTTGACCTGACCAAGAACCTGTGCTATCCCGTTATGATCATTCTGGATACCGAGCACACCACCGACTATGTTGCGGGTGCCATCGGCACCGGCCCCTACAAGGCTGAGAGCTTCACCGAGCATGTGGGCATGACCGTTGTCCGTAACGAGTACTACTGGAAGAGCGAAGTTCCCTACAGCAAGATCGAGCTGATGTACATGGGCGACGCATCCGCCAAGGCTATGGCTCTGCAGGCCGGTCAGATCGACCTGGCTGAGAACATCACCAACATCGCTGACCTGAACACCCTGCGCAATGACCCCGAGTTCACCGTTACCGTCGCTTCCGGCGTGCGTACCGGTATCACCCATATCAACATGGCTGAGGGCAGACTGCTGAGCAACGAGACCCTGCGCCACGCCATCATCAAGGCTCTGGACCGCGAGACCATGTGCGCTGTCACCGTTGGCGGCCTGTACACCTACGGCTACTCCGTCCTGCCCTCCAACCTGGATTACGGTTACGAGAACCTCGTGAACCCCGATCCTTACGATGTGGATGCAGCCATCGCCATGCTGGACGAGGCTGAAATCATCGACCGCGACGGCGACGGCATTCGTGAGATGCCCGACGGCACCCCTGTCAAGCTGAAGTACGTTACCTATGTCAACCGCTGCCTGGATACCTTTGCTGAGGCCATCAAGCAGCAGCTGGACGAAATCGGCATCTACATCGACCTCGTCATCTCCGACGGCGCAGGCCAGTGGGATTCCTACCAGTCCGGTGACTTCGATATGAACTCCTCCAACTGGACCACCGTTGGTACCGGTGACCCCACCGAGTACATTGACGAGTGGCGTACCGGTGTCGGCTACTGCAGCTGGAACAATGCTGAGTTTGACGCCCTGTTTGACGAGCTGGATCAGACCTTCGACAATGCAGCCCGTAAGGAGATCATCCAGAAGATGCAGCAGCTGCTCCTTGATGACGCAGCCGCTCTGCCTCTGGGTTACTACAACTCCTCCATGATCTCCCGCGACTCTGCTATCGGCGGCGCAGCCATCAATACTGCTGACTACTACTGGATCACCACCGATATCTACCCCGCTGCAAACTAAGTTTCACGCAAAATGGCTCCCCTGTATCAGGGGAGCCATTGGCAGTAATTCACGCTCCAAAGGCTCCCCTGTGCAGGGGGAGCTGTCGCCGCCGCAGTATGGGGCGGTGACTGAGGGGGTGTCTGGTTCGTTTGATAACGGAACTGCTTAGAAAATTCCAAGATTACACCCCCTCCGTCAGCTTTGCTGACACCTCCCCCTGCACAGGGGAGGCTTAGATTCCCTCGAAATAAATCAGAAGGGAGATATGTTCCTTGACTGCAAAACAACTCGGCAAACGGCTGTTCCAGATCCTGATTGTGGCTATCGGAATCAGCTTTTTGACCTTTATGATCACCTATTTGGCTCCCGGTGACCCTGTTCGTATCATGTACTCCGCCTCCGGCATTATGCCCAGCGAAGAACTGGTCCAGGAAGTCCGGGAAGAAATGGGTCTGAATCGCCCCATGCTGGTACAGTACTTCGACTGGCTGTTCCATTGCCTGCAGGGCAATTTCGGCACCTCCTACTCCTACAGCAAGCCCGTGGTTACCGTGCTTGCCAACCGTCTGTGGCCCACTCTGAAGCTCTCCCTCATGTCCATGGTCATCATGCTGGTGGTGGCTGTGCCCATCGGTATGGCCCAGGCAACGCACAAGAACAGCATCGTGGACTACGCGCTGCGCGGCATCACCTTCTTCGGCGTGTCCATGCCCAACTTCTGGGTCGGCCTGCTCTTCATGATGTTCTTCTGCGTGAAGCTCAAGTGGCTCCCCGTTGTCTGCTCCGGCGGTAAGTTCCGGGATCTGATCCTGCCCTCCATCACCCTGGCCTTTGCCATGTCCGCAAAGTACACCCGTCAGGTTCGTACGGCAATTCTGGAAGAACTGAGCCAGGATTACGTCACCGGTGCCCGGGCTCGTGGCGTTGCGGAATGGAAGATCCTGTGGCTCAATGTGTTCCCCAACTCCCTGCTGCCCCTCATCACCATGCTGGGCCTGTCCCTGGGCTCCCTGCTGGGCGGCACCGCCGTGGTAGAAGTCATCTTCTCCTATCCCGGCCTGGGTAATCTGGCGGTGGGTGCCATCACTGCCTATGACTACCCCCTGATTCAGGGCTATGTGCTCTGGATTTCCCTGATCTACATGCTGGTCAACCTGCTGGTGGATATTTCCTACAACTATGTTGACCCCAGAATGAGAGAAAAGAGGTAAGGACATGAAATTTATGAATTTTGTGAAAAAGAATAAATCCTTCTGCCTCTTTGCCGTTCTGGCAATCCTCATTGTGCTTGCAGCCGTTTTCGCACCGGTGCTCACCGGTGGTGTGGACCCCGCTAAGGGCGTTCTGAAGGATGCCCTCCAGGCACCCTCCGCAAAGCATATCTTCGGCACCGATAAGCTGGGCCGTGATATCTTCACCCGTGTCATCTACGGTGCAAGAACCTCTCTTTCCGCCTCTCTCTCCGTCGTCGCCATCATCTTCGTGCTGGGCACCATCGTGGGTGTGCTGGCAGGCTATTTCGGTGGCTGGGTGGATACCATTCTCATGCGTATTGCCGATATGATGGTGGCCTTCCCCGGTATGGTGTTCGCTATCGCCATCGCCGGTATTCTGGGCGCATCCGTGAAGAATGCCGTCATCGCCGTTTCTCTCGTGAGCTGGACGAAATACGCCCGTCTTGCCCGGTCTCTGGTTCTGAAGATCCGCAACCGGGATTATGTGGCAGCTGCCATCGTCACCGGCTCCAAGACTCCCTATATTCTGGGCAAGTACATGGTTCCCAACGTCATTCCCACTCTGGTCATCACCGCAGCCACCGATATCGGCGGCATGATGCTGGAGCTGGCAGGTCTTTCCTTCCTGGGCTTCGGCGCTACCCCGCCCACTCCCGAATGGGGCCTGATGCTGAACGAAGGCCGTCAGTTTATTTCCAACGCTCCCTGGATGATGATCTATCCCGGCGCTGCTATCTTTGTGGTCGTGGTGGTCTTTAACCTCCTGGGCGACACCCTCCGGGATATTCTGGACCCCCGGGATGAATAAGGAGGAGAACCATGCTTGAAATAAAGAATATTACCATTTCCTACAAGGACCGTCCCACGGTAAAGAACTTCTCCATGACGCTGGAGCAGGGCCAAATCGCTGCCCTGGTCGGCGAGTCCGGCTCCGGCAAGACCACGGTCATCCGTGCCGTTCTGGGTCTGCTTGCCGGCGGCGGCAAGGTTACCGAGGGCGACATCCTCTTCGAAGGCAAATCCCTGCTTCAAAACACCCCTGCCCAGTGGCGCAAGCTCCGGGGCAGCGATATCTCCATGATCTTCCAGGATTGCGGCGCCATGCTGAATCCCACCCGGAAGATCGGCGATGTATTCGTAGAGTACATTCAGACCCACGAAAGCATCTCCAAGAAGGATGCCTGGGAAAAGGGCATCAAAATGCTGGAGCGTATGCGTCTGCCCAGCGGCGACAACATCATGAATTCCTACCCCTTCCAGCTCTCCGGCGGTATGCGTCAGCGTGTCGGTATCGCCATGGCCATGACCTTCCAGCCCAAGCTCCTGTTGGCTGACGAGCCCACCTCCGCTCTGGACGTTACCACCCAGGCTCAGATCGTCCGTCAGATGATGGAGCTCCGGGATGAGTTCGGCACCAGCATCATCGTGGTCACCCATAACCTGGGCGTTGCCGCCTACATGTCCGACCTTCTGGTGGTCATGAAGCAGGGCGAGATCGAAGATATGGGTACCCGGAATCATATGCTCTATGAGACCAAAAACGAATATACCAAGAAACTGCTGGATGCAGTTCCTTCCTTAGGAGGTGTGCGCTATGTTTGATGAAAAGGATATGATCCTGGAAGCCAAGCACGTCACCCGAAAATTCCCCGCCTCCGGCGGACGCTTCCTCACCGCCTGCAACGACATAAACCTGAAGTTCTACAAGGGTAAGACCCTGGGCCTCATCGGCGAGAGCGGCTGCGGCAAATCCACCTTCATGCGTTTCCTGGTATGCCTGGATAAGCCCACCGAGGGCGAGATCATCTTCAAGGGCAAGGATATCACCAAGCTCAAGGGCGAAGAGCTGCGGCAGATGCGGCAGTATGTCCAGATGGTGTTCCAGGATCCCTCCGGTTCCTTCAACCCCAAGATGAAGATCCGGGATATCATCTGTGAGCCCCTCATGAACTTCGGCCGGATCAAGGCCTCCGAGAAGGATGCCGTTGCCCGGAAGTACCTGGAGATGGTAGAGCTGCCCGGCGACTTTGCCGACCGGTTCCCCCACAATATGTCCGGCGGTCAGCGTCAGCGTATCGCCATTGCCCGAGCCATTGCTCTGGAGCCGGAGCTCATCGTCATGGACGAGGCTACCTGTGCTCTGGACGTTTCCGTGCAGAAGACCATCATTGAGCTGGTGGTAAAGCTGCAGAAGGAAAAAAATATCGCCATCGGCTTTATTGCCCATGACCTGGGCCTCATTCAGGCCTTTGCCCACCAGATCGCCGTTATGTACTTAGGCAACATCGTGGAAGTCATTCCCGGTGAGGATGTGGATAAGGCCCAGCACCCCTATACTCAGGCACTGCTGAAGTCGATTTTCGATCCCCAGATGGATTTCTCCAAGAAGATCGAGAGTATCGACAGCGAGATCCCCAGCCCCCTGGACGTACCTCCCGGATGCCCCTTCCAGAATCGATGCGACCATTGCATGGATATCTGCCGGATCAAGCGTCCTACCCTGCGTACCATCGGCGAGGATCACGAGGTTGCCTGCCATCTGTTCAAGGAGGAATGCTGAAATGAAAAAATTCATTGCAGTCCTTTTGATTCTTGTCATGCTGCTGACCGTGGCCGGCTGCCGCACCGGCGGTATGACCGTCGGCGAAAAGGAGCAGCAGCAGGCAGAGGCCTCCGGCCTTTCCCTCCATAAGATCGGCGTTGCCACCTACAACGTCAAGGATGCCCAGGTACAGATGTTCAAGAATTACCTGGATAAGTACATCAAGGAATGCTTCGTGGATGTCACCTTCCTGTACTCCGAGTCCATCGGCAGCGGTGAGGACATGATGAACTTCCTCCAGACCTGTGCCGATAACGGCTGCGAGGGCATCATGCTGTTCTACACCAACGACCTCAAGAAGGAAGTGGAGTTCTGCGCCAGCAAGGGTATGTATGTTATCCGTGCTTCCGGCAACGCTTCCGATGCCGAGTTCCAGTCTGTCGCCGATAATCCCTACTTCCTGGGCGAGATCGGCCCCGGAACGGAGGCAGAAATTGAGGCTGCCGAGAATATGACCCACGCCATGGCGGCAAAGGGTGACGGCAAGAGCTTCGTTATTCTCTCCGGCGGTGCCTTCATGGGCAACGCTATGCACCTGGCTCGTACCGTGTCCTTCCTTAACTGCCTCCAGGAGATCTACGGTGTGCAGTTCGGCAAGTCTTCTTCCGAGCTGGCTATGGTCAGCGAAGCTACCGAGGTGGAGGCCGGCGAGCTGAAGGTCATCATCTGCCCCGGCTATATGGAGATTCCTCAGTTCGGTGAGGCAGCATCCAACGCCATCGTAAGCGGTAAGTACACCGATGTTCTGGCAACCATCCCGGTCACTCCTCTGATGGATGCTCTGAATGCATCCGATGTTACCTGCGGTACTACCGACTGCTTCTCCGAGGATAACTATTTCGGCTTCAAGAAGGGCAAGATTTCCTATGTGGCCGGCAAGTACCAGTCCGAGATCGGCCCCGCCTTTGCAGCTCTCTTCAATGCCGTCACCGGCAATGCGGAAGCCTACCGGGAAAACGGCAAGGCCTTCCGGCTCCAGCAGGGCTTCTGGACCGCTGCCAACAGCGAGGAATACGATGTACAGTATGCCCTGGCCGGCGGTGCCGTCATCAATGCCTATAACTATCAGGACCTGTACGACGTGATCATCAGCCTGACCCCGGAGGCCACCTACGAGGACTTCAAGGCTCTGGTCGCCGCCTGGACCTACGACGACTGCGTCGCCAGACGCTCCAAGTAAAAAAATTGCCGCCCTTTTGGGCGGCAATCCAATGAAATTCAGTTAGCAGACGATAATTTTACAGCAGCGGTTCCGTTACCGCCCGGAAGTAGGCATCCAGCTCTTCAGGAGTCTGGGTCCTGCCGCCCTTCAGCCACCATTGTACCATGGCAACGAAGCTGCCGGAAATATGGTTGATGAGGAACTCCCTGGGGACTCTCGTCTCCCGTCCCTCCAAAAACTGGGTGGCCACCAGCCGCTCCATGCCGGACTGAAAATACTGCAGGAAGAATTCATTGTTCCGGCAGGTAAGCAGGGTCAGAATGCCGCCGTCATTTTCCTGCAAGTGCCTCAGGATATGCAGAATCACGGAATTGGGGGCATTGGTGCAGGAGTAGAGGCCGTGGGTATCCTGCTTGTCCATGGCAGTGCCGATGATATGGTCAAACAGCTCCCGGCACAGAGCCTCCTGCAGGGCATCCTTGGTCTCAAAATGGGCATAAAAGGTGCTTCTTCCGATGTTGGCCTCCGCAATGATATCCTGCACCGTAATGGTGCTGAAATTTCGGGTCTCCAGCAAGGAAATAAAGGCGCTGAAAATGGCGGTTCTGGTTTTCTGCTGTCGTCTGTCCATAGGCATCTCCCGTACAAAAATCGATTTTTGTTCTGTAACGAACATTGCAGCAAAAATAATTGTTGTAAATTCTTTTGCCGATTCTATAATATTTATAGAACATTCTGTTTGATAACATATAGATTGTATGTTATTTTTTCCCTGTTGTCAAATATGAATACGCCCCTGGGCGTATAAGGAGGTTAAAAAATGCACGATCACGAACATGATCACGACCACGAGCATGAAGAGTGCGGCTGCGGTCACGATCACGAGCATGAGCACCATCACGATCACGACCACGAAGAGTGCGGCTGCGGTCACGATCATGAGCATGAGCATCATCATGACCACGACCATGAGCACGAGCATCATCACGACCACGACCATGGACACGAGCATCACCATGACCACGACCATGGACACGAGCATCATCACGACCACGACCATGGACACGAGCATCACCATGACCACGGACATGACCACGGCCATGATCACGGACATGAGCATCACCATAACCACGACCACGAAGGCTGCTGCGGTGGGCATGAGTCCATTCAGCGGGAGCACGTTCAGGACGGAATGTGCTGGTGCGGAAAGGTTCACGACTACAGCTCTGAGGACAGACGGGTCTATGTGCTGGAGGGCCTGGATTGCCCCAACTGTGCCCAGAAGATCGAAAGAGCAGTATCCGGTCTGGACTTCATCTCTCACTGCGTTGTAACCTATGCCAACACCCAGATGCGTGTTGTGGCAACGAAGCAGGTCAGCGGCGGTCTGACTGCTGCCCTTCAAAAGAGAATCGACGAAGTTGAGGAGGGCATCACCCTTGTAGAACGCACCAAGAAGAGCAGAGCAGAGGATGCCTCCGGTGCCAAGGTCTTTGTGCTGGAGGGTCTGGATTGCCCCAACTGCGCTCAGAAAATTGAGGATAAGGTTTCTACCCTGCCCTATGTAAAGGCTGTTTCCGTTACTTACGCCAACCTGCAGATGCGTGTGGTTTCTACCGAGGCAAACCTGGCTGCCAAGCTGCAGCAGGCCATCGACGAGGTGGAAGAGGGCATCACCGTAGTAGAGCGGAAGAAGAGCGGTTCCGGTTCCACCGCCGTGTATATCCTGGAGGGTCTGGACTGCCCCAACTGCGCCCAGAAGATCGAGGATAAGCTGAACAGTCTTTCCGAGATCGACGAGGCTGTGGTGACCTATGCCAACCTGCAGCTCCGCGTCACCGCCCGGGGTGCTGCCTCCATGCAGGCGTTCCTGCAGAAGGCCATCGACGAGGTAGAGGAAGGCGTTACCGTCGTTCCCAAGAACGAAGCTAAGAAGGAATCCTCTGAGGAGAAAAAGCCTGCGCTGGATCCCATGAAGAAGTCCCTGCGGGAGATCTTCCTCGGCGCTGCCATCTTCATCGTTCCCTTTATCGCTTCCCATACCGGTCTGGTACCCGAGGGTCCCAGCTGGGCAAGCCTTCTCTTTGTCATCGCTTATGTCATTCTGGGCGGCAAGGTTCTCAAGACCGCCTGGTCCAACATCAAGCGCGGCCAGATGTTCGATGAGAACTTCCTCATGGCCATTGCCACTCTGGGTGCCTTTGGCCTGGGTCTGTACTCCGGCACCTGGGAATTCGACGAAGCCGTGGGCGTTATGCTCTTCTACCGCATCGGTGAGTACTTCGAGCAGAAGGCCACCGCTCAGTCCCGGAACCAGATCATGGATGCCGTGGATATGCGTCCCGAAGTGGTGAACCTCTGCTCCGGCGATTCCGTCCGGGTCATCGATGCCGGTGAAGCCGAAGTCGGCGACATCGTTCTGGTGCGTCCCGGCGATCGGATTCCTCTGGACGGCACCGTTGTGGAAGGCGAGAGCCGTGTGGATACCTCTCCCGTTACCGGTGAGCCCGTGCCCGTCAAGGCCGGCGTGGGCGACAGCGTGGTTTCCGGCTGCGTGAACACCAACGGTGTTCTGAAGATCCGAGTCGAGAAGGTTCTGGAAGAGTCCATGGTCACCCGTATTCTGGATTCTGTGGAGAACGCTGCTGCTTCCAAGCCCCAGATCGACAAGTTCATCACCCGGTTCTCCCGGATTTATACCCCCGCTGTTGTGTTCCTGGCTCTGGCTGTTGCCATCATCCCCTCTGTGCTGGGCGGTGCATTTGGCTTGAAGCTGCCTTTCATTGCCACCCATCACGCAACTACCGCCGCATACACTGAGTACTGGATCACTACTGCTCTGACCTTCCTGGTCATCTCCTGCCCCTGCGCTCTGGTGCTTTCCGTGCCTCTGGCCTTCTTCTCCGGCATCGGTGCCGCATCCAAGAAGGGCATCCTGTTTAAGGGCGGCATTGCCATCGAGGGTCTGAACAACATCAAGGCCGTGGTCATGGATAAGACCGGTACCATCACCAAGGGCAACTTCGTTGTCCAGCGTGCCGTACCCGCTCCGGGTGCGTCCTGCACCGCTGACGAGCTGCTGGCTATGGCAGCCGCCTGTGAAATGACCTCCACCCATCCCATCGGCACCTCCATCGTCACCGCCGCAACGGAAAAGAAGCTCTCCTTCCAGCGCCCTGCCGAGATGGAAGAGATTGCCGGCAAGGGCATCCGGGCAGTTGTTGACGGCAAGACCGTCCTCACCGGCAACCGGAAGCTCATGGATCAGTTCGGTGTGGATCTTTCCTCCTATGTGAAGGACGGCTTCGGTACCGAAGTCCTGCTGGCCGTGGACGGTAAGTTCGTGGGCAATGTGGTGATCTCCGATACCATCAAGGAAGAGGCCAAGGGTGCCATCGCCAAGACCAAGGCTCAGGGCATCATCACCGCCATGCTCACCGGCGATGCTCAGGACAGCGCCGAGGATGTGGCTGCCAAGACCGGCATTGACGAGGTCCACGCCAAGCTGATGCCCCAGGATAAGCTGACCCACCTGACCCAGATCCGTGAGAATCACGGCGCTGTCATGTTCGTGGGCGACGGCATCAACGCTGCTCCTGTTCTGGCCGGTGCCGATGTGGGCGCTGCCATGGGCAGCGGTGCTGATGCTGCCATCGAGGCTGCTGACGTGGTGTTTATGAATTCCTCCATGGATGCCATTCCCCAGGCCATCGCCATCGCCAAGGCAACCTCCCGGGTTTCCTGGCAGAATGTGTACTTCGCCCTTGCTATTAAGGTCGTAGTCATGGCTCTGGGCCTGATGGGCTTTGCCAATATGTGGCTGGCAGTGTTCGCCGATACCGGCGTTTCCATGCTGTGTCTGCTGAACTCCTTCCGGATCCTGAGAATGAAATAATCGCAACGAAGCCCCCGGAAACATAGTTTCCGGGGGCTTTTTTATTTTCTGCCCATCAATGGATGAAGCCGCTGACAGATGCCCACAGGGGTGGCACCAGCAGGGCCGGCAGCAGATTGGCGGTCTTGATGCGGAAGGTGCCCATGAAATTGATGCCGATACAGGCCACCATCACATAGCCCACGGCGCAGATCTGATCCAGCAGGGCACCCTGGAGGAAGGGCTCCAGCACCCCGGCCAGGAGGGTCAGGCCGCCCTGGTACAGCAGGATAGGAATGCACACGAAGAGAACACCCGGGCCCATGGTTGCGGCCAGCACGATGCTGGTAATGCCGTCCAGGGTACTCTTGACCAGCAGGACGCTGGGGTCACCTCGAAGGCCGTCGTTGATGCAGCCGATGATGGTCATGGCGCCCACGCAGAAGATGAGGGTGCCGCTGACGAAGCTGGCGGCAAAGCCTGTCAGATGGAGCTTGTTCTCCACCTTCTCTGCCAGACCGTTGAGCCGGTCGTCGATCTTCAAAAGTTCTCCCACAATGACCCCCAGCACCAGGCTGAAGATCAGCAGCAGTTCTCCGGAGGAGGAGAGCTTGCCGCCCTCGCCTACGGTGATCATATTGGTGATGACGCCGTTCATGCCGATGACGATAACGGCCAGTCCCATGGCCTTGTGGATGGCATCCTCCAGGTAGGAGGGAATTCCTTTCTTGGCCAGCAGGCCGACGGCGCCGCCTGCCACAACGGTGGCTGCATTGACAATGGTTCCGATCATAATATCCGGGTCCTTTCCGTTTTTTGTCTGATTAGGGGTAGTATAGCACATGTTTTTTCGTTAGGGAAGTAAAAAAACTGCCGCAGATCATTTCTGCGGCAGTTTTGATTTTTAGAATTCGCACTTGGCTTCGATATATGCCTTCAGCTCGCTGATGGGGATACGAACCTGCTCCATGGTGTCGCGGTCACGGACGGTGACGCAGTTGTCAGCAGGAGTATTGTCATCGCCCACGGTCTGGAAGTCCACGGTGATGCACAGGGGAGTGCCGATCTCGTCCTCACGGCGGTAGCGCTTGCCGATGGAACCGGAATCGTCGAAGTCCACCATGAAGTATTTCCGCAGCATGGAGTAGATCTCCTCAGCCTTGGGGGAAAGCTTCTTAGAAAGGGGCAGGACGGCAGCCTTGAAGGGAGCCAGAGCGGGATGCAGGTGCAGCACGGTGCGGACATCGTCCTTGCCGTTCTTATCCTGGCCTACCACTTCCTCGTCATAAGCCTCGCACAGGAAGGCCAGAGCCACACGGTCGCAGCCCAGAGAAGGCTCGATGACATAGGGAATGTAGTGCTCGTTCTTTTCCTGGTCGTAGTACTCCAGGCTCTTGCCGGAGGCCTCCTGATGGCGGCCCAGGTCATAGTTGGTGCGGTCGGCAATGCCCCACAGCTCGCCCCAGCCGGAGCCGAAGGGGAACTGATACTCGATATCGG
>JAZQQD010000138.1:0-6152 GCA_045628895.1 Faecousia sp.
CAGAGGATGCCTCAGAATTTCAGAAAAAACCCCGAATGCGGCAGCATTCGGGACTTTTTTCTTGACATGAGGGGTCTATTGAGTTAGACTTATTTTAGAAACAGGACGAACGAATTAGACCTGGGAGGAATGTTCTATGGAAAGTCCAAAAATTTTTGACAGCGAAATGCGGTTCTGCAATATTCTGTGGGAGCATGAGCCTGTGACCAGCACGGAGTTGGTGCGACTGTGTGCGGAGGAACTGGATTGGAAAAAATCCACTACCTATACAGTCATTAAACGGCTCACCGAGCGTGGCGTGGTAAAAACGGAAAACGCTGTGGTTACCTCGCTGGTGAAAAAATACCAGGTGGAACACAGCGAAAGCCGTGCCTTTGTGGATAAGCTTTTTGGCGGCAGTCTCCCCAGCTTCCTTTCTGCCTTTACCGGAGGAAAGGGAATCAGCTCGGAGGAAGCGGCAGAACTTCGAAAACTCATTGACGAATATGAGGTGAGAGAAAAATGACGGCACTGTTTTCAAAGGTACTGACCCTTGGCTGGCAGGCGGGATTGCTTGCTCTGGTGGTGATGCTTATTCGATTCTTTCTATCCGAACGAATTCCAAAGTGGTCGCTTTGCCTGTTGTGGCTGCTGGTTGGTTTGCGGCTGCTGCTGCCTTTTTCGATTCGGTCTACCGCGTCGCTGATGAATGAGACCATCAGCGGAACGGCGGCGCTGGAAAGCTGGCAGGCGTCCTATGTGGGAGAAACCCATATCTATCATGATAATACCCCGGAATACTGGGAAGCCATGTCCTCCGGATTTCGGCCTGTGGTTCAAGAGGATAGCAACTATATCGTCACCGGTCAGACGGTGACCGAGGCTCCTGCAACTGTAAAAACCGATGTTTTCCCCATCCTTGCCGGAATCTGGCTTTCTGGCGTGGGCATCATGTTTCTCTATTTTGTACTTAGCTATCTTCGAATTGCAAAACAGGTTAAGCACAGCCGTTGTGATAACTGGGTGTATTATTCCGAGAATATCCGTTCTCCTTTTGTATTCGGTCTGATTGAACCTCGCATTTTCCTGCCGGAAAATTTGGAGCCGGAGCATATTCCGCTGATTTTGGCCCATGAGCGGGCGCATATTGCCCGGAACGATTATCTGTGGAAGCTGTTGGCCTTCCTGCTTTTGTCAGTTTACTGGTTCAACCCCATTTTGTGGGCGGCATATTTTCTGCTGAACCGGGATATTGAGTCAGCCTGCGATGAACGTGTTTTCCGCAATATGAGTACGCAGGAACGCGCGGCATACTCCCGAGCTCTGGTCGCCTGTGCCACCAAGGAAAAATGGATCTCCGCCTGCCCGGTGGCATTTGGCGAAAACGGCGTTGCTGACCGGGTGAAAAGCATCTTAAATTACAAAAAACCTGCCTTCTGGATGATCCTTATCGTCTTGCTGGTGACGGTGTTCCTGAGCGTTGGATTTTTAACCAGACCCACAGAGACACCGGTTTTCAGCCTGCGGAAATTCAGCTTTGAAGAGATTACCAGAATGGATCGTTACCCTCTGAAATCAAATCAAGGGGGAACGTCCCATTGGTGTGATTCTGACAATGATCCCCATACGAGCATTGTGAGTGCGTTTTCGGACGAAGAGATGGAGAAGCTCATGGAAATGCTTTCCGGTCTGCATTTCCGTGGGGATGTTCGAAACTTACTGCCTTGGGAAGTCACAAGCTGGAGTGACAGGGCAGGATCGGTGAGTGCTTCCGTGTTTTTGGTGTTGGAACCGGGGACGAGAAGCTGCGACATTACCTTGTCTTCCAGTGGACTGGTCACGGTGTACACCGAAGAGAATTCCGGCACATTCTTCTATCGTTTGGCAGAGCGGGATGCCGTAGAGCCGATGGTGGAGTATATCAAAGCGATTTCGGAAAAAGAAGAGGAAAAACCGGAAATCCAGAAGCCCGCAGATTTACCCAGCGTGCAGGAGCCTGTGGAAACAACAAGCCCCACAACCGTCCTTTCGGAAGGAGAAATGCTGGACAGAGTAAATGATAAGGTCGCCAATTTCCTTTTCGGTTATTTCCGGACGGAGGATCATCCCGACCCGGATACTGTCACCATATACACCCGGTTTGAAAAACTGAGAGATGTGGGCTTTACCGAGGAAGCCTATGCCGATTATCTGCGGTTGGGCAGATTTGCGGAGACCGAAGAATTTGAAGCCCAGCTTTTAAGGGATCCAGTGGTCA
This sequence comes from Faecousia sp., assembly GCA_045628895.1. GTDB lineage: Bacteria > Bacillota > Clostridia > Oscillospirales > Oscillospiraceae > Faecousia. Next base: position 2,237 of record JAZQQD010000138.1, read on the forward strand.
TCCGCCTGTGGCAAACGGCGAATGCAAAGGGATGCGGTGTTTCCACGGCCAGTATGGTCTATCTGTTCGGTCTGGAGGAAGTGGGGGACGGTCTTTGGGCAGGAGAGGTGCAAACCACCTATGGAGTCTGGAAGGACGATATCTATATCCACTTCCCCTATCTGCACCGGGTGACTGTGAACCGGGAAGGCAAGATCGTGAATCTGGAAATGGAGGGCCTCCTGCCTGCGCTGGAAAATGCGCTGACACAATTCCAAACCGATTCCCCTGCGGAAAATTATGAAGCCTATTTTTCTACCGTTCGACCCTTGCCTTTGGACTATTCGGACTTTGACGGCAGAACCTATATTTCCGATCCCAGATTCAAGCAGTTTGCGGATAAGAATTTTAACTGGAACGGCATTACGGCAAAGACCGTTTCCATCGTTGGTGACGATGTGTTTGTAATCAGCGAGGACGGCCGGTACCTGATCCAGACCAACAATGAGCAAAGCAAAATTAAGATCCTGCATGAGGACAATTATGGTCGAATGCAGAGCCGGCAGCTGGTCTGTTGGGAAAACTGCCTGTTCTTTACGGCCTCTATTGATTCCGAGACCGATGCGCTGTATCGCCTGTTCCTGCCGGACGGAACCTTGGATGTGATGATCTCGGGCTTAGGCAGGGGGAAGGACTGCAACGGCGGCAATGTCTATACCTTCCGGGTGATCTCCAATGTGGAAGCGACGGTGGATCTTATGTACCCAATATGGGAGGAATACGCGTCAAAGAAGTGGAATAAACCGATCTTCTACACTCCAAACGGCTATGAGACCCCTGCAGAGCGGTATGCGAATTTGTATGACAGCTTCGAGAGCCTGAGTACGAGTAAAATGGGCCGGGAGATGTATGAAGCTGGCCTGTATCATTGGCAGCGGACGGAGCTGGGAGAGAACAACTACCGCGCGGAATACTATAACAGTCTCACCGGGGAACGGTTTTCCGTTTATGGTTATGTCTCTGCAAACTTTGAGCATTGCATGATCCACCCGGATGAGAATGCGCACTTCCAGTCCTTCCTCTGGTGGGACGAGTTAAGAGCTTATCGACAGGATAATCCTGGCCCGAAGGAAGAGCCTAAGGTGGAGAACGGAACAACCTCCGCTATTTATACGGAAGAGGAGATCAATGCTGCCATCGAGGTGATTCTCGAGGAATTTGCAACCTGGGAAGGCTGCACGATGCACAGAATCACCTATCAATCGGACGAAATGTGCAATTCCGAGAGGGTAAAATGGCTGAATGATCTGGCTGCCGGGATTGGCCTGGAGCGGAATTATACCCAGTGCATTGCCTTCCTCAGCGATTTCCAATCCCCAAAGGAGGGGGGCGGAGCGTGGCGCGTTGACGAAGAATATACCGATTGGCAGTGGTGGCTTGCTCGTACCGATGGTGGAGCATGGGAGCTGCGTACATGGGGTTACGGTTAACGAACGATATAGCAGAAACGGGCATCCTTTCGGGTGTCCGTTTTTTATTGGTCGCTCTGATCCAGTACTTCGTGAATGATCCGGTCCAGTGCCCGGACTGCCCGGCTGCGGTAGTCGGTAGAGGGATATTCCAATGCCAGGTTGACAAAGGTGCCTTTCTCACCAATGCCCAGATACACCATCTGAGGATCCTGGGCGGCACAGGTGCGGTAGGTGAGGGCCAGGCCCAATCCGGACTGAGCCATACTTAACGCGACGGGGGCCGTCAGCTCCCGGTTCTTGGCAAGGGGTGCCTTGCCGCAGGCGTTGTACAGGTTTTCTGCGGTGGAACCCAGCATGGTGGTTCTCTGGGTCAGCAGGAATTCATAATCGGCTGCATCGGAAAAATCCACCCAGCCTCTGCCGTCCGGCCGCAGATTCGCCTTGGCTAAAATGGGGTGATCCTTTCGGGCAGCAACGAAGACCTCGTCCCGCATGATGGCAGAGTGGGTGTGTCCTACCAGATTGCTGCGGACCACTACCAGAGCCATATCCAGGTCGCCGGAGGCAAGAAGCTCCTGCAGTCGGTAGGTGTTGTGCTCGTGGATGATCACATCGATGCCGGGGTATTGCTCCCGGAATTTGGGCAGGACTTTGGGGACGATATGGGTGGCCCAGATGCTGCTGATGCCGAATTCAATCCGGCCGCTGATCAGGCTTTTGATGTCGGAAAGTTCGCCCTTCATCTGATGGTACTGCCGCAGCATCAGCCGGGCATTCCTGACGAAGATTTCACCGGAGCGGGTGAGACGCACACCGGAAGCGGTGCGCATAAATAGCTTAACGTCCAGTTCTGCCTCATAACGGGAGAGAAACTGGCTGAGACTGGACTGGGCCATATACAGTTTTTCTGCGGCCCGACTGATACTGCCTTCCTCCGCAATGGTCATCACATACTCCAGTTCCTTCAGTTCCATAAAAACTGCCTCCCGTTTTTGTCTATTATTTCCTGTCCCATCGGAAAATCCGATGGGATATATAAAAGAATATCTGTTGCATCAATACTAAAAGGATTATATAATACAGACAGAAAGAAAACAAGCACCAATTTCTAAGTAATTTCTGCCCTGCACGCTGCTGGGTATTAAAAATAAAAGGAGAAATCGAAATGCTGAAACTCTATGAAACCGGCGTTTATCTGGTAAACGGTACCGAAATCTGTACCGATCCCAGAGAAGTCACCGCAAAGACCGGCAAGACCGTCTCTCAGGAAGAAGCCGTAAAGGGCACCATGGCTTATGGTATTCTGAAGGCTCACAACACCGTGGATAATATGGATGCTCTGCAGCTGAAGTTTGATTCCATGACCTCCCACGATACCACCTATGTTGGTATCATCCAGACTGCCAGAGCTTCCGGCATGAAGGAATTCCCCCTGCCCTATGTTCTGACCAACTGCCACAACTCCCTGTGCGCTGTTGGCGGCACCATCAATGAGGACGACCACAAGTTCGCTCTCTCCGCTGCTCATAAGTACGGTGGTATCTATGTTCCCACCAACATGGCCAACATTCACTCCTACAACCGTGAAATGATGGCAGGCTGCGGCCGCATGATCCTGGGCTCCGACTCCCACACCCGTTACGGCGCTCTGGGCACCATGGCTGTTGGCGAAGGCGGCGGCGAGCTGGCAAAGCAGCTGGTCGGCAGAACCTACGATTTTGCCCGTCCCGGCGTTATCGCCATCTACCTCACCGGCGCCCCCCGTCCCGGTGTCGGCGCACAGGACGTTGCCCTCTCCATCATCGGCGCTGTTTACAAGAACGGCTATGTGAAGAACAAGGTCATGGAGTTCGTTGGCCCCGGCGTTGCCAACCTGCCCATCGAGTACCGTAACGGCATCGATGTTATGACCACTGAGACCACCTGCTGGTCTTCCATCTGGGTTACCGACGAGAAGACCCAGGCTTACTACACGATCCACGGCCGTCCCCAGGACTACAAGAAGGTAGCTCCCGCTGAAGTCGCTTACTACGACGGCTGCGTCTATGTGGATCTGTCCACCGTAGAGTGCACCATCGCAATGCCCATGCATCCCTCCAACACCTACACCATCCACGAGCTGCAGGCTAACGCTGCCGACATTCTCCACGAGGTCCAGGAGGCTGCCAACAAGCAGCTCAAGGGCGTGAAGATGGATCTTATGAGCAAGCTGCATGCTGACGGCTCCATCTGGGTTGAGCAGGGCGAGATCGCCGGCTGCTCCGGCGGTACTTACGATTCCATCTGCGCTGCTGCCGATATCCTCCGCGGCAAGTCCTGCGGCAACGGTGCCTTCACTCTGTCTGTGTACCCCGGCTCCATGCCCGCTCTGGCACAGCTGATGAAAAACGGCCGCGCTCATGACCTGATCGCTGCCGGTGCCATCCTCCGTGAGTGCTTCTGCGGCCCCTGCTTCGGCGCAGGCG